>NZ_CAKZRO010000150.1 GCF_937146585.1 uncultured Halorubrum sp. | reverse complement strand
CTGCCCGCGGATGTACGAGCGACCCATGTCGCCCTGGAGCAGTTCGAAGACGTACTGGCCGTACTGGACGTACAGCGGCTGGTTGAGCCCCAGTTCAGCGGCGATGGCCTGTCGCGTCTCCTGCGTGGCGTCGAGCGGCGCGACCGCGTTGATCGGGCTGCCCGGCGTGACGAACCGGAGCGCAAACACGACGGTGACGACGCCCCATACGACGCCGATCCCCTGGAGGCTTCTTTTGAGTGCGAATCGTCCGAATGACATTAATAACGGTGTTGACGGGTAGAGACGACGTTACTGCTGCGTCGCGGTGTCCGGGTCGATGAACTCGTCGGCCCGCGGCTCCCAGGAGATGTCGCTGGAGACGCCGTAGACGCTGAACTGCTGGTGCATGAACACCCACGGCGCGAGGTCGTGGGCGAGCTGGTTCGCCTCCTGGAGGATGTCGACGCGCTCGTCGGGGTCCTCGGTCGCCTCGGCGTCCGTGAGCAGCCCGTCGAGCTCGTCGTTCTTCAGCACCGTCAGCGCGCCCTCGGAGGAGAGCAGCGGCGTCAGAGTCTGACTGCCGTCGAACTCCCCGTTGCCCCAGCCGAGGAGGTTGAAGTGGGGGCGGTCCTCGATGTTCGGCGCGGTGACGTCCTGGACGAGCGCGGAGAACTCGCGCTGCTCGACCTCACAGGAGACGTTCGACAGCGAATCGATCTGGCTGGCCGCCGCCTGCGCGATCTCCACGTCCCGGAGGTACCGACCGATCGGCGTCTCGAGGGTGATCTCGACGCCCGCGTGACCGGACTCCTCGACGAGCCGCTCGGCCTCCTCAGGGTCGTACGGGTACGGGTCGATGTCGGGGTTGTAGCCGACGTGGCCGTCGAGGGTCGGCTGGGCGGTGAGGTTCCCGAATCCGTTGAGCACGTTCTCGATGATGCTCTCGACGTCGACCGCGTGGTTCATCGCCTGCCGGAACTGCTGGCTGGAGAACGGCTCCACGTCGTAGCGCATCTGGAGGAAGATGATCCGCGCGCTCGGCACGGAGTTGATCGTCGCCACGTCCGAGCCGTTGACCCGCGACACCTCGTTCGGCGGGACGTTGGTCACGATGTCGGTCTCCTCGGCGAGCAGCTGGTTGACCCGCGTGCTCGACTCGCTGGAGGCGCTCATCGTGAGCTCGTCGACCTCGGGGGCGCCGTCCCAGTACTCCTCGTTCGGCTCGTAGACCACCTGATTCCCCGACTCGTAGTTCGTGAGCCGGAAGGGCCCCGTGCCGTTGGCGTTCCGGTTGATGTAGTCGCCGCCGTTCTCCTCGACCCACGACTGCTGCATGATCGGGCCGTTGGTCGCGAACAGCTGGAAGGCGATCGGGTTGAACCCCTCGAAGGAGACGGTCACCTGCCCGTCGCCGGTCGTGACCTCCGAGACCGAACCGAGGTCGTTGGACTGCGGGCTGACGATGCCGACGTCCTCGAAGACGATCCGGCGGATGCTGAAGCGGACGTCCTCGGGCGTGACCTCGTCGCCGTTGTGGAAGGTGAGCCCGTCGCGCAGCATGAACCGGACGCTGCCGTCGTCGGTGCGCTCCCACTCGTCCGCGAGGCCGGCGATGATGCCGCCCTGCTTGTCGCGGTCGAGGAGCCCCTCGTACAGTTGACCGACGATGATCTCGGTGTTCGTCTCGGCGTGGTCCTGCGGGTCGAGCCCGGAGTCCATCTGGCCCATCGTGACGCCGAGCTCGAAGGCTTCGTCCATCCCGTCGTCGCCGTCGGACCCGTCCGAGCCGTCGTCGCCGTCCATCCCGTCGCTTCCGTCCGAGCCGTCGGACCCGTCCGAGCCGTCGCCGGCACAGCCCGCGAGACCGACCGCACCGGCCGTGCCGGCGTACTTGAGCATCGTCCGCCTGTTGACGTGAGTGTCGTTGTCAGTAGGCATAGGCGATCCCATACGACAGAGCGTTATGAACCTACCGGCAGAGGCGGCCCCTTTCGGGCCGACTGCTAGCGGTCCGCTGACAGTAGGGCGGCGGATCGGCGGCGACGGCGCGGGGAACGGAGGGGAAACGGAGCGAAGCGAAAACCGACGGTTATGTAGGAGCGTGGGCGGTAGGCGGGAGACATGGACGGAGCCGATCCCGGACCGCGGTGGGCGGCGGTCGAGGAGGACGCGGAGTCGACGGCGGCGGCGTACCGAGAGCGCGGCTGGACCGCGGTCGCGGGCCACCCCGGGCAGGTGAACCCCGTCGCGGACGCCGCCCGGATCGACGTGCTGTTGCCCGGGTCGGAGTTCGAGGCGGCGCTGGAGGCGGTCGACGAGGCCGCGATCGACGGCGTCGACGTGTACGCCGGCGCGGCCGGCGGGGTCGCGTACCGCCTGGTCGTCGCGACCGACGACGCGGCCGAGGTGGCGCTCTGCGTCCCGACCTACCTCGGGGACGACGGCCTCGCCCCGCTGCGCGCGGCCGCCGAGGCGGCGGGGACGCTCACCGTGCGGCTGCGCCCCCTCGACGACCGGGATCACGTCGAGATCGCGATCGACGACCCCGCGGTGTTCTTCGACGCGCCGGAGGCGTGAGGCGGCCGGGACGGTCGACGCGAGGCGGGAGGCACGGGGTTGCGAGCACACCGGTCCGAGCCTCGGAACGGTCGTCGTGAGACCCACGCTCGTGGGTATCAGTGCCGCGATCTACTTCGACGTATTCATAGTTGTGCGATCGCGATCATCGGTATGAATCGCGCAGAGAAGGCGGCCCTCCAGCTACAGGCGGTCGCCGTGTTGCGGATGCTGAAGGAGACGCGGACGTACGAGGAGCTGTCAGCGGTGACGGGACTGCCCGCGGGCGATCTGAACCGCTACGTGAACGGGCACGTCCTGCCCGGCACCGACCGCGCGAGCGAGGTCGTCGAGTCCGTCGGCCGCGAGGCGCTGGCCGACGAACTGGTCGCGCGCGTCGAGTTCGACGACGAGGGGTACGTCGACAACTCCGGCGTCGTCTTCGACCAGTCGTTCCTCGACCTGGTGGCCCCGGTGGCCGCGGAGACGTTCGAGTTCGAGTCGCCGGACGTGGTGCTGACGGCCGCGACCGACGGGATCACGCTGGGCGCGGCGATGGCCTCCTTCTTCGACGCGCGGCTCGCGTACGCCAAGAAGTCGAAGGAGACCGCGGTCGAGGAGTTCATCGAGTCGCGCCAGCGGCTCGCGTCCGGCATCGAGCTCACCTACTACCTCCCCGCGAGCGCGGTCAACGCCGGCGACACGGTTCTCGTCGTCGACGACCTGATCCGGTCCGGCGAGACGCAGGAGCTCCTCTTGGACATCGCCCTCCAGGGCGACGCGGACGTCACCGGCGTGTTCGCCCTCATCGCCGTCGGCGACGAGGGGATGGACCGCGCGCGCGAAATCACGGACGCCCCGGTCGGGGCGCTCACGACGTTCGAGTAGCCACGTTCGCGCATACTCTTCCGGAAAAAACCCGCGCTTTCGCGTTTTCGATCCACACATACGGATCGATTGTCGCCACGTTCAGCAAGGCTTATCACTCGATCGCCGGGAACACTCACCCGTTCAATGGGGCTTTCAGACACGCTGGCTGCGCGGTTCGACGTGGAGTCGCACGGGTCGGACGTCCGGACGGAACTGGTCGCCGGGCTCACGACGTTCCTCGCGATGTCGTACATCATCGTCGTGAACCCCGCCATCCTCTCGGAGGCGATCCAGATCGAGGGGTACGGCCAAGGCGAGGTGTTCCAGATGATCGCCATCGCGACGATCCTCTCGGCGGCGGTCGGGACGACCGTGATGGCGCTGTACGCCAACCGGCCGTTCGGGCTCGCACCGGGGCTGGGACTCAACGCCTTCTTCGCGTACACGGTCGTGCTCGGACTCGGCGTCCCGTGGCAGACGGCGCTCGCCGCGGTGTTCGTCGAGGGCGTCCTGTTCATCGCCCTGACCGCCGTCGGCGCCCGCGAGTACGTGATTCAGCTGTTCCCCGAGCCGGTGAAACGGGCGGTCGGGGCCGGTATTGGGCTGTTCCTGCTTTTCATCGGACTTCAGGAACTCCAGATCGTCGTCAACGACGAGGCGACGCTCGTCGCGCTCGGGAGCGTCTTCGCTAACCCGTGGGCGATCCTCGGCGTGCTCGGACTCGTGCTCACGTTCGTGCTGTGGGCGCGGAACATCACCGGCGCGATCATCCTCGGCGTCCTCACCACCGCGCTCGCGGGGTGGGCGCTCACCCTCGGCGGCGTCTTCAGTCGCGGAACGGTCACGCCCGAGAGCCTGCCGTCGGCGCAGTACGACATCACCCCGCTGGCGGGGGCGTTCGTCGACGGGCTCTCCGGAATCGACCCGCTCACCTTCGTGCTGGTCGTGTTCACGTTCTTCTTCGTCGACTTCTTCGACACCGCCGGGACGCTCATCGGCGTCTCGCAGTTCGGTGACTTCCTCGACGAGGACGGCGACTTGCCCGACATGGACCGCCCGCTGATGGCCGACGCGGTCGGCACCACCTTCGGCGCGGTCGTCGGCACCTCGACGGTGACGACGTACATCGAGTCGTCGACCGGCGTCGAGGAGGGCGGTCGCACCGGGCTGACCGCCCTGGTCGTCGCGCTCCTCTTTATCGCGTCGCTCGTCGTGATCCCGCTCGTGGCCGCGATCCCCGCGTACGCCTCCTTCATCGCGCTGATCGTCGTCGGCGTGATAATGCTCCAGGGGCTCACCGAGGTCGACTGGACCGACCCCGCGTGGGCCGTCTCCGCCGGGCTCACGGTCACCGTGATGCCGTTCGCCTACTCCATCGCCGACGGGCTGGCGGCCGGCATCGTCGCGTACCCGGCCATCAAGCTCGCGGTGGGCGAGGGCGACGACGTCGCGCTCGGGCAGTACGCCATCGCGCTGCTGTTGGCCGCCTACTACGTCCTCTCCACCGGCGGCTACATCCTCTGAGGCGGGCGTTTCGCCGGTCACTTCCTGTCGGTCGCCTCGACGCCCATCCCGAGCCCTCTTGTCGCCTCGGGACGGAGACGAAGGCGATCCGACGCATGGCCGACGCACCCGACGACGCCACCGACGGCGCGGCCGTGACCGTCGCCGACCGCGAGCGACACGCGAGCGACCCGGTCAGCGATCTCGCGCTCGACTGCGTGCTCGCGGGAATCGAGGCGGCGCACCCGGAGCGGGTCGTCGCGGACGCGCTCTCGCTCGACGGCGACCGGCTCGCGGTCACGGGCGTCGACGGCGCGACGGTTACCCGCGACCTCGCTACGTACGACCGCGTGGTGGTCGTCGGGGCCGGCAACGCGGCTGGGCACTTCGCGGCCGCGGTCGAGCGCCGCCTCGGCGACCGGATCGACGACGGGGCGGTCGTCACGGACGACCCGGTCGAGACGAAGCGGATCGCGGTGCTCCCCGGCGACCACCCGACCCCGAGCGAGGCGGGCGTGGAGAGCGCCCGGCGGGTCCGCGCGCTCGCGGCCGACGCCGACGAGGACGACCTCGTGATCGGCCTGCTCACGGGCGGCGGGAGCGCACTGTTGGCCGCGCCCGCCGACGGGGTCGGACTCGACGCCCTACGCGAGACGACCGAGGCGCTCCTCGCCAGCGGCGCGACGATAGCGGAGATCAACGCCGTCCGGAAGCACCTCTCGGCGGTGAAGGGCGGCGGGCTGGCGCGGGCGGTCGCGCCCGCCGACGCGCTCGGCCTCGCGATCAGCGACGTGACCGGCGACGACCCGGGCGTGATCGCGAGCGGCCCCCTCTCGCCCGACCCGACGACGTACGCGGACGCGCTGGCGGTGCTCGACCGGTACGGGATCGACGCGCCGGGCGCCGCGACCGACCGCCTCGACCGGGGCGCGGCGGGCGCGGTCGCGGAGTCGCCGAAGCCGGGCGACCCGGCGTTCGACGGGGTCGCGGTCTCGGTCGTCGCGAACGCGCGCACGGCGCTGGACGCGGCCCGCGAGGTCGCGGCGGCGCGGGGGTACGAGCCGCTCGTCCTCTCCTCGCGGGTGCGCGGCGAGGCGCGGGAGGCGGCGAAGACCCACGCGGCGGTCGCCGAGCAGTGCCGGGCGGTCGGCGAGCCGGTCGAGCCGCCGGCGGTCGTGCTCGCGGCCGGCGAGGTGACGGTGACGCTCGGCGACGACCCCGGCCGGGGCGGGCCGAACGAGGAGTTCGCGCTGTCGGCGGCGGTCGAACTCGCCGACGCGGGCGCGGCGGGCGACGGCGTCGTCGTCGCGAGCGTCGACACCGACGGGATCGACGGGGCGACCGACGCGGCGGGCGCGCTGATCGACGACCGCCTCGTCGGCGACGGCCCAGAGCGGGCCCTGAGCCGCGACGCGGCCGCGGCGGCGCTCGACGCGCACGACGCCCATCCGGCGCTCGACGAGGCGGGCGCGCTGCTCCGAACGGGGCCCACCGGGACGAACGTCAACGACCTCCGGGTCTCCGTAATTCCGGCGGGCGAGTCGCGTTCGGAAGGGACTAAGTAGCGTCCGGCAAATTCTGCGACATGCAGACGCTGCTCCTCAACGCGGACGACGTGGACGAGAACGCCGAGATGGACCGCGTGATCGACGCGGTCCGCGGCGCGTTCACGGCCTACGAGCGCGGCAACGCCAAGATGCCGGCGAAGTCGTACATCGACCTTCCCGAGTACAACGGCGACTTCCGGTCGATGCCCGCCTACCTCGACGTCAACGAGGGCGACGTCGCCGAGGAGACGGAGACCGGCGAGGGGTGGGACGCGGCCGGGATCAAGTGGGTGAACGTCCACACCGACAACCCCGGCGACCACGACCTCCCGACCGTGATGGGGACGATGATCTACTCCAACCCCGAGACGGCGTTCCCGCTCGCGGTCCTCGACGGCACGACGCTGACGATGAAACGCACCGGCGCGGCCGCCGCGGTCGCGACCGACCACCTCGCCGTCCCCGACGCGAGCTCGCTCGGGATCGTCGGCGCGGGCGTCCAGTCGTACACGCAGCTGGAGGCGATCGCCGCGGTGCGCGACATCGAGGAGGTGGTCGTGAGCGACCTCGACGAGGAGCGCGTCGCCGACTTCCTCGACGCCTTCGGGGACCGGTTCGACGTGCGCGCCGGCTCCGTCGCGGAGGCCGGCCACTGCGACGTCCTCTCGACGGTGACGCCGGTCGAGAGCCCGATCGTCGGCCCCGATGACGTGGGGGACCACACGCACGTCAACGCGATGGGCGCGGACGCGGCGGGGAAACACGAGCTCGCC
The DNA here is from genome assembly GCF_937146585.1 of uncultured Halorubrum sp. Taxonomy (GTDB): domain Archaea; phylum Halobacteriota; class Halobacteria; order Halobacteriales; family Haloferacaceae; genus Halorubrum; species Halorubrum miltondacostae. The sequence continues at coordinate 5,191 of NZ_CAKZRO010000150.1, read as the reverse complement.
GACGAGCTCCTCACCGACGCCACGATCGTCATCGACGACCACGAGCAGTGTACCCACTCGGGCGAGATCAACGTCCCCTACGCGGAAGGGACGCTCACCGACGACGACATCTACGGCGAGATCGGCGAGATCGTCGTCGGTCACCGGGCGGGGCGGCCCGGCACGCCGGGCACCCCGGCGGACGCCGACGGCGTGAGCGGCGTCAGCGTCTTCGACTCGACCGGCCTCGCGATCCAGGACGTGGCGGCCGCGCGCGTCGTCTACGAGCGCGCCGACGAGCTGGACAACGGGTACCCGTTCGACCTGCTCGGCCTCGACGGCTGAACGACGGGCCGCTTTTGAGTCCTCGCCGCGTACGCTGGCCGTGAGACTCGTCAGCGTCGCGGCGCTCGCGGAGAACCGGGTGATCGGGAGAGACGGCGAGGTGCCGTGGCCGCACATCGAGGCGGACGTGCGGCAGTACCGCGAGCGCGTCGCGGAGTCACCGGTGATCCTCGGCCGACGCACGTTCGACTCGATGCGCGGCGACCTGCCCGGAAGCCGCCAGATCGTCGTGAGCCGGAGCGTCGACGCGGTCGACGCGCCGACGGCGCTCGTCGCGAGCGGCGTCGAGGAGGCGCTCGCGGCGGCCCGCGACGTCGTCGGGGACGTTCCCGCCGAGCGGGAGCGCGTGCCCGCCGAGACCGGTCCGGCGTCGGGGTCGGTCGAGGCGCCGGACGGGGGGGACGAGACGGTCTACGTCCTCGGCGGCGGCGGCATCTACGAGCTGTTCCAGCCGCACCTCGACGGGATGGCCCTCAGCCACGTCGAGGGCGCGTTCGACGGGGACACGTACTACCCGGAGTGGGACGAGGCGGAGTGGGAGGTGGCGGCGGAGACGGCGTACGACCGGTTCACGCTGCGCGAGTGGGTCCGTCGGGGGCGGTGAGCGGCCGCGCGCCCGGCCCCGAGCCGACCGCCCGCGTCGGCGCCTACGCCCCGCCGTCGCGCTCGGCCGCGTAGCGTTCGAGCTGGACGGCGGTGCTGTCGGCGAGTCGCTCGACAGCGGACTCGACCCCGTGTTCGCGGGCGTCGACCGACGCCTGCGCGGCGAGCGTCCGGACCGTGTCAAACGGGCCGATCCGGGCGCCCGTCGTGGCGGTCGAGTGCTCGGCGTCGAGCAGCTGGGCTATCGCGGTGCGGTAGCCGGGGTTCTCGTCGAACCAGCCGTCGCGGTCGAGCCGATCGACCGCGCCCTCGTGGACCGGGAAGTAGCCGGTCTCGCGGTGCCAGCGCGCCTGCCGCTCCGGGGCTGCGAGCCAGCCGAGGAACGCCGCGGCGGCGCGCTGCTCCCGCGGCGACGCGCCGTCCGCGACCCACAGCGATCCCCCGCCGACGACGACCCCGTGCCGCTCGTCGGCGACCGGGAAGTAGCCGACGCCGACCGGGAAGGGGGCGCCCTCGCGGACGCCGACCATCGCGGAGGTGGACCCGATGAGCATCCCGGCGCGCCCCTCCCGGAACGCCTCCCGGGCCTGCCCGCGGGCCTCGATGCCGGGGTCGTGGTACAGCCCGTCAGCGGCCATCTCGGCGAGCCAGCGGTAGATCCGCTCGCCGACCGGGCCGTCGAACCGGCTCTCGGTCGGCGTGCCGCCCCGACCGTTGTCGGCGTCGACGAGGGGCTCGCCGGCCTCGGCGAACCACTGCTCGATGAACCACGAGTACGTCGCGAACGTGATCCCCGTCTCGGTCGCGCCGCTGTCGACGAGCCGCTCGGCGCAGCGGCGGACCTCGTCGAACGTCTCCGGCGGGTCGTCGGGGTCTAAGCCGGCGCGCTCGAACGCCGCCCGGTCGTAGTACAGCACGGGCGTCGACGCGTTGAACGGCATCGAGTGGAGCACCCCGTCCGTCCGGTAGTAGTTCGCGACGGGGTCGAGCAGGTCGTCGGGATCGAGGCCGACGCCGGGACCGCTCCCGGCGGCGCCGCCGGTCCGGCCCGCGTTCGCGTCGAGGAGGCGCTCGACGGGCGCGAACGCCCCGCTGTCGAGCGCGCGCTGGGTCCCGATCTCGTAGAGGTGGGCGATCGCCGGCGGCTCGCCCCGGTCCGCCGCCGCGAGCGTCGCCTCGAACACGCCGCGGTAGCTCCCCTTCGAGGCGGGTCGCACCGCGATCCCGTCGGTCTCGGCGGCGAACTCGGCCGCGAACTCGTCGAGGAGCCGCGCCTTCCGGCCGCCGAACGCGTGCCAGAAGTCGAGGACGACCGCGTCGTCGGCCGCGGTCCCGTCGGCGTCGTACGCGTCGAGCGCGTCGTCTAAGGTGCCGGTGCGGTCGGCGAGCGTCGACGCGCCGGCGGCCACCTCCGCCAGCGACGTCTTCTGGGCGTGCGCGACCGCGGTGGCGTCGCCCGCCTCCGCGACCGTCTCCTCGGCGAGGTCGCCGACCGACTCGACGGCGTCGACCACCGCCTCGATCGAGGTCGCCTGGTCGTCGGTCGCGTCGCGGATCTCCGCGACGCCGCTCGTCGTCTCCGAAACGTCGCCGGCGAGGTCGGTGAACGCCTCCAGCGCCGCCTCGGCCGTGCGGATCCCCTCGTCGGCGCGCTCGCGCATCTCGGCCATCTCCTCGACGGTCGCGTCCGTCTCCGCGCGCACCGACCGTATCGACGACTCGATCTCGCTGGTCGCCTCCCGCGCCTCCTCCGCGAGGCCCTTGACCTCCTCCGCGACCACCTCGAAGCCGGCCCCGGCCTCGCCGGCGCGGGCGGCCTCGATCGAGGCGTTGAGCGCGAGGATGTTCGTCTCGTCCGCGATGTCCTGGATCAGGTCGGTGACGTCCTCGATCGCCGCGACCTCCGACTCCAGCGTCTCGACCCGTTCGAGGGCCTCCTCGGTGCGCTCGTCGACGACGCGGAGGTCCTCGATCGCGGTCGTCGCGGCGTCGGTCCCCTCGTCGGCCCGTTCGGCGACGTCGGCCGCGGTCTCGGCCACCTGGTCCGCGGAGGCGGCGACCTCCTCGGTGGCGGCCGAGACGGTCTGGAGCTCGCCCGTCGCGGCCTCGATGTCGTCGCGCTGGCGGGCCGCGGCCGCCTCGATGTCGTCGACCGCGGCGAACACCTCGTCGCTCTGCGCCGTCGCCCGGTCGACGTTCGACCGGACGTGCTCGGTCGCGCCCGCGACCTCGTCGCCGAAGCCGTCGACGTCGGACACCGTCTCCGCGACCCCCTCGACGAACTCGTTGAGCGTCGCCGCGAGCGCCGCCGCCTCGCCGTCGGCCTCCGCGGCCGGGAACCGCGCCCCGAGGTCGCCGTCGGCGAGCCGGTCGGCGACCTCCCGGAACGCCTCGGTCGGCACGTCGCCGTCGGGCGCTCTCGGCGGGGGCGTCGTCTCCGACGAGACGCCGCCGTCGGTGGTCGCGTCGGGGTCGGTCGTCGCCGTCGAGCGGTCGCCGTCGACGGCACCGCGATCGGGGCCGGAGCGCGCGTCGTCACTGTCCATTTGTCGTCACTCGCCCGCGGGGGTATATAACATCGAGAGTCAGATTATTCCGCCTGATAGCGACCGGGCGGGCGGAGGCGAACTCACGGGCGGGACCGACCGACCGCGCCGGCTCAGGCCGACGGTTCCGCGCCGTCGACGGGCTCCGCGAAGCCGAAGCGCGGCTTGACGTCGGTGACCTCGACCGCGAGCGTCTCCCCGACGTCGGCGTCGACGAACAGGGTGTAGCCGTCGACGTAGGCGATACCGTCCCCCTCGTCGCCCTCCTCCTCTATCGTCACCTCGACGCGGTCGCCCGCGGCGACCGGCGAGGTCGTGTACCCTTTCGCGACGAGGTACACCTCGGAGGAGGCGTCCCGCGAGGCGGGCGGCGAGACGGTCCGGACGTACTGGAACGACTCGCTCACGTCGTCGCGGAAGGCGTCGAGGTCCTCGCCCTGGAACACCTTCACGACGAAGTCGCCGCCGGTCGCGAGCAGCTCGTCGGCGGTGTCGAGCGCCTGCCGCGCGAGGTGGACCGAGCGGGCGTGGTCGAGCGAGTACTCGCCGGTCATGTTCGGGGCCATGTCGCTCGCGACGACGTCGGCGCCGCGCTCGCCGACCGCCTCGCGCAGGTAGTGTCGGGTGCGCTCTTCGGTCATGTCTCCGCGGATCGTCTCGACGTCGCCCTCGTCGAGGTCCTCGATGCGCTGGAGGTCGACGCCGACGACGGTGCCGCTCTCGCCGACTTCCTCGGCGGCGACCTGGAGCCACCCGCCGGGCGCGGCCCCGAGGTCGACCACGGTGTCGCCGGGGGCGAGCAGGTCCGCCTCCTCGTCGAGCTGTTTCAGCTTGTAGGCGGACCGGGCGCGGTACCCCTGCTGTTTGGATCGGTTGTAGTAGTCGTCTTTCCCGCTCATGGCGTCATCACCGCAGGCGGACGCGGGGCCACCGAGATCGGGGTGGAGGTAGCGCTCATACCCGTAACGACGGGGGCGACCGGGAAATGAACGTCGGATGCGGGGCGAGCCGAGCGATTCCGATTCGACCCGGCGGAGCGCCTGCGCGGGGCAGTCACGTCCGCCAGCGCCGTAGCCGCGCCGCGACCCGCCGGACGCGGGACGCGACCGCGGCGAGCGGTTGCCACCCGGCGGTCTCCGCCGAGTCGTCGGGGGTGGACTCGGGCGCAGGGTCCGTCACGCGATCGGCCTCGACGATCGATTCGTAGGTGTCGATCACCTGCTGCCGCTGTCGCTCCTTCGACTCGACCTCCGCCTCGAGCGCCGCCACCTCCGCTTCGAGCGCCGCCACCTCCGCTTCGAGCGCTCGGACCCGTTCGGCGGACGGATCTACGTCGGTCGCGTACACGTCGGCGTCGCCTCGGGCCGCCTCGGGCCGCCCCCCGGGGCTCGGGCGGTCGCTCGCGGACGCCGTCGGCCGGAGCCGAGGCCCGTCTATCGAGTCCACCGCCTCGACGTCGATACCACCGGGGTCGAGCGAACCGGACGCGGGGGGCGTCATTTCGGGTGAAATGTGTACACAAGCCACACTGAAAAATCTCAGTCAGCCGCGAGTCGGACGCGCCGCCTGCGGCCGGATCACGCCGAGTCGCGGCCGTCGACCGACACGCGCCCGTCGAGGCGGGTCGGGTTCCCGTCCGAGGCGTCGTCCGTCGCGGCCGAACCGTCGTCCGTCGGGTCGACGGTCGAATCTCTCGCCGCTTGCTCGGATCGGACCCT
>NZ_CAKZRO010000149.1 GCF_937146585.1 uncultured Halorubrum sp. | reverse complement strand
CGAGGAGCACGCGCGAGGGACGCGGTGAGCGCTCGGAGAGCGCGAACCGCGAGGCCGGGGAGGCGTGAGGCTGCGGGTGGGGTGCTGTGCGGGGTGGGGCTTCGGAAGTGTTCGCCGCAGAGGAGTCCGACACGTAGTTCCGAGCGACTGGGGCTTTGGTGGTGCTCGCTGTCGCTCCGTCAGCGACGATTCGCAGATAAGCGGCTGGAGCGCCGGAGGGACGAATTGCCGAAACGTCAGCGGTGACCGATTTTCAGTCGTCGGCGGGGGCCGGTGCGTCGCCCGCGGAGAGCCGCACGTCCGGGCCGTCGACGCCGAGTTCGTCGAGCGCGGACTGCGCGGCGCGCTTGCCGGAGACGAGCATGGCGCCGAACGTCGGCCCCATCCGCGGGAGGCCGTGGGCGGTCGCGACCGCCATCCCGGAAGCGATCAGGCCGTCGTGGACGACGCCGGTGTGCTCGACGACCGCGTCCTCGCTCTCGCCGACCCACATCGAGTCGTGGCCGGGCGAGTCGTGGCCGGGCGCGCCGTACTCGCCGTCGCCCGTCTGGTCCATGCCGGTGTTGTGCTCCTTCGCGTGCTCGATGCCGGGCGCGGAGAGGACGCCGCGCTCGTCGAGCTTGCTGATCGCGACCGCGTCGTGGCCGGTCGCGTCGATCACGAGGTCGGACTCGACCGCGATGGGGTCGACGCAGGTGATCTCGCGCGGGAGCGCGTGAACCGGAGTCCAGTTCATCACGATCCCCCCGACGCGGTGGTCCTCGCGGACGACGAGGTCGGTGAACTCGGTCATGTTCTGGACGCGCGCGCCGGCGTCGCAGGCCGCCTTGATCAGCCCGGAACAGGCCTCGGGCCCCGCGGCGGTGTAGAGCCCGTCCACGTCTTCGACCGGCTCGTAGTCCACGTCGAGGTCGTCGAGGATCTCCTGGGCGGGGTCCCTGACCGTCACGGTGTTCATCAGGAACCCGCCGAGCCAGAAGCCGCCGCCGAGGTAGTTGTTCTTCTCGACGATCATCACCTTCACGCCGCGCTCGGCCAGCTCCTTCGCGGCCATCAGCCCGGAGGGGCCGCCGCCGAGAATGATCACTTCCGACTCTGTGAAGTCGAGGAACCCGTCGGTCCACTCGTTCCCGATCGCTCGCGTCACGTCGGTCTCGCTCACGTCGCTGAAGCCGTCGAATCCGTCCATACAACTCAGTAGTATTACTTGGTAGTGAAATGCGTTGCGGTCGATACTCGGTTGTACGTCTCACTCGCGTCGGTGCTCCCTAGTTCGAACGCCGCCGAAGCCCCAGCCGCTCGGCCGTACGTGCTCGACCGGTGATCGACAGCGAACGCCGCCTCGCGGCTGCCCCTTCGAGTCCCACCCCGCACAGCCCCGTACCGCAGCCTCGCGCCTCCCCAGCCTCGCGGTTCGCGCTCTCCGAGCGCTCACCGCGTCCCTCGCGCGTGCTGACTCGCGACCGCCGGGGGCGGCCGCTCGCAGGCACGCGCCACTGCCGCGTTCGGGCGTCTTCTGTCCTCGGCGCCGGGCGCTCCGCCCGCCCGCAACTCGCAGCCTTTTTACCTGCGCTGGCGGTAGGAGTGGCTACTATGGCTGAGGACAAGGCTCGAAGCACCGGCAGCGCGGGCCGATTCGGCGCTCGCTACGGCCGGGTCTCCCGCAAGCGGGTCCAGGACATCGAAGAGGAGATGCGCAACGCGACCGTCGACGGCGACGACGTCAAGCGCGTGGGTACCGGTATCTGGGTCAACGAGGAGACCGGCGAGACGTTCACGGGCGGCGCGTACCGCCCCGAGACGCCCGGCGGTCGCACCGTCCGCCGCTCCATCCGCGCCGCGCTCGCCGACGAGGAATAGGACGATGAGCTACAAGTGCTCCCGCTGTAAGCGCGACGTCACCCTCGACGAGTACGGCGGCGTGCGCTGTCCGTACTGCGGCCACCGCGTCCTCCTGAAGGAGCGCGGCGGCGGCATCAAGGAAGTCGACGTCGAGTAACGTCGTCTCCCGGACCGTGACGGCGACGCGCGCACACGAGACGGTCCTTTCGTTCACCTACTCCTCCGAGCGACGCGCTCGGGTCGTGGCCGACGCGCTCGGACCGGAGGTCGGCGAGATCGACGACGCGCGCTCCGGCGCGACCGTCGACCGCGACGGCGAGGCGGTCCGCGTCCGCGTGTACGCCGACGACCTCGTGGCGCTGCGCGCCGGCGTCAACAGCTGGTCGCGGCTGGTCGCCGTCGCCGAGCGCGTCGGCGCGCGGCGGGATTGAGCGTCGGGCGGAGACGCCGATAACGGCCTTTTTCGGGGCGCTAGGCTCCGAATCGCTCCTCGTCGGAGAAGTCGGGGGTTTTTCCGTCCGGGCCGCCTCGGTCCGTCCATGCAAGGGAACATGCCGCCCGAGGCACAGGAGAAGATCGAGGAACTACAGGAGCTTCAGGAGACCGCACAGCAGGTCGCCGAGCAGAAGGAGCAGGCGCAGTCCGCGCTCAACGAGTCGAAGACCGCCCTCGACGCCCTCGAAGACGTCGACGAGGACGCGGGCATGTACCGAGAGATCGGCGAGGTCCTCGTCGAGACGGACTACGAGTCCGCCTACGACGACCTCGAGGACAAGGTCGACTCGCTCGAGGTCCGCGTCGAGCAGCTCACGAAGCAGGAGGAGCGCGTCGAAGAGCAGTTCGACGACCTCCAGAGCGAGCTCCAGCAGATGCTCCAGGGCGGCGCCGGCGGCGGCGGCCCGATGGGACCGGGCGGCCCGGGCGCTGGCGGCGCGTAAGGCCGTGACCGACGACGCCGACGCCGCCTCGGAGCCGAGCGACGACGAGGTCGTCCGCACCGCCGCCGAGGCGGCCGAGGGGATCGTCTTCAAACACTACGACCAGTCGGCCGTCACGGACCTCGACGTCACCGTCACCTTCGAGGACGGGGTCCTCGACGTCGACGTCTACCTCAACGCCCCCGCCGACGCCGAGCCCGACCGGGAGGCGGTCGCGCAGGATGCCGTCGAGACCGCCGGCGAGGCCGTCGACGAGCTGTTCGACGAGTAAGCGCTCGTTGGCTTTCTCAGTTTTTCCACTCGATCACCGGCGGGTCTCGCGGTTCCCGCGACTCCCTCAGGCCGACTCGCAGATCGCGACGAAGTTCTCGAAGACCTCCTCGCCGCGCTCCGTGTGCGCGACCTCCGGGTGCCACTGGACGCCGTACAGCCCCGCCTCCGGGTCGGCCATCGCCTCGATGCCGCAGACGTCGGAGGTGGCGGTGCGGGCGAATCCGTCGGGGAGTTCCGTCACCTCGTCGGCGTGGGACGCCCAGACGCGCGTCTCCGGCGCGAGCGAGCCGACGAGCGGGTCCTCGTCGTCGACGATCTCGACGTCGACGTCGGCGTAGCCGCCGTAGTCGCCCGCGCCGACCGCGCCGTCCAGCTCGCTCGCGATCAGCTGCATCCCGAGGCAGATCCCGAGGACGGGGAGGTCGCGGTCGAGGTAGTCCGGGGCGTTTCCGACGCGGTCCATGTCGGGGCCGCCCGAGAGGACGATCCCGTCGGCCTCGACCTCGTCGGCCGGCGTCTCGGCCGAGACGATCTCGGTGTCGACGCCGAGGTCGCGGAGCGCCCGCCGCTCGAGGTGCGTGAACTGGCCGTGGAGGTCGATGACGACGATCCGGGTCATGGCCCCGATTGACGACAGTCGCACAAAAACGGCTCGGAACGTGTCGCAGTATCGTGGTGGTTTCGGCAGCAGAGGTACCCGGATAATACACGAACGCGGATCGATTACAGGTCGAGCGGTCCTCGTTTCGTGAACTCGCGGAGCAGCACGGTCGCGTACGAGCCGCTCGGCAGCGCGAACGCGAACCGCGGGTCGCCGTCGGCGACCGAGGCGTCGAGGTCGGTCCGGAGGAGGATCGCCCGCCGGGTCCCCGCGGAGTCGAACTCGCCCGGGAGCGCGAAATCGCCCGGCTCGATCCCGGCGTCCGCGAGCACCTCGCGCTCTATCTCGCCGGGCTCGCCCTCGCCCAGCTCGGTCTCGGTGCCCACGAGCGGCGCGGTGACGAACGCCCGTCCCCGCTCGCAGTGCCTGGCGACCACGTCGACCCGGTCGGCGTCGACCCGCTGGAGCCGGTCGGTGTCCGGGGCGTACAGCTCTCCGGGCGCGTCCCCGTCGGCGAAACACGCCACGTCGCCGGCGACGGGGCGGTCGAACGGGAGCCCGCGGCGCAGCCGCTCGCTGACGATCCGGTTGAACAGGAACGACTGCGCGGCGTTGACGAACAGCCGCTGGAGGTTCGACGGGACGGCTTCCAGCGCGTGCCACCAGTCCTCGTCGTCGGGCGGCGCGGCGGGGTCGACGCCGCGGTCGGCGAGCCGGTGGACCATCGACCGCTCGAACCGGAGCTTCCCGGGGATCGCGTCGAGGCACGCGGCCCACTCGCCGTCGCCCGTGCCGTCGGCGGCGGGACCGTCGACGACGTCGGAACCGTCGTTGCCGGCCTCCGAACCGTCGCCCACGCCGAAGGCGGCGTCGACGCGGTCGCGGGCGGCGCGGGTGTCGTCCGGCTCCGTCTCGGCCGGGTTCCCCGCGTACAGCCGGACCGCCTCGCGGGGGTCCTCGCGGGCGATCGCGAGGCCGACGACGTGGGTGACGGGACGCCGGCTCCCGAAGCGCTGCTGGCCGAAGTAGTTCGGGACCCCGACGGTCGCATCGATCGAGGGCTCGTCCCCGTCGGCGGCGGAATCCGCCGCGCCGCCCGCGAACGCCCGGAGGTCCCGCACCGTCTCGGCGACGCGCTCCGGGGCCTCCGCGACCGCGTCCGCGACCCGGATCTCGAAGGCGTTGCCGGCGAGGTCGCCGAACGAGAGGCTCCGCCCCGCCCGGCCGAGCGCCTCGATCTCAGCGCCGCGGATCTCGGGGAGCGCGTCGGCGTCGACCCCGCGGACGGTGAACAGCTGCGTGGTGACGGCGCGCTTGTCCTTCGTCCCCGCCCACGAGACGCGCTCGCGACTGATCCCGAGGGCGTCCGAGAGCCGGCGCGTGAAGTCGTTCGTGTCCCAGTCGCGGAGCGTCGCACGCAGGACGAGCTCGGGGTAGCTCCCCGTCTCGGCGTCCAGCGGCTCGGCGTCGAACGCCTCCAGCTCGCGGACCCGGAAGTCCTCCGGCGACTCGCGGAGCCGCCCGCCGATCCCGTCGGCGTCGCTGACGTAGTGGTCGATCCCGACGGCCCGCTCGGTCGGGTGCGCCTCGCGGAGGGTGCGTTCGGGGGCCATTCAGTACAGCGAGAGGTCGCCGGTCACGCGGTCGACGCTGTCGTCGCGGGCGGGGCCGACCGCGAGCGCGGTGACGGTGCCGGGCTCCAGCTGGGTGTGTCCGGCGTCGCGGACGATGGCGTACGGCAGCCCCTCCGTGTCCGCCTTGTCAGCTAGCTTGAACAGCTGACTCTCGGAGTCGCCCTTGAGGACGACCTTCTTCTGGCCCTCACCCTGCCACTTCTTCCGCGCCCGCTCGCTCGCGTCCTGGTACGCCGACAGCGACGCGTGCGCGACCTGCGCGGCGAGTTTCCCCTCGCCCATCCCGATGTCCGTCCGCGCGACGATCGCCTGCTTCATACGGTCTCCACCCCCGCCGCGGGTTTAGCGCTTGTCTCTCGGCGCCCGGAGCCGCGGCTGGCGGGCGCGGGGCGATGCGAAAGAAAGCCGCCGGAGTCGGACCGCGCCGTCAGTCGTCGGCCGGTGTCGCGCCGCCGCGGGCGGCCGACCCGAGGCCGGACGCCATGTCGGCGACCGTGCGCTCGTTCTCGACGACCCAGCGGAGCAGGAGGAACGCGAAGAGGTACTTCGCGATGATGTCCATCCCGCTGTACGCCCAAGAGGTGATCGCGATGTCGAGGACCGCGAGCCCCTCGGCCCCGAGTGCCCAGAAGATCGGGTAGCCCAGCCAGAGGACGACGGTGAGTACTTTCAGGGTGTTGAAGATGTCCGCCGTGCCGGCGACCTCCGCGTCCCGCGCCCACTCGGCGAGCAGGATGTAGAGGACCACCACGAAGAACGCGCAGCTGATGGCGAACCAGACCCACCGGAGCAGGAGGGAGGACGTGGTCAGCGCGGCCGCGAGGCCGGTGATACACATCCCGACGTCGGCCACCACGGCGGTGAACAGCTTGCTCAGGTTCGACCCGGCCAGCAGGCCGAGCGCGACGAGGATCATCGGCGTCGAGAACGCCCACGTGAGGTAGCGTCCCCACGGCGTGAACACGCCTCCCTCGGGTCCGGCACCGGCGCCGGCGAGCGCGTGGCCGGCCGGCATCTCGAGGAAGCTGACCGTCAGTCCGGAGACGAGCCCGGTGTAGCTGGAGATGGACACCAGCGGTACCATCAGCGTCGCGACGAAGATCAGCTGCGCTCGGGGGTCCTCCACGTTCCGCCCCATGTAGACGAACAGGAGGATCGACAGGCCGGCGAGGGCGATGTTCACCCAGAGCGACGCACTCAGGAGGGTGTTGTCCTGAATGAACTGGAAGATCTCCGTCTGGGTCATTTCGAGCGGGACCATTCCGCTTGCGAGTAAGTCGGCCGCTGCTGTTTCGATCATGCGTCGGTAACGATCACGTGGCGTGTTTATTAAATGTGCTAACCTGACTGGTAAGGCTTTCTAACCGATTTCGATATACTGGGCGACTTTTTGAAAACTTTCTCACTCTGGCGGACAAGAGTGGACGAGTGTCGCACCCCGGCGGGTCTCACCGACCGACCAGCGGCAGCCGGTCGAACGGCCCTCCGCCGACGTCCGCCTCGACGGCGGCCGCGCAGTGCTCTCCGCCGAGCAGGCACATCGGCACGCCGATCCCCGGGTTGCTGCTCCCCCCAACGTAGTAGAGGCGATCGGTTCCCCGGACGCGCGGTCCGGGACGGAGCGGCCCGGTCTGTCGCATCGTGTGCGCGAGCCCGAGCGCGCTCCCGCCGGGCTGGTCGAACCGGTCCGCGAACTCCGAGACGCACGCCGACTCCTCGGCCACGATCCGGTCCCGGAGGTCGACGCCGGTCCGCGACGCCACCGCGTCGAGGACCCGCTCCCTGAGCGCCTCGCGTCGGTCCGGCGTGTCCTCGAGCCCCGGCGCGAGCGGTACCAGCGTGACGACCGCCTCGTGGCCGTCGGGCGCGACCGACGGGTCGGTCCGAGACGGGACGTTGACGTACACGACCGGCTCGATCTCCCCCGTCGGCCACGCCGGGTCGTCGAATATCGCCGCGAAGTGCGGGTCCCAGTCCGTCGGCAGCGCGAGCGTGTGGTGTTCTAACCCCGGCAGCTCTCCCTCGACGCCGAGGTACAGCAGGTGCGCCGAGGGGCCGTACGTCCGCCGGTCCCAGTAGTCGCCGAGCCGCGACACGGTCCCGTCGGGGAGCAGTTCTCGCTCGACGTGCGCGGGCGGCGCGTTACAGACGACCCGGTCGTGGACGTAGCGGTCGCCACCGAGCTCCGCCGCGACGCCGCCCTCGATCGGTTCCAGGCCCGTCACCTCGACGCCCGTGTGAACGTCCGCGCCGGCGTCGCGGGCGACCGTCTCGACCGCCTCGACCACCTCGTACATCCCGCCCATGGGGTAGTAGACGCCGAGCCCGTAGTCGACGTGGCTCATCAGCTGGTACAGCGCCGGCGTGTTGTGCGGCGACCCGCCGAGGAACACCAGCGTGTACTCTAAGAGCTGCCTGAGCTTCGGGTGGTCGACGTACGACCGCACCGTCTCGTCGAGGCTGGAGAGCAGGTCGAGCTTCCGCCCCCCGGCGACCACGTCCAGCGAGAGGTAGTCGCGGAACCGCGATCGACCGGGGAGGACGAACCGCTCCATCCCGGCGTCGTACGCCCGCTCGGCGTCGTCGAGGTACTCGCGGAACGCCGCCCCCGCGCCCGGCTCGTACGACTCGAACAGGTCCGCCGCCGCGTCCGGGTCCGCGGGCACGTCGGCGCTGTCGCCGTCGTCCCAGAACACGCGGTAGTGCGGGTCGAGCCGCGTCAGCTCGTAGAACTCGTCCGCGGACCGCCCGAAGTCCTCGAAGAACCGGTCGAACAGGCCCGGAAGGAGGTACCACGACGGGCCGGTGTCGAACCGGAACCCGTCGAGTTCGAGCCGGCCGGCGACCCCCCCGACCCGCTCGGCCCGCTCGTACACCGTCACCTCCGCCCCGGCGGCCGCGAGGTAGGCGGCCGCCGAGAGCCCGCCGATGCCGGCCCCGACGACCCCTACTGACTGCTCGCGGAGCGACTCGTCGCTCATGGTCCCAGTACGGGCTCGCGCCCTGTGAGTCGTTGCCAACTCTCGACGGGACTTTATGAGGACGGCGGCGGCGCCGCCGCGTGACGTACTCGTTCGGCTCGCTTTTTTTCCGGCTTCAACCGAATAGATCGACGTATGGGACGGCGGTCGCGATCGTCTGAGTGTAGCTCCGCCGAGCGCCTCGGGGCCGGGTCGACCGGCGCGGTCGACGCCGAGGAGGGGGGCCGCTCGGCCGCGGGCGAGGCCGGCGCGGTCGACGCCGGCAGCGCCGGCGGAGCCGCGGACATCGACGCGCATCGAAACGGCTCGGACGCGCCGCGCTCCGGGGACCGGCCCGGCGACGCCGGCGTCCGCGTCGAGATCGTGGTCCGCGACCCGACGCCCGCGCCGGTCGCGGAGTCGCTGCCGCCGGGCGCGGTCGCCGAGGACGTCGACCGCGTCCGGGTCGACGGCGCGGTCGTCTCGCAGTTCCGCGCGGACCGCGCGGTCGACGCCGAACTCGTCTTCGACGGGGGCGACGAGTTCGTCTACCGGTGTCGGAGCCCGCCGGCGGGACCGTTCCCGTCGGACGCCGTCGAGTCGCTCGGCTACCCGGTCTCGTCGGTCACGGTCCGGACGGCGCCGAACCGAGTCCGGCTCGGACTGTCGCTGCCGGTGGCGGACCCGCTCGGCGACGTGATCGACGCGCTGGAGGCGACCGGGGGCTCGGTCCGGCTCGAACGGCTCACGAGCTCCGGCGGCGCCGACACCCGGTCCGACCCGGTCGTCGTCGACCGCGGGCGGCTCACCGAGCGCCAGCGCGAGGTCGTCCGGACCGCCCAGCGGCTCGGCTACTTCGAACACCCCCGCGGGGCGAGCGCGACGGAGGTCGCCGACGCCATCGGCATCGCCCGCGCCACCTTCTCGGAACACCTCGCGGCCGCGCAGCGCCGCGTCTTCGAGGACCTCGTCGGCGGGTAATCCGTTCTCAGGCGCCGGGGGCGACCGCGGTATTGAAACCGCTCTGGCCCCGAGGACGGGTATGTACCGGAGACGGTTCCTTCGACGGGCCGGCGCCGCCGGGAGCGCCGCGACCGCGGCCGCGCTCGCCGGCTGCGCGGGCGTCGGCGGCGAGCCCGACTTCGACGTCGGGATGCTCGCCTCCGCCTACCAGCCCCGGGAGATCACGGTCGCTGTCGGCGACACCGTGGTCTGGGAGAACACGAGCGCGCGGTCCCACACCGTCACCGCGACGGCGGGCGGGATCCCGGAGGGCGCGGAGTTCTTCGCCTCCGGCGGCTTCGACGACTACGAGACCGCCGAGGCGGCGTGGCAGTCCGACTTCGGCGGTATCCTGGAGAACGGCGACCGATTCGAACACACCTTCACGGTTCCCGGTGCCCACGAGTACGTCTGTATCCCGCACCGCGAGGGCGGCATGTACGGAACCGTCGTCGTCGAGGAGTGAGCCGTGTCCCCGTGCGACGCCCGCCGAAACCGGTTCCCGCCCGCCCGCCGAACGGGGGGTGACTGACGCGTGGACCTCTCGCTGCTCCTCGGGACCGACGTCCTGCTGTTCGTCGCGATCGGGCTGCTCGGTGGCGCCCACTGTATCGGGATGTGCGGGCCGCTCGTCACGGTGTACGCGAGCCGGATGGACCCGGACGCCGGGCGGACCGACGGCGGCGGGTCGGGGACCGCGAGCGCCGCGGGCGCGGCGACCGGCCGCGAGGGGCACCTCACCACCTACGAGGTCCGCCAGCACGCGCTGTTCAACCTCGGGCGCGCGGCGAGCTACGCGACGATCGGGACCCTTCTCGGCGCGCTCGGCGGCGCGGTGTTCGTCACCACCGCGACCCTCACCGGCGCCGCCGAGACCGTCCGCGGCGGGGTCGGCCTCCTCGTCGGCGCGGCCGTCATCGTCGTCGGCGTCCGCTACCTCCTCGGCGGCGCGACCGGCGGGGTCCACCTCCCCGGGCTCGAACGCGTCACCGGCTGGCTCACGGGGTACGTCGACCGGCTCGCGAACGGCCCGGGGATCGTCGCGCTCGGCGCGGTCCACGGACTGTTACCCTGCCCGATCCTCTACCCGGCGTACCTCTACGCGTTCGCCAGCGGCTCGGCGACCGCGGGCGGCGTCGCGCTCGGCGCGCTCGGGCTCGGGACGATCCCGGCCGTTTTCGCCTACGGGACGCTGATCGAGAGCGTCGACCCCGTCCACCGCCGCCGGGTCCACCGGCTGCTCGGCGTCGCGTTCGTCGCGCTCGGCTACGTGCTGTTCGCGCACGGGCTGATGTCCGTCGGGATCCACGTGCCGCACCCGCGCCTGCCGTTCTGGAACCCGCTCGGCGCCGGCATGGGGGGGATGTGAGATGAGCGGGACCGCCAGGTCACCGGACGCGGGCGACGACCCCGCGGCGTGTACCCTCTGCGAGCTGCCGACCGAGGGCGTCGACGTCACCGACGGCGACGGGAACCGCTTCTGCTGTACCGGCTGCCGCGACGTGTACGGCGCGCTCGGCGACGTCGGCGTCGACGCGGACGCGGTCCGCGAGCGCCGGCGGGAGCGCGGCGACGACGGCGCGGGCGAGCCGGACGCTCCCGACGGCGAGCGCGACGTCCCCGACGGCCACGAGGCGACGTTCCTGGAGGTCGACGGGATGCACTGCGCGACCTGCGAGGCGTTCATCGAGACGGTGGCGACCGACGCCGACGGCGTCAGCGGCGCGAGCGCGAGCTACGTCACCGACACGGTGCGCATCGACCACGACCCGGACGCGGTCACCATCGACGACCTCACGGAGACGGTGAGCGGTCTCGGGTACAGCGCGTACGACCGCGAGGACGCCTTCTCCCGCCGCCAGGCGAACAACATGGCGACGGCGCGGCTCGCGGCGGGCGTCCTCGTCGGGATGGCCGTCATGCTCCAGTACATCGTCCTCATCTACCCGACGTACTTCGCGTTCCCCTTCTACGACGAGCGGACCCTCACGTACCTCAACGAGGCGATGGCCTCGACGTCGGGGACGTACTTCTTCATCGTCATCGGCGTCCTGACCACCATCGTCCTCTTCTTCACCGGGAAGCCGATCCTCCGGGGCGCGTACGTCAGCGCGAAGACGCGCTCGCCGAACATGGACCTCCTCGTCGCCATCGCGGCGGTGAGCGCTTACCTCTACAGCACGCTCGCCGTGATATTCGTCGAGTCCCCTTCGATCTACTACGACGTGACCGTCGCCATCGTCGTCATCGTCACCGTCGGCAACCACTACGAGGACTCGGTGAAGACGCGCGCGACGGAGCTGCTCTCCGAGGTCACCGCGGTCCAGGTCGACGACGCGCGGCGGCTGACCGCGGACGGCGAGACGGAGTCGGTCTCGGTCGATGCGCTCGAATCCGACGACCGGCTCCTCGTGCGCGCCGGCGAGCGGATCCCGGTCGACGGCGAGGCGGTCGACGGCGACGCCGCGGTCGACGAGTCGGTCGTCACCGGCGAGTCGCTGCCGGTCCGGAAGGTCGCGGGCGACGCGGTCGTCGGCGGCTCCGTCGTCGCGGACGGCTCGCTCACGGTCGCCGTCGGTCCGGACGCGACCTCCAGCCTCGACCGCGTCGCGGAGCTCGTCTACGACCTCCAGAGCGGGAACCACGGCGTCCAGAAGCTCGCCGACCGGCTCGCGACCGTGTTCGTCCCCGCGGTCCTCGTCATCGCCGCCGTCGCCGCCGGGGCGTCGCTCGCGCTCGGCGGGACCCCCACCGACGCGATGCTCGTCGGGCTGACGGTGCTGATCGTCTCCTGTCCGTGCGCGCTCGGGTTGGCGACGCCGCTCGCGGTCGCCGCCGGGATCCGCGACGCCTTGGAGCGCAACATCGTCGTGTTCGACGACACCGTCTTCGAGCGGATCCGCGACGCGGACACCGTCGTCTTCGACAAGACCGGGACGCTGACGACCGGCGAGATGCGGCTGACCGCCCGCGAGGTCGACGACGACCTCCTCCGGCTCGCGGCCGCCCTTGAGTCGCGGTCCGCCCACCCGGTCGGGCAGGCCATCGCGGCGGCGCGGGCCGACCCCGACGACGCGGCCGCCGGTCCCGGCGGGGCGACCGACGACGGC
>NZ_CAKZRO010000148.1 GCF_937146585.1 uncultured Halorubrum sp. | reverse complement strand
TCGCCGAGGTCGCGGAACATCGCGCGGTAGTCGTCGGTTGACAGCGACTCCCCGAGGTCGTCGATGTCGGCGTCCAAGTCCTCTAAGCGCTCGACGAGCTCGGCGTACGCCTCGTTTCCTTCGCGCTGGGCGGCCGGCTTCTGCGAGCTCAACACGGCGCGTTTGCTGGCGAGCGCGGCGGCCTCCTGGACGAGGTCGTCGTACTCGCTGCGCGTCAGGAGCGTGTCGATGGCGGCGAGCAGCTTCGAGCGGCTCACCGGCTTGGTGAGGTAGAGGTCGAACCCCATGTCGATGATGTCGAAGTCGGGCTCGACCGCGGTGACCATCGCCACGCGGCAGTCGTACTCCGCCTCGCGGATGTGTTCGAGGACGTCGTCGCCGCTCCCGTCGGGGAGTCGGCGGTCGAGGAGCACCACGTCGAGGTCGGGGTCGACCCGGTCGATCGCCTCGGTGGCGGTCTCGGCGACGTCGACGGTGTAGCGCTCCTCGAGGAAGCCGGCGTACAGCGCCGCGATGTCTGGCTCGTCCTCCACGACGAGGATCGACGGGTCGCTCACCGTCGACCACCGCCGGGAGCGACCGGACACGCTTCACCGGGCATACACGAACGGGGGGTATGTCGAGAGATAAAACTGTCGGCGTCCGTTCGCCCGACGTACTGAACCGTCTTTTATATACTCCGACCGCTAAGAGGAAGACGAATGTCAGAACTCGTCTCCACCGGGGTCGAGGGGCTCGACTCCATTCTCACCGGCGGCATCACCCAGCGGTCGACGGTCCTCGTCTCCGGAAACCCGGGCACCGGGAAGAGTATCTTCGGCATCCAGTACCTCCATCACGGCGTCTCCGAACACGACGAGCGCGGCGTGTACGTCTCCTTCGAGGAGGACGAGGCCGACATCCGCGGCGCCGCCGAGTCCGTCGGCTTCGAGGGGTTCGACGAGATGGTCGAGGACGGTGACATCGTCATCCTGGACAAACGCGAGATGCTCCGCGAGACCGACTTCTCGACCGCGGTCGACCGCCTGCTCGACACCGTCGAGGACGGGGACTTCGACCGCCTCGTCCTCGACTCGCTGTCGATGTTCCAGCTCTTCTTCGACGCCGAACAGGAGAAGCGCACCTACCTGCTGAAGTTCTCGGACATCCTCAAGGCGAACGGGCTCACCTCGCTGCTCATCAACGAGCAGGGAGCCGTCTTCCCCGACACCGAGGTGGGCTTGGAGAACTTCCTCACCGACGGGAACATCTACTTCATCCAGACGCCGACCGACTCCGGCGTCAACCGGTACGTCTGGGTGGCGAAGATGCGGAAACAGGACATCGATACCGACATCTTCCCGATGGAGATCGGGCAGGGCGGGATCACGGTCCACGAGCGCGCCGGCGGCTTCTCGATGATGGGCGGCTCCGACGACCAGCCGTCCTTCTGACGCCGCGGAGATCTCCGACTACTCGCGCGACGAGAGGTCGCGCCAGACGTCGTCGAGGCGGTTCTTCACCGCCGACCGCTCCTCGACCTCGACGGTGAGCCCGTCGCGGAAGTCGACCTCGACCCCGTCGACCTTCCGGCGATACACCTTCACGCGCCGGTGCTCGTCCGAGAGCGGCCGGTCGTGGAGCTCGAGGAGGTCCGCCTCCTCTAGTTCGTTGATCCGGCGGTAACACGTGGCGATCGGGACGTCTAACTGGTCGCTGAGGTCCTGCGCCGACTTCGCGTCGCCCGTCGCCGTCAGGATGTCCGTGTTGTATTTGTTACCGAGTACGGTGATCAGATCGTCCCCCACCATTCACGTTATCGATATTGATTTTTATGGCTTATAAGCGTACCGGTGATTGTGCGCGTCGACGAATCCCCTCCGTCCGGCGTTCGGCGTGCGTCCCGCTTCCGTTTCGGCCGCCGCGCGATCGCGTCGTGTTATCGGCGCTGATACCCGCTCCCGTGAGTTTATCACCGCCGTTCGTACAGGGAGAGTATGGAGCTCATCGAGGGGTTGTACCTGATGACGACCACCGTGGTGGCCGGCGCGAGCGCGACGCTCGTCGCGTTCGCGATCGCGGCGTACCGGTCGTCCGGCCGCACGGCGATGGCGTACCTGGCGGTCGGGTTCGGGCTCGTCGTCGTCGCGGCGGTGGCGACGCCCGCGGCCGCATTCTGGACCGGCTTCGCCAACGCCGAGGGCCTACTTCTGGTCAACAGCGGCCTGCTCGCGGCGTCGATGGCGCTCGTCGCCGGGAGCCTCGCCGTCTACGAACCCGGCACGCAGGAGTTCGTGATCCCGGAGTCGGAGCTGTCGCGGCTGCGCGACCGCGGCGACTGACGCCGCGACGCGCTCGCGCTGAGTCGGCGAGCCGGCACGGCCTCAGGCGGAGCGTTCACCTTCAGTCGGGGCCGTCGGACTGTCCTCGTCACACCCCCACCCCCGACGCGCTTTTGCGCTCGCGTCTCGTAGATCATACTATGTCAGACCGCTGCCGAGACGGGCGCGAAACGCCGGGCTCGCGGCTCGCTCCCGGGACGTACCGACCTGCGTTATCGCCACCATATTCGGACCGCCGCCGATGAGCCACGCCGACTCACCCGGCGGCCGCTCGGCGGTCGCGCGCCTCTCGGACCTCGTCGCGCGCGCCGGCGTCGGCGCCGGGATCACGGTGCTCGTGAGCGTCCTGCCCGTCGTCGGTTTGATCGCGCCCGCGGTCGGGGCCGGCGTGGCGAGTTGGACCGACGAGTCCGCGGTCGCCCGCGGCCCGCGGATCGGCGCGGCGACGGGCGCGCTGGTCGCGCTGCTGTCGCTGCCGCTGACGTTCTTCGCAGTCTGGGTCGCCGCCGCGGTGTCGCCCGCGGCGACCGTCGGCGTCCTCGCACTCACGCTCGTCGGCGCGGCGTACGTCGTCGGCAGCGGCGCGCTCGGCGGCTACCTCGCCGACCGGATCGCCGCGGATCGCGCGGCGCGGGCGGACACGGACCCCGAGACGACCGCGTCGCCGGTCGAGCGGCTCAAGCACCGCTACGTTGAGGGCGAGATCGGCGACGCCGAGTTCGAGCGTCGGCTCGATCGGCTGATGGCGACCACCGATCAGGGTGACCGCTCTGAGGCTGACACTCGTTCTGAGTCGGTCGGGTCAGTCTCGCCCGCCCGCGAGCGCTAGGTCTCTTCGCTATCTCCCTGCGACTTCCTGCCTCCATCGAATGACTGTGTTCTCGATCGGATGGCCACTCGTGCGCACACCGAATTCGCGACGCAGACCCTCGGTATCGGTACTCTGTCCCAGATCCAGATCTGATATCCGCTCGACGAAGTCGTTGATATATTCTGTAATTAAATTACTCAAAATAACCCGAAAACCGCACGACGTGAGTCGTTTATCAATGTGAATAACCGGGTACGTGATCTTAAGTAGGAAATCCCCATCGTCAACGATAACGCCCGCCGGGCAGGCCGGGGGCCGACGCAAAACACAATGTTCGAAGCAATCACGGACGAGGAACAACGCGGTCAAGTGGGGATCGGGACCCTCATCGTGTTCATCGCGATGGTGCTGGTGGCGGCGATCGCCGCCGGCGTTCTGATCAACACGGC
>NZ_CAKZRO010000147.1 GCF_937146585.1 uncultured Halorubrum sp. | reverse complement strand
CGAGACGGTCGTCGTGTACGGCGACGACAACGTCGACCCGACCTCGACGTGGCTCACGCTGCGGGCGATCGGGTTCGAGGACGTCCGCGTCTACGACGGCGGCTTCGGCGAGTGGGCGAACGCGGACGACCGCGGCCGACACCCCGTCGAGACGGCGACGAACGTCGTGGTCGAGACCGAGGGGAGCGTCGGCGGCGACGACAGCAGTGGCGACTTCTCCTGTACGGGATGAGCGGCGAGGGCGCCGACGCGGGAGCGAGCGGCGCAGCCGGCGGGGACGCGGGCGACGACGTCGGGCCCGACGGGGACCCGGGCGACGCGCCGGAACGCGTCGTCGCGGTCCCCTGTGAGGGCGCCGACGTTCTATCGCTGTTCGACCTCGCCACGGGCGAGCCGCTCGGTTCGGTCCCGGTCGGTAGCCACCCGGTCCACGCGACGACGACTGCCGACCGGACGTTCGTCGCGACGATGGGCGAGCGGTCGGTGACCGCGGTCGCCCCCGGCGGCGAGGTGACCCGCGTCGACACCGGCGTCTTGGGCCCGTCGCACTTCGCGAGCGCGAACGGCGAGCTGTACGTCGCCTGTTCGGCCGGCGACGCGCTCGCGGTGATCGATCCGGTGGAACTGACACGTACCGACCGGATCGGCGTCGGCGCGGAACCGCACGAACTCGCGGTCGGTCGCGACGAACGACGCCTCTACAGCGGCAGCCGCCGCGATGGCGTCGTCGACGTCGTCGACACCGCGACCCACGAGCGGATCCGTTCGGTCGACGTGGGTCCGGAGGCGAGGGTACAGGGCGTCGCGCTCGCGCCCGACGGGCACCACGGGTACGCCGTCGATCAGGAGGGGGACCGGATCGTCGCATTCGAGCCGGCCGGTCACGGAGACCGATATCCGGACGCACCCGCGACCCGAGTCGGACAGATTCGCAAGGAGGCCGCGGTCGGCGCGGATCCGTACGACCTCGTCGTCACCCTCGACCGGGTATTCGTCCCGGGCAGGGCCGACGGGACGGTCCACGAGTTCTCGCCGGATCTGACGCTCGAATCGGTCCACGAGGGGTTCTCCCGCCCGGTCGATCTGTTCAGAGCGAACGGTCGCTGGTGGGTGCTCGACGCCGAGGCCGCTCGACTCCGCTCGCTCGATGGCGATCTCGTCGACACGAACGTACCGAGCCTCGTCGCGGCCCCGGTGGGCGGCGGGCGGCTCGTGGTGTCCCACTACGACGACGACCGGATCTCGCTCGTCGACGTCGCGGACGGCACCGTCTGGACCGCCGACACGCCGGCGTACCCGTTCGGCGCGGTCGTCGTCTGACCCGTCACCGACAGCGGGGAACCCTGCCGGAGTCATCGCAATAATTCCGCCGGTGTCCGTCCCCACCATATGAAGGTCGCATACGTCTTCGCGACGGCCGGACAGACTATTGAATACGTGCTCGGCGACATGATCCTCCCGCAGTTAGAGGCCGGCGCGCACGGCGCCGACGTGGTCGGGATGTTCTTCTTCCACGACAACACGTACGCGCTCCGCAAGGACGACCCGCTCGGCCAGCGGCTCGCGGACGTCGCGGCCGAGCAGGAGATCCTGCTCATGCTCTGTGACCAGTGCGCGACGCGCCGCGGGCTCGCCGAGTTCGACCACACCGACGAACACGGCCGCGACCACTACGAGCCGACGGACACCGTCGAGGGCGCCACGGTCGGCTGCTTCCCCGACCTCTACGAGGCGCTCGGCGAGGTCGGCGTCGACCAGGTCATCACGCTGTAGCTCCCGCGTTCTCCGACCCCGAACCGTTTTTGACGCGCGCCTCGAACGACGCCGCATGGACGCGTCCGCGTTCGACGACCCCACTGAGCGCCCCGTGACGGCGGTCACGGCTGCGGAGATGCGGGCGGTCGACCGCGTTGCCGTCGAAGCGATCGGCCTCGATCTCCGCCGGATGATGGAACACGCCGGTCGGGGACTCGCCGAGGCCGTCCTCGACGTCCGGTCGAGCGCCGGGAACGGCGGCAACGGCGGCGGCGGGCTCGCGTGTGCCCGCCACCTCGCGAACAGGGACCTCCCCGTACGGGTCGTTCTCGACCGGGACCCCGCCGCGCTCGACGGCGTCACTGCGGAACAGCTGCGAATCCTGGAAGCGATGGACGTGTCGATCGGATCGCCCGACGGCGACGCGGAGGTCGACGCGGCGCTCGACGGTCTCGTCGTCGACGCGCTGATCGGCTACGGACTGACCGGCGCGCCCCGCGGCGCCGCCGCGGAGCTGATCGAGGCTGCGGGCGACACGGCGGAAACGGTCGTGTCGCTCGACGTCCCGTCCGGGACGGACGCGACCACCGGTGAGACCCCGGGAGCCGCGGTCGAGCCGGACCACACGGTCACGCTCGCGCTGCCGAAAACCGGGCTCGCGGCTATCGGTGGGGACCTCCGTCTCGTCGACCTCTCGATTCCCGCGACGGGGTACGACCGGCTCGACATTGAGTACGAGGACCCTTTCGGCGACGAGTTCGCCGTCCCGCTGTCGAGGCGCTGAGAGGCGACGGTCGGCGCGGACCTACTCGTCCGCCAGCTCGTACGCCAGGCGGTGCGGCATCAGCGCCAGCGTCCGGACGATCGCCGCGAGCGCGACGAAGATCCCGACGAGGACGTGCGCGACACCCCCGAGCTTCAGCCACAGCAACACGGACGGGAACGAGTGGATCGTCGCGAGCTGCGAGTTGAGTGCGGTTTCCCCCGCCCGGTCCGCGCCGCCGCCGGCGAGGCTCCACCCGGTGTGAGTGGTGAAGTACTCCTCCAACAGCGGGTGGAACGCGGTGATCTCCACGAAGAGCGCGAACCCGACCAGCAGGTAGCCGACGGCGGCGAACGCAGCCCCGATCTTGAGCATCCGCTTGATCCCGGCCATCGTCGATTCCATCTCGGCGGTCGTGAGCGGCTCCAACGCGGCCGCCTCGGTCTCGGCTGCCATACCCTCCACGACGCGACGCTCTACATAAACGCTCTCTGAGGGGCGCGTAACACGGTTACGTTCATGTGACTCCCTCACACGACACTCGATCGTCGACCGGCGAGGGATCGACGTTCGACGGGGCGGTTACGTCACACTCACCGGAGGGTTATACCCCGTGAGACAGAGGATTCAGCCATCAATGGCGCCAGTGATCGGCGACGCGAAGCGCGGCACGAGCGGCGACGGACGCACGGGCCCGACGGAGGAGCGACGGACCCGATGAGCGCTGAGAGCGCCCGCGACCCCGAGCGGGTCGCGACGTGGAGAGACCTCGGAGACCGGGAGCCCACCCACGCCCGAGCGGCCGGCGTCGACCTCGTCGTGGTCCGGTACGACGACGAGGTGTCGGTGCTGTACGGCCGGTGTCTCCACCGCGGCGTGCTCCTCGGCGACGGCCACGTCGAGGGCGAGGACCTCATCTGCGGCGTCCACGGCTGGGACTACCGGTACGACACCGGGGTCAGCGAGTACGACAACTCCGAGCGGCTGGAGAAGTTCCCGGCGTGGATCGAGGCCGACGACGACGGCGAGGCGGCGGTGTACGTCGACGCGGCGGCGGTCGCCGAGTGGGCCGACGACCACCCGGAGCCGTACGACTTACCGGACGGCGCCGAGGAGGCGGACGACGTGGACGCCGCCGTGAACCCCGAGTTCTACGGGGAGCCGGAGGCCGAGACCGAGCCGCACACCCACTACATCCAGAAGCTCGCCCGCGAGGGGCCCGAGGGGATCGGCGAACACGGGAGCGTCTCCGCGATGGGCGTGCCGCGGGCGGAGCTGCCGAGCTGGAACGACCTCCAGATCCTCACCGCCCAGCTCGACCGCACCCCCCTCGACGACGAGGCGCCGGTCGACTCTGGGCTCGTCATCGGCCCGAACGCCGAGAACCCGCTTGAACTGGAGATCCCGGTGTTCGTCAGCGACATGAGCTTCGGCGCCCTGAGCGAGGAGGCGAAAGTCGCCATCTCGAAGGGCGCTGACGCAGCCGGGACGGGGGTCTGCTCCGGCGAGGGCGGGATGCTCCCCGAAGAGCAGGCGGTCAACTCGCGGTACTTCTACGAGTACGCCACCGGGAAGTTCGGCTGGGACATCGAGAAGGTCGCGGACGTACAGGCGTTCCATTTCAAGGCGGGCCAGGGCGCCAAGACCGGCACCGGCGGCCACCTCCCGGGCGAGAAGGTCCAGGGGAAGATCGCGGAGGTTCGGGACCTCGAACCGGGCACCGACGCCGTCAGCCCCGCGCGGTTCGACGACCTGGAAACGCCGGACGACTTCGCGGCGATGGCCGACCGCGTCCGCGATGTCGGCGGCGGCATTCCGGTCGGGCTCAAGCTCTCCGCGCAACACGTCGAGGACGACATCGACTTCGCGCTGGAGGCGGGGGCGGACTACCTGATACTCGACGGGCGAGGCGGCGGAACGGGCGCCGCCCCAGACGTGTTTAAAAACAATATCTCGGTGCCGACGATCGCGGCGATTCCACGGGCACGCCACCACCTCGACGCGCGCGGCGCCGAGATCCCGGATGCGCGGAGAGAAGCGCATTCTGAGAAGATC
>NZ_CAKZRO010000146.1 GCF_937146585.1 uncultured Halorubrum sp. | reverse complement strand
TGACGGGCGGTGACTCGCCGAGGTCGTCAGCAAGCTCCTCGGTGTCGGTCGCAGTTTGGAGCTGGTGGAGGATGTACCGTTCGCGCTCCGTGAGGTCGGACGGGTCAGGTTCCTCCGGAAGCGTGGTGTCCGTATCTTCCTCCAGATCGCCCGAGTCGTCGGCACGCGACCAGACGTGTGTCGCCTCATCGTACTCGAGCTCGACGCCTCTCTCCTGGACGTTCTCGCGATGGTCGCGAACGCTCCGGGGGGCGATGCCCATCGCGTTGGCGATCTCCTTCGAGGTCGCCGGGAGCGCGTTCAGGAACTCGCGTTGCCGGTCGGTGAACTCAGGCGTGTTGTCGTCCATCTGGAGTGGAAACGGAGGGGTATGTCACTGCGTCTCGAAGGGCTGCGCCGGGGATTGAACCCGGGACGAGGTGGCCGCGTAGCAGGCTTTGGTTTCGCCTACCCCATAGCGGCGCTCGTCACCCGACCACGGGCACAGCAAGGCGACCGGACTTGGCAGGTTTGATCCGTACGAGATGTCAACGTGAAGCTCCTCCACGTTCGGGACGTACGCGGTCTCGACGCGTTGGTGCCGGTCGCTCGTTCGTCGGTACACTCCCTCCGGCGCTGACCTGACCTCCGAGGAAAAGCGGAGATCACGCCGTCGGGAGATGGATCGACTCGGATTCGAACCGAGGCACGCCAGCGCTTCAGGCCGGTGCTCTCCCAGACTGAGCTATCGATCCGGGGCGTCCGCTTCGGACTCCGTGACGCGGTAGGTGAGACCGTCGACGTCGACGGTCAGGATCCCGTCAGGGCCGGAGACATCGCCGGCGGGCTCGAACTCGACCGCAACGCCCTCGAGCTCTCGACCGGCGAAGTCGAACGCCACCCGTCCGTAGCCGGCGGCGCTCATGCGGGGGCCTCCCGCCGGGTGTCCTGCCCAGCGTCGCTCTGGTTGATCGCGGCGACGATCGCGGCTTTGGTCGCCTCGCCGAGGCAGTCGTCGACGTGCTCGTCGTCGCGACGCCGTTCGAGAGCGCGCTCGGCGAGCGTCTGCCGGTGGAGGGTGACGCCCTTGTGTTCGAGCGTTCGGATCGTATTCTGGATGAGCTCGCGGAAGCGCTCGTCGTCGACATCCTCCTCGGCGTCGTTCCAGATGCGGTCGTACGGGCTTTCAGTCCCGCACCGCTCGCAGAACACTCCCTTCTCCTCGCTGACCGACTTCGCCGGGCCGTAGCCGATCTCGGTGTGGTCGCGATGCCGCTCGTAGTGCGACTCGAACTCTCGAGTGAGCCCACCGCGCGTCAGGTCCTGCCGCTCGACGCGGATGACTCTGTGACAGGAGTTACACACGTCCGATGCGTCGAGCAGGTGCTCGTGGTAGGCGGGTGACTCAGTCATGATGTACAGAAGGGTCCAGGGCGACCGTCTCTCCGGCCCTGTCGTATCGACCCCCGCGTGCGAGGCGTGGGGTCGCCCGTCGCCGGGCTGTCGTCACCCGTGTGTTGCTTGGCCACAGGCTTAAGCCATCGTGTGAGTCCCATTTTGGGAGTCACCCGTCAGCCTCCCATTCGGTCTGTGGTGGATCGGTGTGGCGCGCCGAACAGGTGATGAGATTCTCGTCGTGGAGCTGTCGGAGTGCCCGATGGACGGACGTCTCGGGACGAGCCATCCGGTGGGTGAGCTGGCGGAGGGTCCGCGGGCCGTCGGCGTTGTAGAGCTCGAGGTAGACGAGCGATGCCGTCGGCGGGAGGTCAGCGAGGCGCTCACGGGTACGACGGTCGAGATCGCCGAGGGCAGCGTCACTCATCGATTCTGCCCCACAACGGCACCGGACTGTCTGCTCCACGGGACCGCTTCGCCGTTTTTGTCAAGGAGAGGCGCCACGGACTCGGCGTCACGCTCGGCGGCCGCCTCCCGGCGCTCTACCGGCATCATCCCGGTCTGCGCGAGGCCCTCGCCGTTCGCCTCGAGGTACCGCTCGCGCTGTGCGAGCGCGTGGAGAACGCGTTCGCGAGGCTCGCGGTCGTTGATCGACGCGAGTCGGCGCTCCATCGCAACCCAGTAGCGGGCGAGCGAGATCGACTCGATGCCGCGGATGCGAGCGAAGATGAGCTCGCCAGACGTCCCCGCCCCGCTGTCGGCGTGGATGTCTTTCTGGAGAAACCGCGCCGGGTTCTCGCCGTACCGCTCGGAGAGCTCGGGCGACGGGTCGGGCGTCGCAGCCGCCTGCTCGTTGTGCTGTCCAGACGCCGGCATCAGCTCTCACCCTCCAGGTCGACGTCAGCGAGGCTGTCGTGAACGCTCGGGTCGAAGTTCCGAGCCCGCTCGTACAGCTCGTTGTCGTGAGAGTCGGGGAGATCCGGACCGATCACGCAGCCCTTACACGGTGCGATCCCGCGGTCCTGTGCCGCTTTCCGGGTGACCCGCTCCGGACCCGACCGGTAGCCGGCGTCGTCGACATCGAAGCATGGATCCTCGGCGTCGTGGTAGACGCGTCGCGTCCCACCTGTCGACCGCTTCAGCAGCACCGTCTCGTCGAGCGGGCCGTCGTCCTTTGCGATCCGGTCGGCGACCTCGGCGTCCGACATCGCGCCGCCCATCTTAGATCACCTCGACGCGCTCGGCATCCGTGTCGAGCGGGTGGTCACCATCCTCAACTTCGACGATGACGCGCGTCGCAAGTGTCTCCTCGTCCACCTGGACGTCGCGTGTCCCGCGGACGATCCCGGGCGTGGTCGTGCCGTCGAGGCGGGTCACCCCGACGGCCATCCCAGCGAGCCCGACGTCGTCGGGGTAGTCGTCCGCTCCGTCCGTCTCGACCGTTTCGCGTGTGTCGTCCATTTGACCTGATCCGTTGAACTTGTTCATCAACGGGTTCGGCCGCGTTGAACTGCCGCAAGCGCCGGCGATCGCGTCGCTTCGCGTCGCTTCAGCGAACGCACCCGTTGCTAACGCTTCTTTGTTTACACACCGCACTACTACCGAGTTTTAGAGTAAACCAAAGGCGGTGGTTTTGGAGGGTGGAAGATCATGGTCAGCGACCCTCCTCCGCGGACGTTTCGTTGATGAACTTGTTCAACGACTCCGGGTCGTCGTGAAGTCGATCAAAGTCGACGACGAGACCGCGGTCGGGTGCGTCCTTGTCGACAGCCGTCTGCGTGGATGCGTCAAGCGCCCATGGGTAGCCGTCGTCACGAAGCGAACCGTCCTCACCGTCACCGTTGACGATGTCGTCGATGAGGTCGTACGCGTACCGCTTCGAGACGTTCGCGACGCCGGCGATCTCCTTCGGCTTCACGACCGTGCCGCGCATTCCTCCGTCTTTTTGCGACGCGTAGGTGACAATCGCGGCCACCTTCTGCTCCTTGTTAGTCTTCTCCGTGCCGATGTCGCCGATTCTGTCGAGCCGCTGCTCGAGGTCATCGACACGCTCCTGGAGCTCGCGATGCTCTTCGATGGCTGCCCGGGCACCGTCGACGATGGTGTCGTAGTCTTCAGCGTCACCAGGGGCGAGCGCCCAAACGAGCTGTCGGAACGCGGCGTGATCGAGGGCTTCGTCGCTCATCGGGAGCTCACCCCCAGCGACCGCTTCGCGACCACGAACGCGTCGAGCGCGACGTGGCCGCAGGTGATACACTCGATGGAGCCGTCGGCGAGCTCACGGCCGGCGAGGGCACCGCACCGCGGGCAGGGCTCGTCCCGGTCGATTACCCCCGTCACGGGACACGCACCTCCGCTTCGGCGCCGTCACCGACGTGGTACACCTCGCCACGCCGGTCGAGCGAGTCCAGCTGCTCGACGATGCGCTCACGATTGAC
>NZ_CAKZRO010000145.1 GCF_937146585.1 uncultured Halorubrum sp. | reverse complement strand
GAGAGAGTGGCAGTCTCGTCTCTGTAAAGGGGTTGCTCGCTGCTTGACTGCATACCCATAGAGGGTAACCAAGTTGATTTATAATTTTTGATGGCGGGGAACCGCCATCAGGCGGTCGAATCGGCCGAAACGACGACGATCCCCGACTTCGTGATCCGCAGCCGCTGGTCGGCGCTGACGTCCTCGAAGCGCCGCTCGGTCCCGTCCGGCCAGACGACGCGGAGCGACACCGTCTCGCCGGCGCCGACCCCGACGTGTTCGACCCGGGAGTCCTGCGAGAGGAAGTCGGTGTTCGAGGTGTGACGGACCACCTGCTCTCCGTCGGCCGTCACGGTGACTTCGGCGCCGAGCGCCGTCGCGCCGCGCTCGTCGACGACGCGGAACTGGAGGCCGTTCCGGTCGTCGACCGCGGCGTTGTCGTAGACGACGAACTCGGCGTCGTACGTCGCGACGACGAGCTCCTGTTCGCCGTCGCGGTCGTAATCGAGCGTGGCGAGCCCCCGGCCGTCGGTCTCGCGCATTCCGTTCGTCTCCTTTTCGACGCGCTCGTACGCCCCATCGTCGCCCGCGACGCTCCGGTTGGACTGGAACACCATCGGGTGCGTGTACACCGGATCCTCGCGGTCGACCCTGATGACCCGCTGGGTCGTGTGGACGAGGTCGCGGTCGCCGTCGTTGTCGAAGTCGGTCATGCTCGCGGCCCAGCCCCACCCGCCGCGGCGGACACCGAGACCGTCGGCGCGGTCGGTGAACTCCCCGCCGCCGCGGTTGACGAGGAGGGTGTTCCCCTCGGTCCGACTCGAGTGAATGACGTAATCGAGCAGGCGTTTCAGTCGCTCGTACCGCTCAGGCTCCATGTTCGCTTCGAGGTCGGGGAACCAGATGTTCGAGACGAACACATCCGGCCGGCCGTCGCCGGTCACGTCGGCGACCTCTGACGCCATCCCGTTGCGGGCCGTCGAGCCGCCGAGCGACCGCCGCTCGAACCCCCCGCCACCCCGGTTCACGTAGATTGTGTCGTTGTTGTAGTCGTTAGCGACGTGGATGTCGGGACGACCGTCACCGGTCAGGTCGGCGAAACTTGCCGCCAAACTCCAGCGCGCCCCCTCGATATCGTCGGTCCGGACGCGCTCGTAGGCGCCGCCGACGTTCTCGTAGAGGTAGTTCGGGTTGCCGTTGTCGACGTCGATGCTGGCGTTCGGGCTGAAGTAGCCCGCGGGCTTCCCCTCGCGCCACGACCCCGACTGGTAGACGAAGAGGTCGGTGTCTCCGTCGCCGTCGTAGTCGGCGGCCGCCGCGCCGAGCGGGTACGTGAGGGTACCGAGCCCGTAGTCGGTCGGCTCGAACGTGCCGCGGTCATTGTCGAAGGCGTGGACCGTCCCGTCGCGGCCGAAGAGGAGGAGGTCCGGCCAGCCGTCCCCCTCGACGTCGACGAACGAGGCGCTCTTCACTGCCCCGTCGACGGACGGGAACGAGCCCCGCCGCGAGAACGTCCCGTTCCGGTTCACGAACAGCGCCGGCTCGGCCCCGCCGACAGCGAGGACGTCCGGCCACGAGTCGCGGTCGACGTCGGCGACGTACACGCCGGAGTTCCCGTTGCCGACGCCGCCGCCGCTCGCCTCGTACGCCAGTCCCGCCTCCGCCGTGGCGTCCTCGAACTGGATCCGCGGCGGCTCCGTCGCCGGGTCGTCGCCTCCGGTCGCGAACACCCCGGCGGCGGAGCAACCGGCGAGGAGGACGAACAGACAGACGGCGCCGACGCGCAGGCCTCGTCGCATCTCAGACCACCGGGAGCGCGCGCTTCTCGCGGGGCGGGGCGAGGTAGCTGCCGCGCCGGAGCGTCTCTAGGTAATCGGTGATGCCGTGGTCTTCGGCGGGCACGTCGTGGTCGTACTCGTCGACGTTCATCGTCTTCCGCGTCTCGACGAAGTCGGCCATCGTCTCCTGGATCGCGTTGAACTGGAACCCCGCGCCGTCGCGGACCGTGTCGGCGACGCCCTCGGTCCGCCGGAGGATGCGCGGTTCGAAGTCGTCGTCACGGGCCCGGGCAACCTTCTGGGTGTGGCCGACGCGGTCGTACTCCTCGGCGTGGGCGTCGATGTCTTCGACGTGCGACTCGGTGACGCCGCTGTCGCCGCCGAGCTTGTCGCCGGTGTCGCCGACGTCGTCGGGGTCGTGCGCCGGACAGAACATCTCGGCGGTCCGTTCCGCCTGCCCCTGGTCGTACCAGCGGTCGAGGTCGATCCGGAGCGTCGAGGAGGCGATCGTCGTCCCGCCGGCCATCGGCCCCTCGTCGATGGTGACGCGGTCCTCGCTCGGGAGGTTGTCGCGGAAGCCGGACTTGTACCCCATCGACAGCGGGGCGTCCTCGGGAACGTCGTCGTGGTCGAGCTTGTCGGCCGGCAGCCCCTTGCCGACGTAGCCGACGTGGCGGCCGGCCTTCGAGAACACCCCCTCGAACGTCGACTCGACCGGGAGGCCGTTGAGCTCGTCGAGCTCGCCGAACAGCGCCTCCTCCGCGGCGAGGAGGATCGAGCCGATGTCGCTCGTCAGTATCAGCACCGCGTCGTACTCGTCCGCGCGGGCCGGGTCCTCGCCGACGGCTTCGAGGACTGACTCCGGGGTCGAGAGCCCCGCGGGGACGTCGCCGACCGCGTCGAAGTAGGCCGGGGCGTATCCGAGCATGAAGAGCAGTCCGCGGTGGAACGGCGCGCCAGCATCGCCTCCGGTGCCCCACTGGAAGGCTCGTTCGAGCGTTCGGAGCGCCTCCTCGACAGTCTCCCGCTCGGCGTCCGTCGGCGGCGTCGACCCCTCGTAGCGCATCCCGATCCCGACGAGCTGCTGCGGGGGGACCGTGTTACCGTGCGCGTCGCGGACGAGGAACTCCCCCCAGCGGTGCTGGCCGTCCGGAACGGCACTCGGATCCCCACGCGGGAACGTCGGATCGGCGTCGGCCGGGGCCCCGTCGGTCGAGCCCGGCGCCTCGCCGAGCCGGCCGCGCTCCGCCTCGAGGCACGCGGAAAGGGCGCTGCTGCCGCCGATCGCCACCGCGGTACGGACGAACGCACGACGCGGAATGTCTCGACTCTCGTCTGAAGGCATCATCCGTGGTAACGAGTGTCTCAGCTTAATTCTTTTGTCGCGGTCACGCTCGGGCGTCCTACCGAGAGATCTCGGTTCTGGTCGGCAGGATCGCGGGCCCGCACGCGATCGAGATTGTTCATGATAGTCTATTTACCATAACATTTAATAACAGATGACAGAACGTGATAACCGTTACATGGCAAATCCCAACGACGACTATAGCGATATTGTCAGCCGGCGGCAGTTCGTCGCCACGGCGGGCGCCTCGGGGGCAGCGGCGCTCGCGGGTTGCGGTGGCGGCGGCAGTGGGAGCGGGAGTAACGGCGGCGACGGGAGCGACGGGAGCGACGGCGGCGACGGGTCGGGCGTGATCGACACCGCGCTCGTCGGCGCCACGAACAACGGCGTGCCGTCGAACCTCCACGTGAACCCGATGGGGACCCAGAACTACGACTGGATCGCCGGCAACCACATCTTCGAGCGCTTCGCCGCGTACAACTTCTCGACGAAGGAGTTCGAGCTCGCGGGGCTCGACGAGTGGTCGTTCGAGGAGACGACCGTCACGCTCACTCTCCGCGACGACCTCACGTGGGACACGGGCGACGACGTGACGGCGAGCGACGTCATCCGGCAGTTCCGCCTGATGGAGAAGACCGGCTCCGCGCTCTGGGACTACGTCGAGAGCGTCGAGCAGGGCGGCGACGACAAGACCGTCGTCCTGAACCTCGCCGAGCCGACGAACCCGGAGATCATCAAGCACACGCTGGCGAACGGCGACCTCCGGATCCACGCGTACGGGCCGGTGTACGAGGAGTTCGTCGACCAGGACGCCTCGGCCGTTCAGGAGTTCAAGTGGGAGGAGGACATCCACGGGAACGGCCCGTTCAACTTCGAGGAGAAGCGCGACCAGGGGTGGACGCTCACGCGGAACGAGAGCTTCCACTCCGCGGACAACGTGAACTTCTCCACGTACGAACTGCTCACTCGAACTGACAACACCGCGCTCCAGCAGGGGCTCTTGGGCGGCGAACTCGACGTGGTCACGAGCCTGTTCACGCCGCCGACGACCGTCGCGAACTTCCCGGACCGCGTCGAAGAGGTCCAACTGCCGGCGAAGTGGGGGTACGGCGCCCTCTTCAACCACAACGACGAGCACTTCGGGAAGCGAGAGGTGCGGCAGGCGGTCGCGCACGTGATCAACCGCCAGCAGGTCGCCGAAAACGCCGGGCCGCGGACGAAGGACCCGGCGCCGAAGGTCACCGGTATCGCGCCGGCCGACCAGGAGACGCGGCTGGGCGACCGCTTCGACAGCTTCGAGAGCTACGGCATGGACGCCTCCCAGACGGAGGAGGCCGCCTCGCTGCTCCGCGAGGCCGGCTACTCGAAGTCCGACGGCAAGTGGCGCGACGGCGACGGCAACGCGCTCGGCGGCGAGTACCTCACCCCGGCCGGCTGGACCGACTGGACGACGGCGACGAACACCGTCGTCGACCAGCTCAACTCCTTCGGCTTCGACTTCGACATCAACTCGCTCCCGATCGGCGACTTCTTCAGCAGGTACATCGAGTCGAACTTCACGATGGGCGCGCTCTACTGGCTGCCCGGCGGCGCGCGCTCGTCGTTCCCGTACTTCCCGCTGCGCTGGCAGATGAAGATCCCGGACATCAGCGGCGGGCACGGGTTCACCGAGGGCGAGAAGACGGTGCCCGCGATGGACGGCTCCGGCGAGATGACGATCGACCCCCTCGAGGAGATCAAGACGGTCGCCACGACCCAAGACGAGGCGGCGGCGCGGGAGACGATCCAGCGCGTCGCGTGGCATCACAACCAGAACATCCCGGTGTTGAGCCTGGTCGGGAAGGTCGACCAGTCGTGGCTCACCGACGCCGACTGGGACGTCGTCGGCCCGGACGACCCGGCCCGCGGCGTCAAGTGGCCGTCGCACTGGCTCCCGAAGCAGGGGAAGCTGAGCGCGACGGAGTAATCCGACGGCACATAGTACGCAATGGTCAACTACTACGTGCGGCGGACCGCCAGGGTGTTCGTCACGATCTTCCTCGTAGCGTCGCTGACGTTCGGTCTGGTCCGGCTCCTCCCGGGCGGTCCGTTCACGCTGTTGCGGGCGCAGTTGCTGCGGCAGGGGGTCCCGGCCGACGAGGTCGACGCCCGGATCGCGAACCTCCAGAACATCCGCCCGGACGAGCCGCTGTGGATGCAGTATATCGATTACATGACCGCGCTGGTACAGGGCAACCTGGGCGAGTCGATCTCGCTCGGCGAGCCGGTGGTGTCGGTGCTGGCGAAGGCGGCGCCGTGGACGGTGTTCGTCGTCCTCGTCTCGACGATCCTCGTGTTCGTCGTGGGCATCTTCCTCGGCTCGCTACAGGCGTACTGGGAGGGCGGCCGGTTCGACCAGGTGGTCACCGGCGTCTCCATCTCGATGATGTCGCTGCCGTTCTACGTGGTGGCCGTCCTCCTGTTGTACGTGTTCGCCTACCAGTTCGGCTGGCTGCCGACCGCGGGGACGATCAGCAACAGCGTCGACCGGAGCCTCAGCCTCCCGTTCGTCGTCAGCGCGCTGAAACACAGCATCCTGCCGATCGTCTCGTACACGCTCGGCGCCGCCGGCGGGCAGGCGCTCGCGATGCGGGGCAACAGCATCCAGGTGCTCGGTAACGACTACGTTCAGGTGGCGCGGCTGCGCGGCCTCTCCGACGGGCGTATCGCGACCCGATACGTCGCGCGGAACGCCATCCTCCCGCTGTACACGGGGTTCCTGCTGCTGCTCGGCTTCCGCCTCGGCGGGACCGTCATCTTAGAGCAGATCTTCTCGTACACCGGGCTGGGCTACTACATGATCACGGCGCTCAACGCCAACGACTACCCGCTGATGATGGGGACGTTCCTCGTCATCACCGTGGCGCTCGTCGTGGGCGTGTTCATCGCCGACCTGACGTACAGCCGGATCGACCCGCGGATCAGCGCAGGTGAGTCAGATGAAGCCTACTGAGACCGATAGCACGGCCGTCGACTGGCGGGGCGACAGCGCCTCGTCGCCCGACGTGACGAGGCGGGAACGGCTCAAGGAGACGTACGAGGCGCGGGTGCGGACGCCGGCGCTCGTCGCGTGGTCCGACTGGCGGACCCGGTTCGGCCTGTTGATCATCGGCGGCTACGTCCTCATGGCGCTCGTCGCGGTGCTCGGCCTCTGGCGGGAGCCGTCGACGAGTCAGGCGCCGCGGCTCCTCGGGCCGTTCGCCGACATGAGTTATCCGCTGGGAACGACCCAGTCGGGGGTCGACCTCATGGCGCTTATCATCCACTCGACGCCGACCATCCTCATCCTGATCACCGCCGGCGCGGTCTGGGCGACCCTGATTGCCGTCGTCATCGGCACGGTCGCCGGCTACAAGGGCGGCAGCGTGGACCGCGGACTGATGTCGTTTTCCGACCTGGTGATGGCGATTCCGGGGCTGCCGCTCGTCATCATCCTGGCGGTGACGCTAAATCCGGAGAACCCGGTGGTCCTCGGCGTCATCATCAACATCAGCTACT
The DNA here is from genome assembly GCF_937146585.1 of uncultured Halorubrum sp. Lineage (GTDB taxonomy): Archaea > Halobacteriota > Halobacteria > Halobacteriales > Haloferacaceae > Halorubrum > Halorubrum miltondacostae. The sequence continues at coordinate 1,189 of NZ_CAKZRO010000145.1, read as the reverse complement.
GGGCCGGGCTCGGACGGTCGCTCCGCTCGCAGGTGCTCACGATCCGCGAGAACAACTACGTCGAGGCGTCGCGGACGATGGGGATCAGCACGCCGCGTATCATCGTCAAGGACATCATCCCGAACCTGATGCCGTACATCACGGTCAACTTCGTGTTCGCCGCGCGCTACGTCATGTTCGCATCGGTCGGGCTCTACTTCCTCGGAGTCTTGCCCTACTCGGCGCAGAACTGGGGCGTGACGCTCAACTTCGCGTACAGCAACGGGGCGCTGTTCTCGTGGCAGGCGGCCCACTGGCTGTTGGCCCCGATGATCGCGATCATGGGGCTCTCGCTCGGCCTCATCCTGCTCGGCCAGGGGCTGGACCGCGTGTTCAACCCCCGCGTCCGGACGCGGATGGCCGGCGAGTCGAAATCGACAGTCGCCGACGACGACGACGACACCGTGACGGAGGTATTCTGAATGGCATCACACACGACGGCCGACGGACGGTACGACGACCCGACGGGCGAAAGCGACCCGATAATCGAGCTGAACAACGCCAAGGTCACCTACGACGGCGGCGAGTCGTTCGTCTTGGACGACGTCAGCCTCTCCGTCGAGCGCAACGAGGTCGTCGGGGTGGTCGGGGAGAGCGGCAGCGGGAAGTCGATGCTCGCCTCGGCGATGCTCGACGCGATCCCCGACCCGGGCCAGCTGTCGGGCGAAGTGCTTTATCACCGCCCCGATGGAACGACCGTCGACGTGCTCGAACTCAGCGACGAGGAGCTGCGCCAGTTCCGCTGGGAGGAGGTCGCGATGGTGTTCCAGGGCGCGATGAGTTCGTTCAACCCCACGATGAAGATCGGCGGGCACTTCGAAGAGACGCTGAAGGCCCACGACGCGCGCGTGTCCGAGGGAATGGAGTTCGCCCGGGAGCTGTTGTCCGACCTGTATCTCGATCCCGAGCGCGTGCTCGACTCGTATCCCCACGAGCTGTCGGGCGGGATGACACAGCGGGCGCTGATCGCGCTCTCGCTCGTGCTCGAACCCGACGTCCTCGTGATGGACGAGCCGACGGCGGCGCTCGACCTGCTGATGCAGCGGTCGATCCTCACGCTGTTGGAGGAGCTCCAGCGGAAGTACGACCTGACGATGGTGTTCATCACGCACGACCTGCCGCTGGTGGCCGCGCTGGCCGACCGGATGGC
>NZ_CAKZRO010000144.1 GCF_937146585.1 uncultured Halorubrum sp. | reverse complement strand
CAGCTCGAACCCCTCGCCGTACGCCTGCATCAGCGCGTACTCGACGCCGTTGTGGACCATCTTGACGTAGTGGCCCGACCCGGTCTCGCCCATGCGGTCGTGGCCGTCCGGCCCGGTCGCCACCGCGTCGAACACGGGGACCATCGCCTCGTAGGCCCACTCGGGGCCGCCGACCATCAGCGAGAAGCCCGCCTCCGCGCTCGCCGGGCCGCCGGAGGTGCCGCAATCGAGGTACGCGGCGTCCGTCTCCTCCGCGCGGCGCACCGACTCCTCGAAGTGGGAGTTGCCGCCGTCGACGACGACGTCCTCGCCGTCGAGGTGCGGCTCCAGGTCCGCGAGCGTGGCGTCGACCGCGTCGCCGGCGGGCACCATCAGCCAGATCCGTTTTTCACTTCCCAGTCGGTCGCAGAGGTCCGCGACCGAATCGGCCGGTTCCGCGCCGTTTTCGGCCGCCTCCGCGGTCGCCTCCGCCGAGAGGTCGAACGCGACCACGTCGTGGCCGGCCGCCAGCGACCGGTTCGCGACGATCTGCCCCATCCGCCCCAGTCCGATGACCCCGAGTTCCATGCGCGAGGGGTGGCGACCGCCCGCCGTAGTGGTTCCGGTTCGCCGGACGGTCTCGGCTCCGATTCGTCGACGGGTGCGCGCCGACGGACCCCGTCTCGACGCGCCGCACGCCCCCGAACCGTTTTGACGGCGGGCGGAGTGCCGCGGCTATGGGACGCGTTCACGAAGACGATCTGGACTGGAGCGAGACGGACCGCGGCGAGACCAGATTCCGGCGGAAACAGCTGGCCGAAGCGGCCGACGGCGAGGCGATCGGCTGTAGCCTCTACGAGCTCCCCGCCGGGGCGAAGTCGTGGCCGTACCACTATCACACCGCCAACGGGGAGGCGATCTACGTCCTCGCCGGCGATGCCACCCTCCGTCGCGGGGGCGAGACGGAGTCGATCGCGGCCGGCGACTACGTCGCCTTCGCGGCCGACGAGTCGGGCGCGCACCGCGTCGTCAACGAGGGCGACGAGCCCGTGCGCTACCTCGCGCTGTCGACGATGACCGAGCCGGACGTGACGGTGTACCCCGACTCGGGGACGTTCGGCGTCTTCGTCGGGTCGCCGCCGGGCGGCCGCGAGGAGCGCTCGCTGTCCGGGTACTACGACGCCGACGACGACGTCGACTACTGGGAGATGTAGGGCCACCGGAACCGACGCTGCCCGCGACCTCAGGCCCCGTCGTCCTCGTCCGCCTCGGCCTCCCGCTCGCCGAGGTGCGCGCGCAGCGCGTCCACGTCCTTGTTGCCCGCGCCGGTGTTGAGCAGGACGACGGTGTCGTCGGGGCCGAACTCGCCCGACTCCGCGAGCGCGAACGCCCCCGAGACGGCGGCCGCGCAGGTCGCGCCCACCTCAAGCCCCTCGGTGCGCGCCACGTCGATGGCGGCGTCGAGGATCTCCCGGTCCGTGGTCGCCACGGCGCCCCCGTCGGACTCGCGGATCGCCTCCAAGATGAGGTGGCTCGCGCCCGGGTCCGGGATCGCGATCCCGTTGCACGCCGTGTCGACCTCGTCGTCCGCGAGCGGCTCGTGGCGGTCCGCGCCCGACTCGTAGGCGCGGACGACTGGGGCGCAGCCCGCGGCCTGCGCGGCGTACATCGGGATCAGCTCGTCGGTCCACCCCAGCTTCTTCGCCTCCCGAGCGGCCTTGTGCATCCCCACGAGCCCGACCCCGCCGCCGGTCGGGTAGACGACCGCGTCCGGGGCCTCCCAGTCGAGCTGCGCCAACACCTCCAGCGCCATCGTCTTCTTCCCCTCGTGGCGGTACGGCGTGACGAACGTCTTCGTCGAGTACCACTCCGGGTGGTCGTCCATCGCCTCTGCGTAGGCCGCCCCGGCGTCGCCGATCTGCGAGTTGCCGTCGATCGGGTCGGTGACGGTCAGGTCCGCGCCGTGGACCTCCGTCATCGCCTTCTGCGTGAACCCCGCCCGCGAGGGGAGGAACACGTGCGCGTCGAGGTCGGCGCGGGCCGCGTACGCCGCGGCCGCCTGCCCCGCGTTGCCCGCGCTGTTCAGGGCGACCTCGTTCGCGCCGTGCTCGCGCGCCGCCGTCATCGCGGCCGCCTGCCCGCGGTCCTTGAACGTCCCCGTGGGGTTCGCGCCCTCGTCCTTCAGCAAGACGCGACCGACGCCCATCGCGTCGGCGAGTCCGGGACACTCCACGAGCGGCGTCGCCCCCTCGCCGAGCGACACCGCGGTCTCGGCCGGGAAGGGGAGGAGTTCGTCGTACCGCCACATCGAGCCGTCGGGGCGGGCGTCGAGCGTCTCCGGCGTCAGGTCGATCCGATCGTAGTCGTAGTCGGGGTCGAGGATGCCGTCGCAGTCGGGACAGCGGTGCGTCGCCGTCTCCGGGTCGAACGTCTCCCCGCAGTCGACGCAGGTGAGGCCGACGAACGCGTCTGTCGTCTCCATGGCGACGCGCTCGCGCGCCGGCCCCTTCGGTGCTGTGGTCGCGGCGGGTACTTATGTCTGAAACGTATGAAGCGATACGACGAGGGGGCTCGCGGTCCTACGATTTCACGAGATGCCCGACCCAGCGACCGCGACCGAGCCGCCGAGCGAGTCGAGGTGGAAGCGATGAGCCGAACGGAACTGCGACTGGACCTCCCGACCGGGTCGTGGCTCGGGGACGCCTCGCGGGCAGTCCCCTCGGCGACGCTCCGGGTCGCGGAGGCGATCGCGGTCGACGACGCGGGCGCCCCCGGCGTCGACGACCGGGCGGAGACCGACGGCGACGCGGCTGCGACCGTCCTCGTCGGCGGCACCGACCGGGACCGCGTCGAGCGCGCGCTCGCCGACCACGAGCGCGTCGAGCGCGCGACGGCGGTTCGGCGCCGCGGCGACGTCCGCACGCTCCGGGTCGTCGGCGAGGCTCCCGCGTACCTCCCCGCGGCGCGGGCGGTCGGCCTCCCGATCGAGTCGGCCGTGGCGGTCGCGGACGGTCGCGCGACCGTGACCGTCGTCGGGGACCAAGATCGGATCGAGGCGTTCGGCCGGCGGCTCGCGGGCGACGGCGTGACCGTGGGGGTCGCCGCGACCGGCACCGACGGCTCCGATCGGACGCTCACCGAGGCCCAGCGCGAGCTCGTCTTCGAGGCGGTCCGGGCGGGGTACTACGACACGCCGCGCCGCTGTACGCTCACGGAGCTGGCGGCGGCGAACGACATCGCGAAGTCGACCTGTAGCGAGACGCTCCACCGCGCGGAGGGGCGCGTGATGCGGCGGTTCGTCGACGGCGACGGGCCGTTCGCCCCGGGCCCGGACGTCGAGGGGAGCGCGGCGGTGACCCGGTCGCCTTCCGGCGCGGTCGCGCTCGACGCCGACGACGGCGACGCCGACAAGCTCGACGCCGACTAGCCGGACGCGGGCGTTCGAGCGGCCTTACTGCTCGTCGAGCGGCTTACTCCGCGTCGAGCGCCTGCCACGAGAGCCGCGGGTCCCGCGCGGCGCCGACCTGATCGATCCGGGCCGCGGCCGTGCGGTTCGGGGCCGCGTCGAGCGCCTCGTCGGTGTCGGCGTACGCGAGGTTGAACGCCTCCGCGAGGTCGTCGAGCGAGGACTGCCCCTCGATCTCCGTCGGCTCGGTCAGCATCGCCTCCGGCACCATCTCCGGCCACTTCGTCGTCGGCGGGTGGACGCCGAAGTCGAGCATGCGCTTGGCGACGTCGGCGGCGTCGCGGTCGCTCGCGGTCGCCGCGAACTCGTGGTGGAAGGGGCCGTGCGGCACGTCGAGGTCGATCCGCTCGGCGAGGTAGTTCGCGTTGAGGACGGCCTTCGCCGCCGCGTCGGCGAGCCCCTCGTCGCCGAGGCGGGCGATGTACGCGTACGCCTTGATCAGCACGAGCCAGTTGCCGGCGAAGCCGTGGACCCGCCCGATCGTGTGGGCCGGTTCGAACCGCTCGTACCCCGACCCCTCCGTCGACTCGCGCACCCGCGGCGTCGGGAGGAACGGGGCCAACTCGTCGACGACGCCGACCGGGCCGGCCCCGGGACCGCCGCCGCCGTGGGGGGTCGCGAACGTCTTGTGGACGTTGTAGTGCATCACGTCGAACCCCATGTCGCCGGGGCGGCCGCGGCCGAGCAGCGCGTTGAGGTTCGCGCCGTCGTAGTAGAGCAGGCCGCCGGCGTCGTGGACGATATCCGCGATCTCGGTGATGTCGCGCTCGAAGAGCCCCACCGTGTTCGGGTTCGTGAGCATGAGCGCGGCGGTCTCGTCGCCCACCGCCGCCTCCAGCGCCTCGAGGTCGACGCGGCCGTCCTCGCCAGAGGGGAGTTCGACCACGTCGTAGCCGGCGGTCGCCGCGGTGGCGAAGTTCGTCCCGTGGGCCGACGCCGGGATCACGACCTCCGAGCGGTCGTTCCCGTGGTGCTCGTGGTACGCCTTCGTGACGAGGATCCCGGTCAGCTCGCCCGCCGCGCCCGCGGGCGGCTGGAGCGTGACGGCGTCCATCCCGCCGACGTCGGCGAGCATCTTCTGGAGCCGGTACTGGAGCTCGAGGTTCCCCTGCGCGGAGCGGCCCGAGCGGTCGGGGTGGACGGCGGCGTTCGGGTCGGCCGCCACGTCCTCGGTGAACTTGGGGTTGTACTTCATCGTACAGCTCCCCAGCGGGTACGGCCCCGCGTCGATCGCCCAGTTCATCTGCGAGAGCCGGGTGTAGTGACGCGCCGTCTCCGGCTCCGAGGGGTTCGGCAGCGTCAGCTCGTCGCGGGTCAGGTCCTCCGGGAGCGGGGAGTCCTCTCGCACGTCGACCGTCTCCTGGCCCTTCTCCGAGAGCAGCGGCTCCCGAACGTCCTCGTCGCCTCGCTCGTAGTTCGCCTGGTCGTGGATCATCAGAGCACCCCCTCGAAGGCCGCGACGAGTCCGTCCGTCCGCCCGGCGTTCAGGTCGGTGACGCACACCTGAAGCAGGTGGTCGTCGATCGCGTGGACCGCGAACCCCTCGGTCTCCAGGTCCTCGGCGACGGCCGGGGCGGGCTGGTCGACGTGGACCGCGAACTCGCGGAAGTGGTGACGGTCGTGGACGGGCGCGGTCGCGCCCGACAGGCCGTCGATCCGGGCCGCCAGCGCCTCGGCCTCGCGGACGCAGTCGTTCGCGAGGTCGACGAGCCCGTCCGGGCCGAGCGTCGCCGCGTGGATCGCCGCGCGGAGCGCGACCCACGCCTGGTTCGTACAGATGTTCGACGTGGCGCGCTCCTTGCGGATGTGCTGCTCGCGCGTCTGGAGCGTCAGCGTGTACGCGCGGTCGCCGTTCGCGTCCTCGCTCGCGCCGACGAGTCGGCCCGGAACCTGCCGCAGGAAGTCGTCGCGGCAGGCGAAGATGCCGAGCCCCATCCCGTAGCTGGTCGGCAGCCCGAGCGAGCCGGCCTCGCCGACGACGACGTCGGCGCCGACCGCCGCGGGCGATTCGAGCACCGACAGCGCGACGACGTCGGAGCCGAGCGCGAACAGCGCGTCCGTCTCGTCTGCGACGTCGCCGATCGCCGCGAGCCGCTCCTCGAGACAGCCGCGGACGGTCGGGCTCTCCGCGTACAGCATGACGACGTCGTCGCCCGCGCGGTCGGCGATCGCGTCGACGTCGGCGGTGCCGTCGGCCATCGGGTACGTCTCGACGGTCAGGTCGGCCCCGTCGCAGTAGTTCTCCAGCACCGCCCGCTTCCCCTCGCGGAGCTGCTCGGGCACGAGGACGGTGTCGCCCGACGTGGACCGGACGCGGTCCGCGAGCGTCGCGGCCTCGCCGAGGGCGGTCGCGGCGTCGTACATCGAGCAGTTCGCGACGTCGAGCCCGGTCAGCTCGACGAGCATCGATTGGTACTCGAAGAGGGCCTGGAGGAACCCCTGCGACACCTCCGGCTGGTACTGGGTGTAGCTCGTGAGGAACTCGGCGCGGTCCGAGAGGTGGTCGACGACGCTCGGCACGTAGTGGGCGTAGTGGCCCCGGCCGAGGAACTCCGTGAGGTCGTCGTTGCGCTCGAAGATCCGCGCGCACTCGTCGCGGATCTCGCGCTCCGTCCGCGGCTCGATCCCGAAGTCGCCGTCGAAGGCGACCGGCTCGGGGATGTCGAACAGCGCCTCCTCGTCGTCGACGCCGATGGCCGCCAGCATCGCCGCGGTCTCCGCGTCGGTGTGGGGCGCGTACGGCGTGCCGTCGGCCCGGCTCATCGGTTCGTCCCGTTCGGTCCGCAGTCTGTCGGTCGGTCGTCGGTGGCTCCTCGGGTCGCGGGTCGTCGGTCCACGGGTCGCGTGGAGTCGGAAGGTAGCGTGGTCATGGTCGTGTGTCCGGGTAGTGGTTCGACCGGGGCCGTCGCCCGCCCCGGGGTCGCGTCCGTGGCGGTCAGGCGATCTGGTCGTCGTACTCGTCGGCGTCGAGGAGCCCCTCGGCGTCGCCCCCCTCGGCGGAGGCGACCTCGAGCATCCAGCCGTCGCCGTACGGGTCCTCGTTGACGAGCTCCGGGCGGTCGAACAGCTCCTCGTTGACCGCGACGACTTCGCCCGCGACGGGCGCGTACAGGTCCGAGACGGCCTTGATCGATTCGACGACGCCGAACGCCTCGCCGGCGGCGACCTCGTCGCCGACCGCGGGGAGTTCGACGAACACCACGTCGCCCAGTTCGTCCTGCGCGAAGTCGGAGACGCCGATCCGAACGGGGTCTCCGGTCGTCGCCCACTCGTGCGATTCCAAGTACCGTCTGTCGTCGGGAACGTCGAAGCTCATTGGTCAGAGTCGCCGCGGCCCGCTCGGACGCCGGCCCGCGACGTCGCCGGGCCGACGGCGTCGTCGACGGCGACGACTCGTCGGCCGGCCGCCGGCGGCGTCCGCGATCGGGAGGCGGTCCGCGACACGTGTGTTTCACCCTTCTGACGACGAGGAAATAAAAGGTGTGTTCGCGGCGGTTGAGCCGCCGCACGCCGCCACGGACCGCCCGGTCAGATCCCCGCGCCGCGGCCCGTCAGGTCCAGCGGTCGAGCCCGGTCTGGACCTGCGACTCGGCGATGCGCTCGAACCCGCGCTCGACCTCGTCGGCCGCGACGCCCCACTCGTCGACGACGTACTCGCGGGCGGCGGGCACGTCCGGGTTCACGTCCGTATCGACCGCGACCTCCGTCGCCGGCGGGTCCATGAACAGCTCGCGGATCGCCTCGGCGTTCGGGATCTCCGCGTCGCGGGCGTCGAGGACGCCCCAGAGGTCGCCGTGTTCCGTGACGGCCTTCACCGCCGTCTTCGGCCCGATCCCGCGGACGCCCTCGTTGAAGTCGGTGCCGCAGAGCATCGCGACGTCGACGAGCCCCTGCCGGTCGAGGCCGAGCTCCTCTAAGGTCGCCGCGAGGTCCATCAGCTCCGGGTCGCCCTTGCTCGTCAGCTGTCGGAGGGTCGTCGGCGCGCCGAACAGCAGCGTGTCGTAGTCCTCGCTGCCGGCGTGGTCGACCGTCCCCGTCGCGGCCATCCGCGCGCACTGCGCCTCCCCCTCCGCGGGCGCCTCGACGACCGGCACGTCGAGCCGTTCGAGGAGCTCGCGGGTCGTCTCCTGTATCGTGTCGGTGAGCCGCTGCGTGCGCGCCTCCAAGCGCGCGGCCTCGACCGCGTCGCCGCGCTCCTCGGCGGCCGCCTTGCGCTCCTCGGCCGCCTCGCGCTTCTCGCGCCGGTCGGCCACCTCGTCGGCCTTCAGGTCGGTGACCGCGCCGTCGAACACCATCACCGGAATGAGGTCGTGCTCGAAGAACTTCGGGAGCCCCTGGACGACCCCGATGAGGTTCGCGACCTCGACGCCGTCGGCCGTGGTGTACTTCTCGTCCGACGTCCACTTGACCGTCGTCGTGAGGTACCGGTACAGCCAGTTGTGTGCGTCGACGGCGACGACGCTCCCTTCGAGCTCCGCGAAGGGGACGTCGCGGATCGACGCGAGGTCGCGCAGGTCGGCGTTTCCCATCGTCCCACTCTGGGGCGCGTCGCTGTTAAACGCTGACGGGTCGGGGTGGGGGTCGGCCCGCGACTCCCGCCCGACGGCCGCTCGACTCCCGTCGCGATCCGCCTGCCGACTTCTGGGCAGTTTATGTGCGTCACGCGCGTACGGAGCGCCGTCTGAATGGTCTCCCCGTTCGAGGTGTTGGACGTCGACGAGGACGCCGACGACGAGGCGGTCGAACGGGCCTACCGCGAGCGCGTGAAGCGCGCGCACCCGGACCAGGGCGGCTCGACCGAGGAGTTCCAGCTCGTCCGCCGCGCCTATCGGGAGCTGTCGGAGCGCGACGGGGACGGCGAGGGCAGCGACGACGGGGTCGACCCGGCGGACGTCGACCTCACCGAGGACGACGGCGCGCGCGAGCCGCGGTCGACCCGCGTCGAGTTCCTCGACTACGAGGCCGTCGTGGACTACGGCTGGTCGCTCGACGACGACGAGCTGTTCCGGAAGGCCGCCCACGCCGACCTCGGCCCCGACGCCCACGGCCGGCTGCTCGTCCACCCCGACGAGAGCCTGCTGGAGGCGGCCGAGCGCAGCGGCTTCGCGTGGCCCTTCTCGTGTCGCGGCGGCGCCTGCGCGAACTGCGCCGTCTACCTCGCCGAGGGCGACCTCTCGCAGCCGACGGACCACATCATGCCCGACGACCTCGCCGAGCGGGGCTTCCGGCTCTCCTGTAACGGCTACCCGCTGACCGACGAGCTGTCGGTCGTGTTCAACGTGAAACAGCGGCCCGAGCTCGACGACCTCATCCTCCCGCCGGGACCGTTCACGCGTCGCTGACCGGGTCGCGGCCGAGAAAACGGACCGGGAAGCGCCTCAGAACGACTCGGCGACGGCGGCGACGACGGCGTCCTCGACCGCGTCGCGCTCGCCGGAGAGGAACTCGATCTTCCCCTCGCGGACGCCGGCCGTGGCGACGTCCGCCGCGGGGGCGAGCTCGGCCGCGCGCGCGGCTACGTCGCGGACGGAGACGTCAGCGGTCGTGCGGACGTACAGTTCGTCGGTGCCGACGCCGACCGTCGCGAACGGCTCGCCGTCGGCGCGGCGGCGATGGAGGTCGTCCAAGAGGAGCGGCGTCGGCGGGAAGTCGTACCGGTGGGTGTAGCCGTCGGTGTCGAGCAGCGCGAACTCGACGCCGTCGACCGCCTCGGTCACGACGTTCGCGTCCGCGGTCTCGACCTCGGTCTCCAGCTTCTCGCGGAACTGCTCGGAGACGTGCGCCGCGAGGTCGCCGCCGTCCGAGAACAGCAGGTCGGCGATCAGCTCGCGCTTGTCCTGGTACGACTGGTAGTACGCCTCAAGCGCGACCGCCTCGCGGAGCTCCGCGACGCGCTCGGCGTCGTAGCCCGCGTCGCGCGCGAGGTCGACGTACCGCTCGGGGGCGTCCGCCCAGTAGCTCACCGCCGGGAGGTGCCGCAGGTCGGCGCGGACCTCGTCGTTGATCGCGGACGCCAGCGAGGCGACGAGCGCGCCCGTCGAGAGGGTCTCGTCGCCGTCGGCGTCGGCCAGCTCCGGCGAGACGAGCGTGTCGACCGCGTCCCGGGTCTCGGGGTCCGCGACCGCGGCGTCGACGACGACCGCGTCGACCCCGTACACCGACAGGAGGTCGATGCCGTCGGCGGACTCCGTCGTCGAGCCGGCCCCGACGAGGAGGAACAGCGGGAGCTTCTCGTCGTGGCGGTCGCGGTCCTGGAGCATCCGCGTCGCGTCGTTGGTGGCCGCGTCCATCCCGTACACCGGCTCGTCGAGCGGGCGGCGGGTGAAGTAGTGGTACTCCGCATCGCTCTTCGCGTGCTCGTCGCGGATCAGCGGGAGGACGGCGCGCTCGACCGCGGCGCCGGCGACGTAGCCGTCGGCGGTCGCCGGGTGGCGCACGACGATCGGGCGGGACTCGAGGACCGCGCGGCGGACCGCCTCGGCGGCGTCGAGCAGCCCGTCCGCGAGCTCGGCGACCGTCTCGTCGCCGGCCAGCGGCTGGAGCCCCTCGGGGCGCGCCTCGTCGGTGAGCGCCTCTGCGAGCCGGCGGCGGACCGTCTCGGCGTCCTCGCCCTCGAGGAGCACGAGCGCGTCGGACTCGACCTGGATGTCGCCGCGGTGGCTCTCGACCTCGCCGTCGACCCGCACCGCGTCGCCGACCTCGACGTCCGGGTACGCCCGGACGCCCGGCTCCACGAACGCGGCCACGTCGACCGCACCGGTCTCGTCGCTGATCTCGAACACGGTCGGGCCGCCGGTCTGGCGGACGCCGACGACCTCGCCCTCGATCCGGACCGAGTCGCCGACAGCGTCGCCGAGGGTCGTGATCGACACGCGTTCGGGCTCCGAATCGTCCGCGTCGGACCCGCCCGCGTCGACCTCGGCGGACTCCTCTCCGTCCGCGGTCGTCGCGGACGCGGACTCCGCCGCCTCGCCGCCGTCGTCCGCGGCCGCGTCCGATTCGTGAGTGTTCGTCGTCTGGGATTCTACCGGCTCCTCGTCGACGTCGTCCGTCTCCTCGGCGTCGTCGGTCCCGTCACCCTCGTCGACCTCCGCAGCGTCGTCGGCCTCGTCGACCGGCGCGTCGGCTTCCGCCCCGTCCGTGTCCCCGGACTCAGGGGCGTCGCTCTCGTCGTCGGCCGCGGACTCCTCGGCGTCGTCGTCGACGTCTTCGTCAGGAAGGTGTTCGCCGGACGACTCCTGGATCAGGACGCCGCGGAACTCGCGGTCGGCCTGCCGGATCGACCAGCCGAGGTCGACGTTGCCGTTGTCGCGGACGCCCTTCACTTGGACGAACACGTCGTCGCCCGGCTCCCAGTCGAGGCTGTCGAGGCGGCGGTCCAGCTCGGAGCGGTGGAGCAGTCCGGTGACGCCCGGCGCGAGGTCGACGAACACGCCGAACTCGGCGTACCCGTCGACGACGCCCCGGTAGAATCGGCTCGGAACCAGATCGTCGGGTGCGTCGCCGCGGAAGTCGAACACGACGTCTTCCTGGTGCGAGTCGCAGACGCGACCCCCCCCGACGTCGGTGCCACAGATGATACAGGATCCCATTTGAATACACCGAGAGTCTCGGGCCTAAAACGGTTGTCGAAAGCACGCTGGCCGCACGACGGCCACGAGGCGAGCGCCGGCGGTCACGTCACGCGCCGAGCAGCGTCCGCGCCGCGGCCACGACGCGGTAGCCGACGCCGTAGCCGAGCGCGGCCGGCGGGAGGACGGCCACGACCGTCCGGACCGGGGAGAGGCCGTGGACCGCGCGGAACCCGACGAACAGCAGCACCGCGGCGTAGGCGCCGCAGACGATCTTGAGCTCGGGTATCGCCGGCCCGGCCAACGCCATCGGCGAGCTCGCGTACGCGACGACCTGGACCGTCTCGCTCACGCCGCCGCGCTCGCGGAACCCGAGCCCGTCCGCGAACTCGACGCTCGCCACTACGACCCCGACGGTCGCGATCGCGGCCGTCAGGTGGAGGCCGACCGGCGCCGCGAGCGCCATCACGACGAGGAGGGTGACGATCCCCGAGAGCGCCGGCGACGAGGGAACGACGCCCGGGATCGCTCCGGGGTCGGCGACGATCCACCCGAGCGTGAACGCGGCGGCGACGGCGACCGCGAACGTCAGCGCCGGCGCTTGGTCGCCGGGCGTGATCCCGTTCACGAACGCGCGCCGCGGCCGAACGAGCACCTCGACCCAGGTCCGCGCGACGCCGCGCAGCCCGCGGGGGCGACCGCCCGACGAATCGCTCATCCCAGACACGGTCGGAGTTCGGTCGCGCGGAATAACCCGCTTCCGGTTCGGCCCGGGGGCGGTCCCGGGTCGGCGGGCGCGGCGCGACCAAACTTATCAGCGCTGATACGTGGTCCGGAAACCCTTATGTCGGTCCCGTCTGAGTGTCGGTCGAATGGTCGCGTTCCGAGACGACGAGCGCGGGTTCACCCCGCTGGCGGGGACGGGGCTGCTCGTCGGGGTCGTCGTGTTACTGCTCGCCATCGTCGGGGCGGCGGTGTTCGGCCTCATCGACGGCGTGGCCCCGCCGGACGCCGAGTTCGAGGGCCAACAGGAGAACGGCACCCTCGTCGTCGTCGCGCTCGGCCCCGAACCGGTCCCGGCCGAGGAGTTGTACGTCCGCGGCGAGGACCCCGACGGGAACGTCCAGTTCGGCGCGTGGCCCGGCGACGGCGTCGTCAGGCCGGGTGACAAAGTTCCCGTTCCGAACGCGACGGGCAACGAGAACTTCGACGTCGTCTGGGAGCCGGTCGCGTTCGACAACCAGGAGACGCTGGGGAGCTACGACGGCGAGGAGTCCGCGATCGACGAGTGGAGCGAGGAGAACGGCGGGAGCGCGCCCGGCGGCGCGGTCGGCGTCTGAAGCCGACGAGGCGGCGCGGCGCAGACGCGGTTCCTCCGGTTTCGCCGTCGACGAGCGCTCACTCGACCGCGACCCACTCGCCCCGCTCGGCGGCGCGCTCGATTGCCGCGAGGACCCGCTGGACCGCGTACCCGTCCTCGAACGACGGCTCGAACGCGTCGCCGTCGGCGACCGCCGAGAGGAACTCGTAGTTCTCGTGGACGAACGTGTGCTCCCACCCGATCACGTGGCCGGGTGGCCACCAGCGGTCGACGTACGGGTCCGACTCCTCGGTGACGAGCACCGTCTCGTAGCCGCGGTTCCCCGCGCGGAGCACCTCCAGTTCGTTGAGCCGCTCTAAGGAGAACGTCAGGCTCCCCTCGGTCCCGTGGACCGCGATCGCGTGGTCGTTCTTGTGGCCCGCGGCGACCCGACTCGCCTCGAAGGTCCCGGTCGCGCCCGTCTCGTACTCGACCTGCGCGCTGTACGCGTCGTCGACGGTCACGTCCCGATACTCCGCGACCGACCCGTCCTCGTCGTAGACGGGGCGCTCGTCGACGAACGTCGTCAGCTTCCCCGAGACGCGGTCGAGCCCGCCGACCCGGTCGCCGACGAGGAACCTCGCGAGGTCGATCGTGTGCGCGCCGAGGTCGCCGAGCGCGCCGGAGCCGGCCAGTTCGGCGTCCATCCGCCACGCCCACGGCGCCTCGGGGTCGACGAGCCAGTCCTGGAGGTATCGACCGCGAACCTGTCGGATCTCGCCGAGTTCGCCGTCCTCGATCAGCCGCTTCGCGTGGCGGATCGCGGGGACGAACCGGTAGTTGAACGCCGTGCCGGCGGTGACGCCCGTCGCGGCCGCCGCGTCGCGCATCGCCGCCGCCTCCTCCAGCGTCGGCGCGAGCGGCTTCTCACAGAGGACGGGAACCCCGGCTTCGAGGGCCGCGATCGACGGCTCCGCGTGGACGTGGTTCGGGCCGAGGTTGTAGAAGACGTCCACCTCGTCGATCGCGGCCTCCCAGTCGGTCGCGGTGTGCGCGAAGCCGAACCGCTCGGCCGCGTCCGCCAGCGCCGCCTCGTCGCGCCCGACGAGCGTGTGCCGCTCGACGTCGGGCGCGTCCGGGAAGAACATCGGCAGTCGCGCGAGCGCGTTCGCGTGCGCCCTGCCCATGAAGCGATACCCCAGTACGCCGATCTTCAGTGGTTCTCGTGTCATCGGATCCTCCCCCGCCTCACTCCGCCCAGTACGCGTCGCCCGGTTCCGTCTCGAACACCGCCCGGTCCAACACGTCGACGGCCTTCTCTAACCCCTCTCGCGACGACGTGAGCGAGTCCTCGTGTTCGATCGACAGCGCCCCCTCGTAGCCGACCATCCGGAGCGTCGAGACCACGTCCTTCCAGTGTCCCTCGCCGTGGCCGTAGCCGATCGAGCGGAACAGCCACGAGCGGTCGGCCTCCTCGGCGTAGCCCGTCGTGTCGAGGACGCCCTTCACGCGGCTCCGGACCTCGTACACCTCGGTGTCCTTCGCGTGGACGTGGTGGATCGCGTCGCGCTCGCCGAGGAACCGGATCGCCTCCGTCGCGTCGATCCCCTGCCAGTAGAGGTGCGAGGGGTCGAAGTTGGCCCCGATCCGGTCGCTGGTCGCCTCGCGGAGCGCGACCAGTCCGGTCGGCTCGTACACCAGCATGTTCGGGTGCATCTCGATCGCCACGTCGACGCCGTGCTGATCGGCGTGGGCCGCCACGTCGCGCCAGTAGGGGATCGCCACCTCGTCCCACTGGTAGTCGAGCGCGTCGGCGTGTTCGGTCGGCCACGGCGCGGTCACCCAGTTCGGCGTCGAGTCGCCGGGCGCGCCCGCCGGGAGCCCGGAGAAGCACGTGACGGTGCCGACGCCGAGCAGGTCGGCCAGTTCGATCGCCTCGCGCAGCTCGCGGTCGGCGGTCGCGGCCCGCTCCTCGTCGGGGTGGAGCGGGTTGTTGTGCGTCGCCAGCGCGGAGATCCGCAGCCCGCGGCCGTCGAGCAGCGCGAGCAGCTCCTCCCGCGCCGCCCCGTCGTCGAGGAGCGCTCCGCGGTCGACGTGGTCCTCGCCGGGCCACCCGCCGACGCCGAGCTCGACGGCGTCGACCCCGAGATCGGCGAGGTACGCGGCCGCGTCGTCGATCGGTTCGCCGCCGAGGGGGACGGTCAGCACGCCGATGTCCATGCGCACGGCTACACCGACGCTCGGAATAAGTGTTCAGGGCGGTCGCCGCGGCGCTCGGGTGTCGGAGACGGCCGTCTCCGAGGACCGCCTCGCGTTCCCGCCGCGGACGCCGGCGCTGCGCCGCGAACCGCATGAGGTTTTAACGGGTGGAACGCGTATGACGCGACATGGGTATCCTCTCTCGCGCCTCCTACGTCATCCGCTCGAAGGTGAACTCCCTCCTCAACCGGGCGGAGGACCCCACGGAGTCGCTCGACTACTCGTACGAACAGATGCGCGACGAGCTCCAGGACGTCAAACAGGGTATCGCCGACCTGACGACCCAGAAGAAGCGCCTGGAGATCCAGCAGCGCAAGCTCGAGGAGAACGTCGAGAAGCACAACCGTCAGGCCCGCGAGGCGGTCCAGCAGGACCGCGACGACCTCGCGCGGAAGGCGCTCGAGAAGAAGAAGTCGAAGATGGCCCAGATCGAGGAGCTGGAGGGCCAGATCGCCGACCTGAACAACACACAGGAGCAGCTCGTCGAGAAGAAGAACAAGCTCCAGAACCGCATCGAGGAGTTCCGCACGAAGAAGGAGACGATGAAGGCCCGCTACGAGGCGGCCGAGGCGTCCTCCCGCGTCTCCGAGGCGATGACGGGCGTCGGCGACGAGATGGAGGACGTGAGCCGCTCCATCGAGCGCGCCGAGGAGCGCACCGAGGAGATGGAGGCGCGCGCGGAGGCGATGGACGAGCTGGAGGACTCCGGCGCGTTCGAGGACGCGCTCTCCGACAAGGACAGCATCGACCGCGAGCTGGAGAGCCTCTCGACGAACAGCGAGGTCGACGCCGAGCTGGAGACGCTGAAAGGCGAGCTCGGGAAGGGCGAGTCGTCGAACGGCGACGACGCCGTCAGCGACGAGGACGTCGACGCCGAGCTCTCCGACATTGAGTCGGAGATCGACGCGGACGACTTGGAGGCCGACCTCGACGACGGTGATTCCGACGTCAACCTCGACGAGGAGCTCGACGTCGAGGTGGAGGAGTCCGACTCGACGGCCGACGAACCGCGGAACTGATCGAGAACGGCCGAGAGTCGGTCCTCGTAGTCCCCGCGACCCCTCCCACTGCCGTGGTCCCCGCGGTCTCTGCGCTGTTCGCCCGTTATCGGTGCTCCCCGCTTCAGTCCTACTCGCTCCGCTTCACTCCGACGTAGAGCGCGCGCCGGTCCCCGCGCGGTCCTGCTCGGTGAGCCGTATCTCGCCGTCCGCGAGGTCGACACCCTCGTACGGGTCCTCGGCGAGCAGCAGCGACCCGTCGAGGTCGGCGTAGTCCAGCAGGGGCGCGAGCTGCGCCGCCGCCGCGATGGAGGCGTTCGACTCGATCATACAGCCGCACATCACCTCCAGACCGTGCGCCCGCGCGGCGGCGATCACCCGCCGCGCCTCGGAGAGGCTCCCGGCCTTCATCAGCTTCAGGTTCGCGATGTCGCAGCGGTCGGCGATCGCGGGCACGTCCGCCGCGGTCACGCAGGACTCGTCGGCGGCGATCGGCAGTTCGGCGCGCTCGTAGGCGTACCGGAGTCCCTCCGGATCGTCGGCCGAGACCGGCTGCTCGACGAACTCGACGTCGCGGTCGGCGAGCCACGCGCTCTTCGCGACCGCCTCCTTCGGCGTCCACGCCTCGTTCGCGTCGACGCGGAGCCGGGCGTCGGGCGCCGCCTCGCGGACCGCGTCTATCAGCTCCCGGTCGCGGTCGGTGCCGAGCTTGATCTTCAACACGTCGTGGCCCGCCGCGACGGCGTCGGCCGCCTTCTCGCGCACGCGGTCGGTCTCGTCTAAACCGATCGTGAACGACGTCTTCGGCGCGTCGGTCGGGTCGAACCCCCACAGGCGGTGGAGGGGGACGCCGAGCCGCTTCGCCGCGAGGTCGTGGACCGCTATCGAGACGGCGCAGCGAGCGGCGGGGTTGCCGTTCACGACTCCCCGCAGTTCCGCCTCGATCTCGTGGACTGCGTGGGGGTCGCCGACGCGCTCGACCGCGTCGAGCAAGTCAGGCATGACGGCCGCGACCGTGTCGGCCGTCTCGCCGTAGTGGGTCGACGGCGCCGCGCCGCCGACCCCGGTCATCCCCGCGTCGTCCGTCACTCGGACGATCACGTTCTCGGCGGCCGTCTGGGTCCCCCGCGAGATGGTGAACGCGTTCTCGAGCGGCAGCGAGACCCGCTCGAACTCGGCGTCGAGGCTCATTCGGCCGCCTCCTCCCCGTCGGCGTCCGCGGCGTCGCCCGCGCCCAGTCCGGCGTCGAGGGCGGCGTCGACGATGGCGTCCGCGCCGTGTCGCACGGGGTCGGTCGCGGGGACGCCGGTCTCGGCGGCGAACGCGGCGACCGCCTCGGCGGCCGCGTCGTCGCCGTCGACGTCCTTCGTGTTGACCGCGCCCGCGACGACGCTCGTCTCGTGAACCGGGGTCGCCAGGTCCTCGTAGAGGTCGACGAAGTCGGCGAGCGGCGGGAGGGCGAACTCCTCGTAGCCGTGGACGACCTCGCGGCCCGCGGCGTGACAGAGGACGAGCCCGTCCGCCATCGACCCGTGGAGGATGCCGCAGGTGACCGCCGAGTAGGCCGGGTGAACGATGCTCCCCTGTCCCTCGACGACGAGCAGGTCGCGGTCGCCGCCGACCGCGACGAGCATCTCCTCGACGGCCCCGGCGGTGAAGTCGGAGACGACGCGGTCGATCGGGTTCCCCCAGCCGGCGATCATGATCCCGGTCTGGCCCGTGGGGACGAACGCGGCGTCGATCCCCCGCTCGCGGGCGGCCGCGACGATCTCCAGCGAGGCGGTCATCTTCCCGACCGAGCAGTCGGTGCCGACCGTGAGCAACACGTCGGCGTCGATGTCGCCGGACGCGCCCGTCGCGACCGTGAGGTCGTCGTCCGGCTCGCGGACGTCGACGAGGTCGACGCCGTGCTCGGCGGCCAGCGCGGCCAGCTCGTCGTCCTCGTTCAGGAAGTAGTGGAGGCCGCTCACCACGTCGCAGCCCGCCTCGATCGCGGCCTCGACGTCCGACCGCCACGACTCGTCGAAGCCGCCGCCGATGGGGGCGATCCCGACGTAGAGGGCGTCCAGGTCGCCGTCGGCCGCCGCGTGCGCCTCGTCGAACGACGCGACGATCGGCGCGTCCGCGACGTCCGGGACGTGGTCGCTCACGCGGTCGCCGGCGCGGTCGCGGTCGAGGACGGCCCGGACGTCCTGGTCGCCGTAGCGCAGCACGCCGAGCGCGGTCTTCGCGCGGTCGGGGAACTTCTCGTGGGCGAGGACGGCGATCCGCTCGTGGTCCATGGTGGGTCGCTCGCCCCGGGCGCTCTTAAAAGGGTCGAGGGTCGACTGAGGGACGCGAAGACGGACTGCGGCGGCGCGTGCCGACGAGTGCCCGTAGGGCGCGAGTCACACGCGCGCGGTCGCCGGCGCTACGCGCCGGCTGTCAGAGGGACCTCCGGTCCCTCGCTGGAGTCGGTCGCCGAAGCGAAGCGAGGCGACCGACGAGAGTGGGGAGGGGTGCGGCTGCGGTGCCGTGCGTTCCCGCGAGCAAAGCGAGCGGGAGCACGGAAGTCGCAGCCCGCGCAGCGAAGCGAGCAGGAACGTCTTCCGGAGGGGCGGGACTCAAAGGGGCAGCCGGGAGGACGGAGCACGGCGTAGCAAGCACCGCAGCGAGCAACGCGAGCGAGGCGCGCAGCAAGCCGCGCGAGTCCTCCCGGCTGGGGCTTTGGAGGTGTTCGCGGTCGCTACGCTAGCAACTACTCACGAGTAACTGACCGAGTAATTAGGCGCTGCCGTCGACGAACTGGTCCGCCCCCTCGTAGAACCAGTATCCGTTCTCGCGCATCGCGCGACCCAGCTCCTGGTGGAACTCGACGAAGTCGGCGAACTCCTCCTGCTCGACGTGCTCGAAGATCTCCTCGACCGAGACGACCGTCTCGAAGTCGATCCGGATCGGGTGGTCGCCGTACTGCTCGACGTACTCCGCCGCGGTCAGCGGGAAGTCCTCCCCCTCGTCGATCTTCTTCGCGAGCACGGCGTGGCCGTACTGCCGCATGCCCTCGCTCCCCTGCTCGCCGTCGGGGTCGTGTGGCCAGTCCATACCGGTGGATTCGCCGGATCGGGGATAGTGGTTTCGGATGCGGCGGTCGGGCTTCAGATCATAGTCGCCTCGATACCCGCTCGCCGCCGGGCGCGCGCCCAGTTCGATCGGAACTGTCCCCGGCGAGTGCGACGATTGTCCGGAGTTTCAGCTCTAATTCTCCAGCCTGATATTTCGCTACTGTCGTTTATGTACGGCTGTCAGAACAGCGAGGTATGCCAGCCGACGACGGAACACGTCTCCTCCGACGCCTCTTCGATCGTCTCCGCGGCCGATACGCGTTCAAAATCGCGGCGGCAGTCGTCGTCGTCTCCGCGGTGTTGCTCGGCGCGGGCGCGCTCGCCGTCGACCAAGTCCAGGGCAGCGTCGAGTCGGACGCCCGCGAGGCGATGATGAGCTCCGCCGAACGCGAGGCCCAGGGGATCGACGGGTTCGTCGAGGACATGAACGGGTACACGCGCCGGGTCTCGTCGTCCTCGGGCGTCCAGTCGTCCAGCGAGGGACGGGTACGGGACGAGCTGCGGGCCAACGCCGACATGCTCCCCGAGTACGTGCTCGAGGTTCACTACTACAACATGGAGTCGAACGAGGTGACCGTGAGCACGTCGCCGACGACCGAGGGCACGACGTACGCCCGGTCCGAGCGGCCGTGGGCGGTCGGCCCGGACGCGTTCGCCAACGCGAACGACGTCCGCTCCTTCGAGCCGTACAAGCAGGACGGCGAGAACCACCTCGGGTTCGTCAGCCCGATCAACAACGTGCCCGGGAAGGCGATCGTCATCACCGTCGACCTCTCCGAGCGCGGGGCGCTCCTGACCTCGCCCGTCGACGGCGGGAACATGCAGGTCGTCTCCACGCGCACGGGGAAGGTCGCGCTGGCGTCGAACAGCGACGCGATCCTGAACGACTACTTCCTCGTCGAGGAGCTCTCGCACCTGAGGACCGGCGTCACCGAGCCGGTCGCGGTCGACGTCACCGACGACGAGCAGACGGTCGTGAACGGGTCGGCGGTCGCCACGGCGACGGCGCCGATCGACAGCAAGCCGTGGGCCGTCGTCGTCGCGGCCCCTGAGGGCCGGGTGTACGGGACCGTCGGCGACGTCACGCGGACCGTCCTACTGTTGATCGCCATCTCCGTCGTCGGGCTGCTCGCGGTGGGCGGGTTCGTCGTCCGCGACGTCAACGGCTCCGTCGACGACCTGCGGGGGTACGCCGAGGCGATCGAGGCCGGCGACCTCGACGTCGACATCGAACGCGCCCGGACCGACGAGTTCGGCCAGCTCTCGGCGCTGTTCGACCGCATCAGGGAGACGATGCGCGAGCAGATCGCGGCCGTCGAGGAGTCCGCCGAGGAGGCCGCCGCGGCCCGCGAGGAGGCGGAGTCGCTGTCGACGCATCTGGAGACGAAGGCGGACGAGTACGAGGCGACCATCGACGCGGTGGCCGACGGCGACCTCACCCGCCGGCTCGACCCCGAGAGCGAGAGCGAGGCGATGACGGCGATCGCCGAGTCGCTCAACGAGACGCTCGACCAGTTGGAGGCGCTCGTCGTCGGCATCCAGGACGCCGCCGAGACGGTCGGCGAGCGGAGCTCCGAGGTGACCGCCTCCGCCGAGGAGGTGGAGTCGACGAGCGTCGACGTCGCCGACAGCGTCGAGGAGATCTCGGTCGGGACCGAGCGGCAGGAGGAGACGCTCGCGACCGCGGCCGCCGAGCTGGACGACCTCTCGGCCACCGTCGAGGAGATCGCCTCCTCGACCGACGAGCTGGCACAGCAGTCGGCCGAGATCGCCGAGACCGGCGCGGCGGGCCGCGACGACGCCGGCGAAGCGATCGAGCGGATGGACCGGATCGACGACGAGGTCGGTCACACCGTCGAGGAGATGCGCGAGCTGCGCGACGAGGTCGAGCGCATCGGCGAGGTGGTCGACCTCATCGACGACATCGCCGAGCAGACGAACATCCTCGCGCTGAACGCCTCCATCGAGGCCGCCCGGGCCGGCGAGGCCGGCTCCGGCTTCGCGGTCGTCGCCCGCGAGGTGAAGGACCTCGCGGAGGAGACCGCGGACGCGACCACCGAGGTCGAGGAGCTGATCGCGGGCGTCGAGGCCTCCACGGAGTCGGTCGCGGAGGGGATGTTCGCGATGGAGGACGACGTGGAGGCGGGGCGGGCGGTGGTCGAGGAGACCGTCGCCACGCTCGAGACGATCGTCGACAGCATCGACGACGCCAACGCGGGCGTCCAGTCCATCAACGAGGCCACCGACCAGCAGGCGGAGTCGACGCAGGAGACCGTCTCGATGATCGACGAGGTCGCGGAGGTGAGCGCCGAGACCGCGAGCGAGGCGCAGAACGTCTCCGCCGCCGCGGAGGAACAGACCGCGGCGATCGGCCAGATATCGGCGAGCGCGGAGTCGCTGTCGTCGCGCGCCGACGAGCTCCGGACGCTGGCCGACGAGTTCGAGGCCCGCGAGGCGGCGGCCGCGGAGGCCGGAACCGGGGTCGCCGACGGCGACGGTCCGGTCGTCGACGGCGCGAATGCGGCCGGTGACGGCGACGGAGGCGAGACGCGCGTCGAAGACGCGGTCGACGAGTTCGAGTTCGGACCGACCGACGCCGCCGAGGCCTCGGCCGACGGCGGCTCGGAGGTCGACGGCGAGGCCGTCCCCGGCGACGACTGAAGGGAGTCGGATGGGCGTCGGCCGCGAAAAGCACTTCACGCCGTTCGCCGTCGTCCGCGACGTGTACCGCAGAGCCCTCCTCGCGTCCGCGACCGCCGTCTCGGCCGCCTCGCTCGCGGGCTGCCCCGCGCCGCCGCGGGGCGACGACCCGACGACGGTCGCCGACGCGACAGTGACGTTCCGCCGCGAGTACGACGGCGAAATCGACGGCGCCGAGACGGCTCCGAACGACGTCGCCGCGGTGCGCCGACAGCTCGGCCGAGCGCCGCCGCGGCTGGTCGTCGTCGGCCGCCTCCTCGCCGGGTCTCGCCGCTGCTACCGGGTGACGCTGTCCGAAGTCACGCTCGACGGGGACGCGCTCCGACTCCGGCTCGCCGCCGAGGACGACCCCGACTGGGACGGCGACGCCTGCCCCGACGTCGCCGAACCCCACCCGTACTCCGTCGCCGTCGCGTTCGTCGAGGCGACCGTCCCGGAGCGCGTCGTCGTCCGCCACGAGGGCGAGACGATACTGGCGGAGCAGATCTGACGGGATCGGCGCGATCGCGACCCGGCAGCGCGCGTTACTCCACGACCTCGACGACCGGGTCCTCCGCGGTCAACCGCGTGAGGAGGACGCGCGGGACGTTCGCGCGCATGAGGATCTCCCCGGCCACCGCCCGGGCCGCCGTGGCGTCCGCCTCGTCGTCGACCTTGTTCACGATCGGGATCGCGGTCGCGCCGCGGGGGACGCCCTTCAGCCCGCCCGCCGGGCTCGCGAGGACGGTCGCCACGTCCGCGGGGCGTATCTCGTCGCCGACCTCGCGGCCGGTGATCGCGGCGACCTCCTCGGGGCGGTGGACGAGCTCCTCGGTGAGCGGTTCGCCGACGGCATGCGCGCTCGCGACCGGCGCGACGACGTCCGCGTTCGCCGGGATCTGCGGCTCGTGGTCGGCCGGCGCCTTGAACTCGCGGAGGCGCGCCCCGTCCGCCTTCACGAGCGTCGCGCCGGGCGCGGCGTCGGCGACCTCGGCGACCGTGTCCGCGTCGTACCCGAGGTAGCGGTCGGACCGCTCGCGCTCCGAGACCAGCCCGAGCGGCCAGTCGCCGTCGCCGGCCCCGTCGATCGCGGCCACCGGGTCCTCGGTCACGCGCACCGCGGCGACCCGGTCGTCGAAGATCGGTATCCGGACGGTGGCGGTCACCACCGGTCGGTCGAGGCGGTCGGCGAGCGCGAACAGCGTCGACTTCTTGCCGCCCGCACCGACGACGCAGACGGTCGCGTCGCGGGCGTCGAGCGCGGTCGTCAGGTCCATGCCGGGGCGTTCAGTCGCATCGGACCTCACTCTGGCGGTCGGACGGGCGGCCGACCGGCGGCGTCGCGGCGGCGGACAAATTGATACGACTCCGCCACGCAGGTCAACCGGATGCGCCGAAACCGCACCCGAGTCATTCGCGTGGACCTCTCGACGCGCGAGACTACCAGCGAACGGGTCCCGCGGGACTGGCGACGCGACTTCGTTGGCGGGAAGGGGATCGGAGCGCGCTACCTCTACGAGGAACTCTCGCCGGGAACGGACCCGACGGGGCCGGAGAATCTCCTCGCGTTCCTCGTCGGGCCGCTCGCGGGCTTCCTGCCGGGAGAGACCCGGTACGCCGCAGTGACGAAGTCGCCGCTCACCGGCGGGTTCCTCGACTCGTACGCCGGCGGCGACTTCGCCGTCCGGCTCGCGGGGTCGCTCGACGACTGTATCGGCCTGCTCGTGACCGGGGCCGCCGACGGACCGGTCCGGATCGAGGTCGAGGGGGGTCGCGCCAGGGTCAAGCCGACCGACGCGTGGGGCGACGACGCCGCCGAGACCGCCGAGCGGTTCCCGGACGCCGGCGTCGCCTGCGTCGGCCCGGCCGGCGAGCGCGAGGCGGCGTACGCGACGATCGCGAGCGACGGCGGCGACCACCACGCCGGGCGTGGCGGCGCCGGCGCGGTGATGGGCGCGAAGCGGCTGAAGGCCGTCGTCGCCCGCGACCCCCCGCCGGCGGTTCCTGAGGACCTCGCCGCCCGCC
>NZ_CAKZRO010000143.1 GCF_937146585.1 uncultured Halorubrum sp. | reverse complement strand
CGCGACCGCACAGCACCTCACACCTCCCCGGCCTCGTCGCTCACTGCTCGCGGTTTCACCGCTCGCGATCGAGGCGCTCGCTTCGCTCGCACCTCGCACCGTTCGCGACTCCCTCGCGCGTGCCTCCCGCGGCCGCCGCTTCGCTCCGGCCGCTCACAGGCACGCGCCACCGATCCGACTCGGCCTCGCGCGACGCGCCGCTGTGGGGGTTCGAAAAAACCGAGAAAGTGACGCGATCGCCGCTCAGACCAGTCGCGCCGCGATCCGCGCCGCGCCGTCCGCGGCCGCGACCGCGGGCTCCTCGGGCGAGACGATCTCGACCTCGCGGTCGAGCTCCTCGCAGAGGCGCTTCTCGAACTCCTCGACGAGCCCGGGGATGCACGCCATGCCGCCGGTGGCGGCGATGGGGCGCCCGAGCGCCAGCTGGTACGGCTTCATGTGGTCGTTCGCGAGCTCGGGGAGGAACTCGTTGGCGACGACGTCGACCGCCTCGTCGATGTACCGGTCGATCGGCTCCTGGACGCCGCGGTCGACGGTGAACTCGTGGCTGCCGCCGCCCGGCTGCTGGACCACGTCGGTGAACGGCTCGAAGTCGTACACGTCGCCGTGCTGCTCCTTGTACTCCCGGGCCGTCGTCCGGTCGATGTGGACCCGTCCCTGGGTCTCCTCCTCGACGGCGGCGACGATCCGGCGGTCGACCTCGTTGCCCGTCACCGAGCCGGTCGAGAACGGCGAGAGCTGCTCGCCGCGCCGGTAGGCGCACGCCTCCATCGTCGTCGAGCCGAGGTTCACCGAGACGAACACCTCGTCGATCGCGTCGAGCCCGTCGCCGTAGGCGGGGATCGCCCCGCACAGCGACTCGGGGTAGCTCCGCGTCTCGACCTCGCCGATCGACGAGCCCTCGATCACCGACTTGAGGTTCTCGACGCCGGCCTCGTTGTCGATGGTCGGCACCGCGTAGACGACCGCGCTGTCCTCGGGCACGTCGTGCGCGTCGACGACCGCCTCGAAGAAGCGCTCCGCGTCCGCGACGCTGTCGTCGTCCTCGGGGAGTCCCGAGCGCAGCATGAAGCGCACGCGGTCGGGGTACTCGACCGCGGCCTCCTCGCCGAACAGCACCTTCTCGTCGCCCGTGATGGCGTCCTCGTAGGTCGCCAGGCAGGTCAGCACCGAGTGGCGCTCGCGACCCCCCCGTCCGTCGGGGATGTCGAGCACCGTCCGAGTGCTGCCCAGTTTCACGCCGACCGCTGCCGATTCGTCCGATTCGTTGATGTCCGTGGATTCGTCGTCGCTCATTGGTCACTCGCACACGAAGCGATCCGGACGATGGAGACGAGGCTGATCCGGTGGTCCGCGGGAGTGTACGGCCGGTCGCGCGTCGGGGCGTCGAACCCCTCGAGGCGGCGCGTCAGCGCCGCGACCGCGTCGTCGCCGACCCAGTCGACCTCGCCGTAGTAGGACAGCGCGTCCCGGCTCCGCACGTGGCCGCCGACGTCGACGAGGTAGCCGAGCCACTCGCCGATCTCGCGTTCCGCCGCGGGCGAGGCGGGGATCGCCGTCAGGTACGGCCGATCCGCCGGGTCCTCGCCGTCGTGCCGCGCACCACGCTGACGCTGGAGCAGCTCCGTGAACGCGGCCGAGCGCGCCGCCTGCTCGGCCCGGTTCCGGTTCGGCCGCCGGAGCGCCCGCTCCCGAGGCGCTCCGTCCGCACCGTCTCGCGGGGCGTCCGCGATCCGGCGCAGCTCTCGTACGTCGTATCGTCGTGGATTCAGACTCATGTTTCCGTCCGTCGTTCGCGTCCGTGTCCCGACACTCGCGGCGGGGTCATATCATAGTTGGCCCTCAGTTATCACCGGTGAGAAACTACCGAGATGCTCGCCTCGAGCCCCCCGAGACGGTTCGGCCGCCGTTCAGCCGACGATCCGGTCCGCGACCGCGACGCTGCCCGCGGCCAGCAGGCCTCCCGCGACGACGTCCGTCACCCAGTGGATCCCGAGGAACACCGTCGCGACGACGATGCTCGCCGCGAGGAACGCGGCCACGGGCGTCCACCGCGGGAACTCCTCGTGGGTCGTCACCGCCGCGAACGCCACCGTCACCGACAGCGCCGTGTGGAGCGAGGGGAAGACGTTCGTCGCGGCGTTCACCTGCGAGGTGAGCGCCGTCACGCCGCCGAACCACTCCAAGAGCAGCGGCTCGACGCTCGCCGCGTCCGGGTCCGCGCCCGAGACCCTCGGGTAGTTCCGCGGCCCGTACGCGACGACCCAGGCGTAACAGGCGATCGCGACCGCGTAGTTCACCGCGTACGCGGCGATCAGCCGCTTCAGCGGCTCCAGCCGCTCGGCGAACGCGTACGCCACGAGCGGGAACGCGAGTAACACGACGTAGCCGACGACGTAGGCCGGGCCGAAGTAGTACACCGCCCACCGCGGGATCGCGTCTTGGACCGCGGCCACGAGGTCGCCCTCGACCGCGTAGATGGCCGTCGTCGCGCGGACCCCGTACTCGAAGGAGAACGCCTCGATGCGCCGGATGAACCCCTTGTTGACGGCGAGCACGAGCGCGAGCCCACCGACGTACGGGGCCGCCCCGAGCGCCCGATCGCGGAGCAGGTCCCGGTCCCCGAGGACGCTCCGGATCCGGGACCGGCCGACGCACGTCGGCAAGAGGACCGCGAACGCGGCGAGGACGGCCCCGGCGACGATAGCGACGAGCCCGAGGGCCCCGGTCGGCGAGCCGCCGGTCACCGCCGGTCACCCGTCGTCCGGTCGGTCATCGGGACTCACCCGCCACCGCGTCACCCGTCATCTGTCAATCGGCACGCGGGACGGCCCGGCAATCAGTCTCTCGGTACCGGTCGGGCCGTCCGCGTTACCGGTCGTCCGGCTCCGCCCACGGGAGCGGCTCGGTACACCAGTGGCAGAAGTCGAGGTCGGCGTCGGTCTCCCGGCCGCAGCTGGGACAGGTCACGTCGGGGCTCTCGCCCGCCTCGCCGACCGCGGCTGCCGGGGCCGGGCCGGCCCCCGGTCCCTCGTCGCCGTCCGCGCTCGCGGTGCGCCGCCGCATCGCCTCCGCGGCGGCGTCGACCCGCTCGCGCTCCGCGGCGTCCGCCCGCCCGACGAGGTACGCGTCGACCGCCGACAGCACGGTCAACAGCACGATCGGCAGCGCCACGTCGTTCGGGACCGCGGCCGACACCGCCGCGGGGTCGGCGAGGGGGTCGACCGGCTCGACGTCGTACAGCGCGAACAGCGCGACGCCCCCGCCGACGACGGTGAGGTGCCACAGCAGCGCCCGGCCCCACCGCCGCAGCGTGAGGTGCCCGAGCCCCGGGAAGACCAACGCGAGCACGGCGGCGAGGA
Source organism: uncultured Halorubrum sp. (assembly GCF_937146585.1). Classification (GTDB taxonomy): domain Archaea; phylum Halobacteriota; class Halobacteria; order Halobacteriales; family Haloferacaceae; genus Halorubrum; species Halorubrum miltondacostae. The sequence goes on along the minus strand of NZ_CAKZRO010000143.1, from coordinate 55,720 downwards.
CGGGGCGCAACTGGTTTCGCATACGGCCCGAGTTCGCCCGGCCGGTACTTATGCCTGCGGTGTCGGCGTCGTCCCGCGCCGACCGCGGCCGATCCGGCCCGGATAACAACCGTTAATCGCGGCCCGCTCGTCGGCGGCCACATGAGCAGCCAGCGGGCGACCGCGTTCGTCCCGGGCCACGTCACCGCCCTCTTCAGCGCGCACCCCGACGACGACCCGGCGGCCGCCGGGTCGCGCGGTGCGGGCGTGGCGCTCACCGACGGCGTGACCGTCCGGGTGTCGCCGGCGGACGACGCGGAGTCGGTGACGGGCGACGGCGGGACGAGCGACGCGGCGGCGACGGGCGCCGACGCCGGGGAGACGACCATCGACGGCGAGCCCGGGTCGATCGGCGCCGTCGACGACGCGCTCGCCGAACTGGGCGTCGCCGCCGACGTCGCGGTCGAGACCGACCTCCCGATCGGCGCCGGCTTCGGCGTCTCCGGGGCGGCGGCGCTCGGGACCGCGCTCGCCGCGAACGACGCGTTCGACCGCGGGCGGTCCGAGAACGAGCTCGTCCGGATCGCCCACGCCGCGGAGGTCGGTCGCGGGACCGGCCTCGGCGACGTGGTCGCGCAGGCGCGCGGCGGGGTCCCCATCCGGCTCGAACCCGGCGCGCCGGGCGTCGGCGAGCTCGACGGCGTGCCGGCGACCGCGCGCGTCGAGTACGTCACGTTCGGCGAGCTGTCCACGGAGCGCGTCCTCGGCGGCGACACGGAGACCCTCTCCGCGGCCGGCGAGGAGGCCCTCGACCGCCTCCGCGCGGACCCGCGACTCCCGACGCTGATGGACGCGGCCCGGGCGTTCGCCCGCGAGGCGGACCTCCTCGTCCCCGAGGTCGCCGAGGCGATAGCCGCCGTCGAGTCCGCCGGCGGCGAGGCCGCGATGGCGATGCTCGGCCGCACGGTCTTCGCGCTCGACACCGGCCTCTCCGACGCGGGCTACGACCCGGAGGCGTGCCGGGTCGACGCCGCGGGCGCGCGGCTCGTCGACGACTGAGACCGTCCGGCACCGGACGCGCCGCCGACGAACAAAGCTTTACCGCGTCGCCCGCCTAGCTCCGGCAAATGGTACTCGACGACCTCGGCACGTCCCTGCGGAGCAGCCTCGACAAGCTCCAGGGGAAGTCCCGACTCTCCGAGAGCGACGTCGAGGAGATCGTCAAGGAGATCCAGCGCTCCCTGCTGTCCGCCGACGTCGACGTCTCCCTCGTGATGGAGCTGTCGGACTCGATCAAGTCCCGCGCGCTCGAAGAGGAACCGCCGGGCGGCACCACGGCGAAGGACCACGTCCTCAAGATCGTCTACGAGGAGATGGTCGAGCTGGTCGGCGACTCGACCCAGCTCCCCCTCGAGAACCAGACGATCCTGCTGGCCGGCCTCCAGGGGTCGGGGAAGACGACCTCCGCGGCGAAGATGGCGTGGTGGTTCTCGAAGAAGGGGCTCCGCCCCGCGGTCGTCCAGACCGACACCTTCCGCCCCGGCGCGTACGACCAGGCGAAGCAGATGTGCGAGCGCGCCGAGGTCGACTTCTACGGGAACCCCGACAACGACGACCCGGTCGACATCGCGCGCACCGGCCTCGAAGAGACCGCCGACGCCGACGTTCACATCGTGGACACGGCCGGCCGACACGCGCTCGAAGACGACCTCATCGCGGAGATCGAGGAGATCGAGAGCGTCGTCGACCCCGACCGCTCGCTGCTCGTCCTCGACGCGGCGATCGGCCAGGGCGCGAAAGAGCAGGCCCGCCAGTTCGAGGAGTCGATCGGCATCGAGGGCGTCGTCATCACCAAGCTCGACGGGACCGCGAAGGGCGGGGGCGCGCTGACCGCGGTCAACGAGACCGACTCCTCGATCGCCTTCCTCGGGACCGGCGAGACGGTCCAGGACATCGAGCGGTTCGAGCCGTCCGGGTTCATCTCCCGGCTGCTCGGGATGGGCGACCTGAAGCAGCTCTCCGAGCGCGTCGAGCGCGCGATGCAGGAGACCCAGGAGGAGGACGAGGACTGGGACCCCGAGGACATGCTTCAGGGCGAGTTCACCCTGAAGGACATGAAACGGCAGATGGACGCGATGAACAAGATGGGGCCGCTCGACCAGGTGATGGACATGATCCCCGGGCTCGGCGGCGGGATGATGGACGAGCTCCCGGACGACGCGATGGACGTCACCCAAGACCGGATGCGCCGGTTCGAGCGCATCATGGACTCGATGACCGAGGAGGAGCTGGAGAACCCGCGCGTCGTCGGCCAGTCGCGCACGCGGCGGATCGCCCGCGGCTCCGGCACCGACGAGGAGACGGTCCAGCAGCTGCTCGAACAGCACTCGATGATGGAGCAGACGATCAGCCAGTTCCAGGGGATGGGCGACGGCGACATGCAGCGCATGATGAAGAAGATGGGCGGCGAGGGCGGCGGCCTCGGCGACATGATGGGCGGCGGCAAAGGCCCGTTCTGAGCGGCGCCGCGAGAGGGCCGTGCGAGAGCCCGCCCCGTCCGGTCGAGCCGACGACAGGACACTTCTGACGCGGCCGAGACGACCTCGACGTGAACGTTCCCGACGCGGTGACCGAGAACCTCGGATACGCCCTCCTCGGCGGCCCGGCGGTCGCCGCGGTCTCCGGGCTCGCCGGGGCGGCCGTCTTCGGTGCGGCGGGCGGCGTCGCCTGCGGGGCGACCGCGTACGGCCTCGGGTGGGCGCTCGCCGCCCGCCGGTCGCGAGGAGACGCGGCACCGCCGTCGGAGGCGGACGAGTCCGGTGACCGCCGCGAGGCCGAACTGGAGGCCGAGAAGGGGTCGTACGGCGGCGGTGGCGGATAGCGCGGGACCGTCCCGCCCGGCGGTCGGCGCTTCAGGCCCTTTATGTCGCCGACCGAGCAAGGACGCCCGATGCCTTCCCGTCGAATCGGCGAGTACGACGCCCTGCTGCTCGTCTCGCTCGTCTGGTTCCTCGGGAAGTTCGTGCGGTACCTCTTTCCCCCGCTGTTCGAGTCGATACAGGGCGCGTACGGCGTGAGCAACGCCACCGTCGGGACCGCGTTCACCGGCTTCATGGTCGTGTACGCGCTGTTGCAGTTCCCGAGCGGCGCGGTCGCCGACCGCGTCGGCCCGGTGCGCGTGATCGTCGCCGGCGCGCTCGTCGCCGGGGCGGGCTCGCTCGCGGTCGTCTTCGACGCCCCCTTCGCCGCGCTGGTCGCCGCCATGGTCGTCATCGGCGCGGGCACCGGGGTCCACAAGACGGTCTCGGTGCGGCTGATCGCCCGCGTCTACCCCGCCCGCACCGGCCGGATGCTCGGCGCGCACGACACGCTCGGGGCGATGGGCGGGGTCGCCGCGCCCGCGGTCGTCGCCGCGGTCCTCTCGGCCCCGCCCGCGATCGCGACCGTCCTCGCCCTGCTCCCCGGCGCGGACTGGCGGGCGCCGTTCCTGCTCACCGGGGCCCTCGCCGTCGCGCTCGCGGTCGCTACCGCAGTGCGGCTCTCCGGGTCGGCCGCGGCGGCCTCACCGACCGACGAGGACGAGAGCCCCGGCGCGGCGGCGTACCTCCGGCTGTTCCGGAAGCCGCGGTTCGCGGCGTTCGTGCTGGTGACGGTGGCCTTCTCGTTCGCGTACAACGGGACGGTCGCGTTCCTCCCGCTGTACCTCTCGGAGGCGGCCGCGCTCCCCGCGACGACCGCGAGCCTGCTGTACTCCGCGCTGTTCGCGGTCACGTTCGTCCAGCTCGTCTCCGGCGACCTCTCGGACCGGCTCGGCCGCTTCCCGGTCATGGTCGCCGCGCTGGGCCTCGCGACGGCGGCCCTCGCGGGTCTCGTCGCGCTCGCCGGGGCCGGCGCGCTCTCCCTCGGCGCCCTCGTCGTCGCGCTGGGGCTCGGTTCGCACGGGTTCCGCCCGGTCCGCGGCGCGTACCTCGTCGAGGCCCTCCCCGACAGGCTCGCCGGCGGCGGGCTCGGCGTCGTCCGGACCCTCCTCATGGGCGGCGGCGCGCTCGCGCCCGCCGCCGTCGGCGTCATCGCCGACGCGGTCGGGTTCCGGCCGGCGTTCGCCCTGCTCGCCGGCTCGATGGGGCTCGCGGCGGTCGGGGCCGCCGGGCTCTGGCTGACGGAGTGAGCGGGCGCGTCCGATCGCGCCCCCCGCCCGCGGCGCTCAGTCCAGCGGCTCGGGGTCGAACGCCTCCGGGTCGAACTCGTGGTCGCGGAGGCGGTCGGCGTCGACGGACCGCAGCACCGACTCGTTCGTGGCCTCGAGGACGACCGGCGGGGCGACGCCGGCCTCCGCGGCCTCCAGCCACCGACCGACGCAGAGACACCAGCGGTCGCCCGGCGTCAGCCCGGGGAAGTCGAACCGCGGGCGCGGCGTGATCAGGTCGTTGCCGCGGTCACGGCTGTACCGAAGGAACTCGGCCGTGACGACCGCACAGAGCGTGTGCTCGCCGGCGTCCCCGTCGACGTCGCGGCAGCGGCCGTCGCGGAGGTAGCCGGTGGTCGGCTCGTGGCCGCAGGCGGCCAGCTCGCCGCCGAGGACGTTGCGCTCGTCGCGGTCGCCGTTCGCGTCGTCCGTCGACATGGACGCGGCTACGGTCCCCGAGGGAATAAACGGCCGGCAGCCCGCCGCGGGCCGTCGGACGAGCGTTCGCCCCGCGGTATAAGTGGGACGCCGCCGAACTATCGCCGATGAGCCGGAACGACGAGGTCGCGACGCGGTTAGAGGAGTTCGCCGACCTCCTCGAGGCGACGGGCGTCGAGTACAAGCCGACCGCCTACCGACGGGCGGCCGAGAACGTCCGCGACCACCCCGCGCCGATCGAGGGGCTCGCGGCCGAGGGCGAGGACGCGGTCGCCGAGATCGACCGCGTGGGCGACGCCATCGCCGCGAAGATCGTCGAGTACGTCGAGACCGGCGCGATGGCGGAGCTGTCCGCGCTCCGCGAGGAGCTCCCGGTCGACATGGCCGGGCTGACCGCGGTCGAGGGGGTCGGCCCGAAGACGGTCGGCTCGCTGTACGACGCGCTCGGAATCACCGACTTAGACGAGCTGGAGGCCGCCGCGGAGGCGGGCGAGATCCAGACGGTGTCCGGGTTCGGGGCCAAGACGGAGGAGAACATCTTGGACAACGTCCCGTTCGCGCGGGAGTCCCGCGAGCGGACCCGCCTCGGGGACGCCCGACCGGTCGCGGACGACGCGCTCGCGTACCTCGCCGACCGCGACGCCGTCGAGTCCGTCGAGGTGTGCGGGTCGATCCGCCGGTGGAAGGCGACGATCGGCGACATCGACCTGCTCGTCGCCAGCGAGGCGCGCGAGCCGATCGTCGAGGCGTTCACCGACTGGCCCGCCGCGGACGCGACCATCGAGGCGGGGACCGGGAAGGCGAGCGTGCGCGCCGACGGCACGCGCGTCGACCTCCGGATCGTCGACCCCGACGAGTTCGGCGCCGCGCTCCAGTACTTCACCGGGTCCCGGGCGCACAACGTCGCCGTCCGCAACCGGGCGATCGACCGCGACCTCAAGCTGAACGAGTACGGGCTCTTCGACGTGAGCGACGTCGACGAGGAATCCGCCGACGACGCCGTGGACGGAGCAGAGACGGACGCCACCCGCGTCGGCGAGCGCGTCGCGGGCGAGAGCGAGGACGCGGTCTACCGCGCGCTCGACATGGACCCGGTCCCGCCCGAACTGCGCGAGGACCGCGGCGAGGTCGCGGCCGCCGCCGAGGGGGCGCTCCCGCTGCTCGTCGACTCGGGCGACCTCCGCGGCGACCTCCACACCCACACCGACTGGTCCGACGGCGGCTTCTCGATCGCCGAGATGGCCGCCGCGGCCGCGGAGCGCGGCTACGACTACCACGTCGTCACAGACCACGCGACCGGGCCGGGGATGGTCGGCGGCGTCGGCCTCGACGAGGCGGCAATCGAGGAGCAGGCCGCGGCGATCGCCGAGGCGGCCGACGAGGTCGACGTCCCGATCCTCCACGGGATCGAGGCCAACATCGACGCCGACGGCGACCTCTCGACCGACGACGAGACGCTCGCCGCCCTCGATCTCGTCGTCGCGTCCCCGCACGCGGCGCTCGGACAGAACGGCGAGGCGGCCACCGAGCGGCTGGTCCGGGCGGCCGAACACCCGCACGTCGACGTCCTCGGCCACCCGACCGGCCGCCTCATCAACGAGCGACCGGGGCTCGACCCGGACGTCGAGGCGGTCGCCGAGGCGGCCGCCGCCTCCGGCACCGCGATCGAGGTGAACGCGAACCCCGCCCGGCTCGACGCCGACGGGGAGTTCGTCCGGGCCGCGATCGAGGCGGGGGCGACGATCGCCGTCGACACCGACGCGCACGCCCCGCGCGAGCTCGACAACGCGCGGTACGGGATCCACACCGCGCGCCGCGGGTGGGCGGAGGCCGCGGACGTGCTCAACGCGCGCTCGCTCGACGGGCTCCGCTCGTTCCTCCTGTGACCGGGGACGCCGAGCGCGACGCCCCCGAGTCGTCGGCCGGCGACCGCCCACCGGTCCTGGTCGACGTGATGTGCGGCAAGCTCGCGACCTACCTCCGGATCTGCGGCTACGACGCCGCCTACGCGCTCGACCGCGGTATCGAGGCCGACGACCGGCTCCGAGAGATCGCGGCCGCCGAGGACCGCGTCCTCCTCACGCGTGACCGCGAGCTCGCCGACAGCGCGCCCCGCGGCGACCCCGCCGTCGACGCCGTCCTCCTCACCGAGCGCGACGTGGTCGGCCAGCTCCGCGAGTTCGCCGCCGCCGGATACCCGGTCGAACTCGCCGACGAGCCGACGCGCTGCGGGTCGTGTAACGGTCCCGTCGAGCGCGCCGACTCCCCCGAGATCGACGCCTCCCCCGCCGACCGGCCGGAGTACGTCCCAGACGACGTCGGGACGGAACGCCCGGGGTGGCGCTGTACGGAGTGCGGCCAGTGGTTCTGGAAGGGCGGCCACTGGGACGACGTGGCGGCGCGGCTCGACGGGATCTGAATGCGCGGCGCCCCGACCGAGCGTAACCGGTTTGCCCGCTCGCCGCGTACTCCTCGCCGATGGAACGCGAACGGGCCGTCGACCGCTTGGAGTCGCTCGTCGATCGCGTCGCGAGCGAGCCGATGCCGGTGCCCGTCCGCGAGGTGTGGGCGTTCGGCGACGTCGCGCTCGGGCTCGACCCGGTCGACCGGCTCGACGTTTACCTCACGAAGGACGTGATCATGGGCGGCGACGGCGACGCGGCCGCCGAGTTCGAGGCCGAGTACGGGATCCAGGGAGTGGGTACGACGGTCGACGCCGAGTGGGCGACAGCGCACCCGGACCGCGTGCGGACGAGCGACAACGGGTACGCGGCTCCGGAGAAGTGCCTCGCGGCCGAACTCGTCGCCGACGACGAGCCGATCCACCTAGAGGTGTGTAACGCGAGCTTCGAGGACAACGTGCGCCAGCGCCTGAAGGGGGCGCTCGCCCGGGACGCTTACGAGGAAGTGCTCGACCCCCGCGGGGTCTGCCTGTGGGTGGACGGCACCCGCGACGAGGAGGCGTTCGAGCGACTCCGCGCGGGCGACCTCGCGATGCCGACGCTGCCCGCCGCGCTCGGGATGCTCGGCGCCGACGAGAGCGCCGCGAACGAGGCCGCCGACGTGCTGAAGGGGCGGCGCGCCGAGCAGGAGGGGTCGTCCGTCCGCGGCGACATGGTCTGACGCCGGGCCGCCGCGGTCTCGTCGGCGCGTCGCTCGGTCGCCCTCGCCTCGCTCAGTCGCCCTCGTTTCCGATCAGGAACTCCCCGTCCCGGTACACCGTCTCCCCGTCGAACGCGATCCGCGCGTCGGCGCTCGCGTCGCGGATCAGGTCGGCGTGGACCGCGCTCTCGTTCCCGGTCCGGTCGTCGGGGACGCACTCGGAGAGGGCGTCGCCGAGCGCGACGTGGACCGTGCCCGCCGCCTTCTCGTCGAACAGGACGTTTCCGGTGACGCGGTCGACCCCCTCGTTGGTGCCGATCCCGAGCTCGCCGACGCGGCGGGCCCCCTCGTCCGTCCCGAGCAGGGAGTCGAGCACGTCCGCGCCGCGCTCGGCCGCCCAGTCGACGACCCGGCCCTCCGCGAACGAGAGGCGGATCCCGGCGGCCTCCCGCCCGCCGCGCCGCAGCGGGTGATCGAACCGGACCTCTCCCTCGACGCCGTCGACCGTCGGCACGGTCGCGACCTCGCCGCCCGGCATGTTCTCCCGGCCGGCGTCGTTGTACGCCTCCATCCCCGCCACGTCGAACCGGAGGTCGGTGTCGTCGCCGGCGACCACGCGGACCTCCTCGGCGGCCGCGAGCCGGTCGGCGACCCGCGCCTGTCGCTCCCGCATCGCGGCCCAGTCGCGGTCGACGGCGTCGTACACGAGCGAGCGCCACGCGGCCGCGCTCAGGTCGGCGCGCTGCGCGTCGGCGGGCGTCGGGTGCTGCGTGATCACCCACCGGGTGTCGAGCCGCTCCCGGAGCAGCGGCTCCTTCGCGCGGCTCGCCGCCCGCCCCGTGTCGGCGTCGACGTCGCTCGTCTCGGCGGCGTTGCGCGCGCCCTTTATCAGGATCACGGCGTCCGTCTCCGCGAGCGCGGCGACGCGGTGTCCCTTCGGTCGGTAGTCGTCGGGGTCCATCTCGCGAGCGTACGCCCGCGTCGCGCGCGGATTCCGCCACACGGTCGTCGGGCGCGCGCCGCGGCGGCCGAGCGCCTCGTACAGCGCCACGACGAGGTCCTCGGCGGCGGTCGGCGCGCGAATCTCCACGTCGTCCTCGGGACCGACGTCGGTACAGTGGTCGACGAGCACGCGGGCGTGGCGACGAATTCTGTCGTCCATACCGTCCGGTAGGTCACTCGAAGGAAAGTCGTGAGCCACGCGCCCGGGACGGAAGTGAAACTGGACGCCGCCGCGTCAGTCGCCGCCCGCCACCCGTCCCACGGTCACGTCGAACGGGACGTACTCCACGCGCTCGTACTCGCCCGCGCCGATGGCGTCGACGACCTCCCGGCCCATCTCGCGCCAGCGCCCGCGGAGGTCGTCGTACGCGCGCTCGGAGGTCGCGGCCACCAGCTCGTCGCGATGGTCGGCCAGCCCCGCGCCGGAGGCCTTCCGCGCCGCCGACCGCAGCGCGGCCTCGGCGTACGGCGGCTCGGTGCGCTTCTCGTGGACGTACCGCCGGGTGCGCACGCCGACGAGCCCCGCCGCGTCGAACGCCTCGCGGACCCGGTCGCCGAGCGCCACGTCCGTCTCCACCCCGTCGACGTACGCCTCGCGGGCCTCGCGCTCCAGTCGCTCCTCGGCGGCGACGGTCGAGGCGACCCGCACGTCGCCGTTGTCCGGCTCGATCGCGGCGACCAGGTCGTCGGAGACCCGGGCGAGCTCCCGGACCGCGGCGGTCGGGTCGGGCAGGTTGATCAGCAACGCCTGACAGACGGCGAGGTCGACCGCGTCGGCCGCCATCGGCAGTCGAGCCGCGTCGCCGGCCGCGTAGCCGATCTCCCCGTCGCTCTCTTCGCGGGCGACCGACAGGAGCTCGCGGTCCGCGTCGACGCCGATCACCGACGCGTTCGGCCCCGTCGTCCCGCCGTCACTCCCCGTCGCTCCCGTCTCCGCGGCCAACACGCGGGTCAGCTCCCCGGTGCCGCAGCCGACGTCGAGGACGCGCTCGCGGCTCGACAGCGACAGGTCGGCGAGCGCTTCGCGATCGTCCTCCCACATCCCGCGGCGGGTGTGTTCGAGGTACTCGGCGGAGAAGCGTCGCACGCCCCCGGTTCGGCGCGGGCGAAAATAAACGTCCGGAGATCGACTGCGGCCCGCCCCTTGGTCCGCCGCTCACTCCTCGTCGGGATCTCTTTCGTCGCCGTCCGTCTCGGTTTCGCCGCCGCCGAACCCGAGCACGTCGACGGCGAGGACGGCGGTCACGCCGGCGCAGTAACCCACGAACGCGCTGGTCACGCCGATCGCGGCGAAGCTCAGCGCCACGTCGCCGAGCCCCGGATCGCCGCCGTTGACGCCGGGGACGCCGACGAGCGTCCCGACGAGGACGAACCCACCGAGGACGACCGCCGGCACGGCGCCGACGGTCAGACAGGCCGGTCCCCCGCAGCGGGCGTACGCACCGGCGGCGGCCAGCGGCCCGGGCGCGTAGAACACCAGCAGCGGGAGGAGCCGGTCGGTCAGCGCGGCCGCCGCCGTCGCGCCGACCGACTCGGCGACGAACGCGGCGACGAGCGCGAGCGCCACGACGGCGGCGAACCCGACCACCAGGCCGACCGCGCGACCGCGGCGGCGACCGACGAGCAAGGCTCTCGTGGTGGACATGTCCGCGGATCGCCCGCGAAATGACTTAAAACCGCGTCGGACGGACGGCGTCGGTCCGGACGACGCCTCAGTCGCGGCGGAGCTCGCGCACGCGCTCGATGTTCCACGCGAAGCTCTTCCCGTCCTCGGTCGGCGTCTCCAGCGCCAGCGGCACGTCCGCCAGGTCGGGGTGGTTGAGGAACCGCTCCATCCCCGCCTCGCCGATGTGGCCCTCGCCGATGTGGGCGTGTTCGTCCTTGTTGGTGCCGCACTCGTGTTTCGAGTCGTTGAGGTGGACGTACTCCAGGTGTTCGAGGCCGACCACGTCGTCGAACTCGCCGATCGTCTGATCGACCGCCTCGGGCGTCGAGAGGTCGTACCCCGCCGCGAACGCGTGCGCGGTGTCGACGCAGACGTCGATGTCGGTGTCGGTGCGGTCGACGATCCCCGCGAGGTGCTCGAACTCGCCGCCGAGCTTCGTCCCCGCGCCCGCGTCGCTCTCGATCAGGATCGTGACGCCGTCGGGCACGTCGACGTCGTCGATCACCGACGCGGCGTTGTCGAGGCCGCCCTCGACGCCGGCCCCCGTGTGCGCGCCGAGGTGGACGTTCACGTACGGGATGCCCAGCTTGTCGGCCGCGTCGACCTCCTTTTGCATCGAGTCGAGCGACTTCTCGCGGAGCCCCTCCTTCGGCGTACAGAGGTTCACGAGGTAGGAGGTGTGGATCACCCACGGCCCCTCCAGGTCGCGCTCGGTGCCCTCCCGGAACCGCTCGGCCTCCTCGTCGCCGATGCCCGGGTCCTGCCACACCTGCGGCGAGTGGGTGAATATCTGTCCGCAGTTGCCGCCGACCTCGACCTGGTTCGCCACGGCGTTGTCCACGCCGCCGGCGATGGAGACGTGCGCGCCGACCTTGAGACTCATACCGGTCACAGGGGGGCGGCCGGAAAAGCCTCTTCGGAACCGGGTGAATCGCCGCCGACGTTCGTCCCTACGCGCCGCCGCTCCCGGGCCGGGTCCGGATCCACTCCTCGTTCCGGTACTTCTCTTCGACGAGCTCTTCGGCCCGCTCCAGCTCCGCGTCGGTCCACGAGCCGTCCGCGTCGACGGTCGCGCCGGGCGTCGCGCCCGCCCAGTCGGCGAGCGCCGCCTCGACGGTCCCCACCGCGTCCGGGCGGTCGACGTCGACGAGGTCGTCCATCCCGACGACGCGCTCGCGGAACTCCTCGGCCGTCACCGGCGGGTCGGCGAAGACGCCGAGGTGCCGCGCCGCGTCGACCGAGAACGTCAGCGAGCCGTGCTGGATCACCGCCTCGCGCTTGCGGTACTGCGCGTTGCCGGCGATCTTCCGCGGGTCGGTTCGGTCGCCCGGCCCCGGGGCGACCACGTCGTGTGCGGGGTGGAGCTCGCGGAGGTAGCAGGCGGGCCGGTGGAGCTCCGGCATCGGTTCGTCGACGTAGTCCGCGTCGATCCCGAGCCGGTCGAACGCGTCGAGGACGGGCTCGCACAGCAGGTGGTAGCAGTCGAGCAGTTCGCCCGGGACCGTCTCCGCGGGGACCGCGATCGAGTAGGCGATGTCCCCCGTCCGGTCGTGGTAGATGCCGCCGCCGCCGGTCTGTCGGCGCGACACCTCGATCCCCTCGCGCTCGCAGAACGCCCAGTCGACGCTCGCCGGCTCTTGGTGGCGACCGAGCGTGAGACAGCTCGGGTCCCAGCGGTAGGTCCGGAGCGTGGCCGGACCCCCGGCCGCGGCGGTCTCGGCGGCGACCTCGTCTAACGCCATCTGCTCCGGTCCGGGGCGGGCCTCCTCGCGGATCAGCCGCCAGTCGACCGCGGGCGCGCTCATGTTCGCCCCATCGCCCGCCGCTCCGAAAGCGGTTGCGCTCGGCCCTCGCGGTCGGCCCGATCGAGATTTGCTATCGCGGCATACGCTATATCGCCCCCGGCGCCGAACGCGCGTCCCTTTTACGAATCGCCGGAGTAGGGGCGCGCATGGTGCGAAACGTCGCCGGCGACATGGCGGAGCTCGACCCCGAGGACTTCTACCTCCTCTCGGGCGTCGAGCAGGGGATGCGCTTCTCGGAGTGGGTCCGCCGCGACAAGCTCCCGGACTACGCCGACCTGACGCGCGAAGAGGTCGACTACCGGATCGACCGCTGCCTCGACCGCGAGCTGATCGAGCGGAAGACGATCCAGTACGAGGGGTACCAGCTCACCTTCGAGGGGTACGACGCCCTGGCGCTCCGGACGTTCTCGGAGCGCGAGACCATCGACGGCGTGGGGTCGCCGCTCGGGCTCGGCAAGGAGGGCGACGTGTACGAGGCCCAGTCGTTCCGGCCGCTCGCGCTGAAGTACCACCGCGAGGGGTACACCAACTTCCGCGAGGTGAAACGGGAGCGCGAGTACACCGCCGACCGGGACCACGTCTCGTGGCTGTACACGGCGCGCAAGGCGGCCGAACGGGAGTACGAGGCGATGGAGGCGATGTACCCGGACGTCTCCGTCCCCCGGCCGGTCGATCACAACCGCCACGCCATCGTGATGGAGAAGTTCGCGGGCGTCGAGCTCTCGCGCGCGAAGCTCGACCCGGAGCAGGCGGTCGGCGTCCTCGACCTGATCCTCCGCGAGCTCGCGACCGCCCACGAGCTCGGCTGGATCCACGCCGACGCCTCCGAGCACAACGTCGCGGTCGCCGAGAGCGGCGTCACTATCTTCGACTGGCCGCAGGCGGTGCCCGTCGACCACGAGAACGCCCGGGAGTTCCTCGAGCGCGACGTCGAGAACCTCGTCCGCTACTTCGGCCGGAAGTACCCCCACGAGGTGCCCCGAGACGCCGATATCGAAGGGATCGCCGCCGCTATCGCCGACGACTCGTTCGAGAGCGTTCGGGCGTTCGGCGCCGAATAAATCGCATAGCGCGATACGAAACTGCGGATCGCCCGCGACACCGCCGGTCACCGCCGCGCCGCGTCTGCGCCGCTCTCCCCGGTCCGACCGTCCCGCTGGGATTTAGGGCGGCCTAAGATTCGAAACCGTCTTAATCCTTTAGGGTGGCCTAAACCGTATGGAACGAGACGCGGACCGACCCGCCGGCACGCGCCGCGACGCGATCAGGTACTGCGGCGCCGTCGCCGGCGCGGGACTGCTCGCCGGATGTAGCGGCACCGAGTCGACGCCGGACGGGTCCGGCTCCGACGGGAACGACGGTTCGGCGGCCGACGGATCCGGCGGCGACTCCTCGAGCGGGGGCGACGGCACCGACTCGTACACGGCCGAGATGGCGCCGGTCGGCGAGGTCGCGTTCGACTCCGTCCCGGAGGACGTGATGGTGTACAGCCTGCTGTACGCCGACCTCGCGGTGGCGCTCGGACACGGCGACGCGGTCAACTCGCTCGGGTTCGACGCCGAGGCGGGCGGAAACACGCTGGACGCCTACTACGCCGGCCTCGACGGCGTCTCCTTCGACCGCGAGGGACTGACGCAGCTCAACTCCGGCTCCGGCGGCGGTATCTCCGTCGACCGCGAACTGCTGTACGAACTCGACTCCGACCTCCACCTCGCGGACCCCTGCCTGTTCGCGTCCTTCGACGGCTGGAGCGAGGACGACGTGGCCGACGTGCGCGACCGGGTCGCCCCGTGGTTCGGGAACGTCTACAGCCGCCGCCACTCCGAGCCGCCCGAGGGCTGCCGCGACGACTACGCGTACTACACCCTCCCGGAGATCGGCGAACGCGTCGCCGCCGCGTTCCGGGAGTCGGAGCGGTTCGCGGCGCTCGACGCGGTTCGTCGGGACCTGGTCGAGACGATCCGAAGCGACCTCCCGCCGGCCGAGGAGCGCCCGACGGTCGCCTCGCTGCTGTACATGGACGGGACCTACTATCCCTCTCGGACCGACGAGCCAGGGTTCGCGAACGCGCACGTGCGACCGTTCGACGTCCCGGACGCGTTCGCGGGCGACGACGTCACGTACGAGACGGCCTACGACCACGAGCAGCTACTGGAGGTCGACCCCGACGTCGTCCTCCACCAGTACGGGATCGCCTCCTACTACGACGTCGGTGCGACCCGCGAGGAGCTGGCCGACCACCCGGTCGCGGGCGAGCTCTCGGCGGTCGCGAACGACCGCTTCTACCCGTCCGGTGACCCGGTCCAGGGACCGATCATGAACCTGTTCCAGCTGGAGATGACCGCGAAGCAGCTGTTCCCGGACCGGTTCGGCGCGTGGCCGGGCTACGAGCACGGCGACGACTACCCCGGCATCCCCGCCGACGAGCGCCTGTTCGACCGCGACGCGGTCGCGTCGATCGTCACCGGAGGGGCGGAATGAGCGACGCCGCCGATCGCGACGTGGTCGTGGTCGGCGGCGGGCCCGCCGGCTGCGCGGCCGCGGTGTTCGCCGCCCGCGACGGCCTCGACGTCACCGTCTTCGACCGCGGTCGGTCGTCGCTCGCGCGCTGCGCGCACCTGGAGAACTACCCGGGCTTCCCGGCCGGTATCGACGTCGGGACGCTCGCCGACCTCATGCGTGCGCAGGCCGAGCGCGCGGACTGTACGGTCGTCGCGGACCTCGTCGAGTCCGTGGCGCGGTCGGGCGTCGACGGCGACGGGGGCGCGGCCGCGCGGTTCGTCGTCACGCCGCGGGAGGGCGATCCGGTCACCGCCCGCCGAGTGATCGCGGCGACGCGCTACGGCGGCGAGTACCTGCGCGGGCTCGACGACGAGGACGCCATGTTCGAGCGGCGCGACCGCGGCGGCGAGACGCGGGAGACCTTCGACCGCGAGTACGCCGACCGCGACGGGACGACCCCGGTGGATGGCCTCTACGTCGCTTCCCCGTCCGACGCCGACCGACAGGCGGTCACGGCCGCGGGGCGGGGCGCTCGCGTCGGCAAGCGAGTCGTCGCGGACGCGCGGGTCGACGACGGCTGGTGGCCGGCGGCCGCCGAGCGCGTCGACTGGGTCCGCCGCGAGGCGGCGCTCGACGACGAGTGGGCGGACCGCAACCGCTGGGCCGAGTGGTTCGACGCCGAGCACGCGGACGGACCGGTCGACCCGGACTCGGAGCGGTTCGCGCGGGTCCGCGAGGCCGCCGTCGACGCCGCGCGCTCCGCGTACGTCGACGCCGACGAGGAGGCGGCCCGCGCGGCGGCGGGACACCGCGCGCTCGCCGCGCACCTCGACCCGGAAGCGGTCGTCGACGCGCACGGGGCCGACGCGCTGCTCGACGCCATGGACGACGAGGCGGTGGCGGCGTACGCGGCCGGCGACGGACCGAACGCCGGGCCGGTCGAGGAGGGGACGCGGTGAGCCGCGACGGGCCGACGGTCGGCGGCGGGGTCGCGGGCGGCCGAGCGGCGGCCGACGACCGGCTCGGGTGGCTGTTCGACCCCCGTCTCCTGACGGTCGCGGCCGGGAGCCTCGCGCTGGTCGTCCTCGCGGGGCTCGCTCAGGTGAGCTTCGGGGCGTACTCGATGACGGTCGGGCAGGCGTGGCGGGCGGTCCTCGACCCCGCGGTGCTGCTCGATCCGCGGTGGCTACTCAACTTCCTCGTCGGGGAGGAGCTCATGCGGGCGATCACCGGGTTCCGGGGCGAGTTGCCGGAGCTGGCGCGCGAGACGCTCGTCGTCTGGAGCATCCGCCTGCCGCGGGTGCTCGTCGGCGCTATCGTCGGGATGAACCTCGCCGTCTCCGGCGCCATCTTTCAGGCGGTGACGCGGAACGAGCTGGCGAGCCCGTTCATCCTCGGCGTCTCCTCCGGCGCGGGGCTGATGATCCTCCTCACGCTCGTCGTCTTCGGCGGCCTCTCGGCGTTCCTCCCGATCATCGCGGCGGTCGGCGGCTCGGTCGCGTTCCTGATCGTGTACGCCATCGCGTGGAAGAACGGGACGAGCCCGGTCCGCCTCGTCCTCGCGGGCGTGATCGTCGGCACCGTCTTCAACAGCCTCCAGACGGGGCTGTTCTTCTTCGCGGACGACATCGGCGTCGTCCAGTCGGCGATCCAGTGGACGACCGGGTCGCTGACCGGGACCGACTGGGAGCAGGTGCGGACGGCGCTCCCGTGGACGCTCGTGGCGCTCACGCTGTCGCTCGCGGGCTCGCGGCAGTTGAACCTCCTCCTCTTGGGCGAGCAGACGGCGAAGTCGCTGGGGATGTCCATCGAGCGGGTGCGGTTCGGGCTCTCCGGCGTCGCGGTGCTGGCGGCGGCCGCCAGCATCGCGGTCGCGGGGATCGTCAGCTTCGTGGGGCTGATCGTCCCTCACGTGGTCCGGAACCTCGTCGGCAGCGACTACAAGCGGGTGATCGTCGGCTGCCTGTTCGTCGGCCCGGCGCTGATGGTCGGGGCCGACGTGGGGGCGCGGCTCGGGATGAGCGTCCTGACCGGCGCCGACGCGCAGATTCCGGTGGGGATCGTCACCGGGCTGGTCGGCGGCCCGTACTTCCTGTACCTGATGCGGCGACAGCGGAACGTGGGTGACCTCTGAATGGCCATCGAACGCGCGAACGCGACGGAGCGGGACGAATCGAGCGGCCCGAGCGAAACGAAGCGATCGGGCGGCACCGACGCCGCGGAGACCGACGCGAGCGACCTCGACGGCGAGGACCTCGTGCTGGCCTACCCGGAGGCCCCGGAGCCCGTGATCGACGGCGAGTCGATCGCGGCCGAACCCGGCGCGGTGACGGCGCTCGTCGGCCCGAACGGCTCCGGGAAGAGCACTCTCCTGAAGGGGCTCGCGAACCAGCTCGCGCCGGACGACGGCTCCGTGCTGCTCGACGGGCGAGACGTCCGCTCGATGGACACGAAGGCGCTCGCACGGAAGCTCGGGCTCCTCTCACAGGAGAGCACCTCTCCGGACAGCATCACCGTCGAGGACCTGGTGTACCACGGGCGCTACCCGCACCGCGGGTTCTTCGAGCGGACGACGGAGGCGGACGCCCGCGCCGTCGAGCGCGCGATCGAACTGGCGGGCTGCGGGCACCTCCGGGACCGCGAGGTCGGGAGTCTCAGCGGCGGGCAGAAACAGCTGGCTTGGATCGCATTGGTGTTAGCGCAGGACACCGACGTGCTCCTGCTCGACGAGCCGACGACGTTCCTCGATTTACACCACCAGATGGAGGTGATGGAGATCATCGAGACGCTGCGTTCGGAGAGCGAGGTCACCGTCGTCGTCGTCCTCCACGACATCGAACAGGCCGCGCGACTCGCCGACCGCGTTGTCGCGCTCAAGGACGGTGAAGTCCGGGCGCGCGGCCCGCCGGAGGAGGTCGTCACGGAGGAACTGCTCTCGGAGGTGTTCCGCGTCGACGCCGACGTCGTCGACACCGACCGCGGTCCCCGCGTCACGCCGCTGCGAGCCAGACACGAGGAGTGAGCCGACCCGGCGTCCGGGGCCGGCAAGTGTTTAGGTGGGCCTAAAGATCGGAGCGGTTAAGTTGTTTTAGGGTAGCCTAAAAATATGCTCAACGACGAAACATCCGGCGCGTCGACGCGCAGAGCGTTCGCGAAGTACGGCGGCGCGGTCGCCCTCGGCGGCCTCCTCGCCGGCTGTACCGGCGGCGAGTCCGACTCCCCCGCCGACGACGCGGAGGACTCCGGCCCGTCCGACGACGGTTCGGGCGGGTCGTCGGGCGAGCCGGACGAGACCGGCGACGGAAGTTACACGGCGTCCATCTCGCCGACGGGCGAGGTGACGTTCGAGTCGCCGCCGGAGACGGTGTTCACCCGGCTCACCCACCACGCGGGCATGGCGTTCGCGCTGGGGAAGGGCGAGGGCGTCACCGCGCTCCACGCGCCGGACTACTACGACGGGCTCTGGAACCAGTTCGTCGAGCGGCTCCCGGGCGTCTCGCTCGACTGGTCGGGCCTGTACTCCTCGTGGCAGCCGGACAAAGAGAAGCTGTACGAGCTCGACAGCGACGTCCACCTCGCCGACCCGGCGTGGATCACTCGGCAGGACGCGTGGAGCCGCGACGACATCGACGAGATCGGCGAGCGCGTCTCGCCGTGGTTCGGCAACTCGCTGTCCGACCGCCATCAGGAGCCGACGGGCGAGTGGGCCGACGGCTACCAGTACTACGGCCTGTGGGAGCAGTTCGAGATCGTCGCCGACGCGTTCCGCGAGCGCGAGCGCTACGAGGCGCTCGCGACGGTGCGCGAAGACCTCCTCGCGACGATCGACGAGCGCCTGCCGCCGGAGTCGGAGCGCCCGACCGCGATCATGGTCGCCGCCGCCGACATCGAGCAGATCTACGCGTACACGCTGAGCAACCCCGGCTTCCTCACGTCACACACGCGTCCGCTCGGACCGCGCGACGCCTTCGAGGGGAGCGTCGACTCCGGCACGGTCGTCGACTTCGAGACGATACTCGAGGCCGACCCCGACGTCATCCTCTACCTCGGCGGCTTCGAACCGGGGACGGACATGGCCGGCCGGCGGGCCGCCTTCGAGGAGGACCCCGTCGGGTCGGAGGTCACCGCGGTGAAGAACGACCGCGTCCACCCGCAGGGCGCCCGCTACCAGGGACCGGTCCTCAACCTGTTCCAGCTGGAGATGACGGCGAAGCAGCTGTATCCCGAGGAGTTCGGCGCGTGGCCCCGCTACGAGGAGGGTCCGTACCCGGCGATCCCGGACGACGAGCAACTGTTCGATCGCGAGCGGGTCGCGGACGTCATCAACGGGGACCCGTAGATGCGCGCCCGCGAGTGGGCCGTTGCGGCGACGTACGGCGACCCGACCGACTACGACGTGCCCGCCTTGCCGACGTGGCGCGTCGAGCGCGGCGGGAACGGCGACCTCGCGTTCGCGGCGGCCGGCCGCGACGAGCCGTTCATCGCGGCCGAGCGGCCGGTTCGGGTGCGCCGGTGACCGGCGCGGGCGGGCCCGTTCGGACGCCGCGGTCGAGCGCCCCCCGCGACCGAAGTCACTACTTCGGCGCGTCCCTGCGAACCGGTATGGACCGGAGCGAAACTCGGGCGGTCGACCGCCGCCCACGCCGGGTGTTCGGCAGATGACCGACGACGGGACCGCGGCTCGCGACGTGGCCGTCGTCGGCGGGGGCGTCGCCGGGCTCTCCGCGGCCGTCTTCACGGCCCGACAGGGGCTCGACACCCTCGTCGTCGACCCGGGCGAGTCGATCCTGCGGCGCAACGCGCGTCTCGAGAACTTTCCCGGGTTCCCGCTCGGGGTGAACCCGCGCCGGCTCCTCGACCTCCTCGGCGAACAGGCCGAGACCGCCGGCGCGGACCGGCTCGACGCGCGGGCCACCCGGGTCGGGACGGTCGGCGCGGTCGACGACGCCGCGGCGGACGACCCCGACCCGGCGGCGAGCGCGCGGTCCGACGCCGCCGCCGACGGCGCGCGGTTCGTCGTCGAGACCGACACCGCCGACCCGGTGCGGGCGCGGTACGTCGTCGCGGCCACGAAGAACGAGGTCGGCTACCTGGAGGGGATCGACGGCGTCGGGATCGTCGACCGCGGGAAGTCGTACGTCGACGTCGACGAGCGCGGACGGACCGGCGTCGACGGCCTGTACGCGGCGGGGCGGCTCGCGGAGAAGCCCCATCAGGCCGCGGTGTGCGCCGGCCACGGCGCCGAGGTCGCGGTCACGCTGTTGGAGGACGCCGACGCGCCATTCTACCACGATTGGGTCGCGCCCGAGGGGTACTTCACCGACCGCGGCCGCGAGGTGCCGCCCGGCTGCGAGGAGATCGACGCCGACGAACGCCGGGCACGCGAGGCCGCCGCGCTCGACGCGACGCGCGAGCGGTTCGCCGAGCCGCACCCGGACCCGCAGGAGACGCACCCGAGCCTGGAGGACTGAACGCACGCGACCGGACCCACCCAACCGTGATCGGACCCACGCTACTCGACATCGCGGGCCACATCGAATCGCTCGCGGCCGACGACGGCGAGTTCTCGCTCGTCTGCGCGCGGTACGGCGACCGGCCCGTGCCGGCCTCCTGCGCCCCGGACTCCCGCGTCCCGGCGCCCGCGTCGCCGCCCTACTCCTCGTCCGGCTCGATCCGCACGAGGTCGGCCTCGACGTCCTCGACGAACGCGCCCTGCCCCCCGACGGTGACCTCGCCGTCGTCCGTCTCGACGACGAGGGAGTGTTCGACCGGGAACTCGTTGTTCGTCGGCTCTACCATCCCCTGCTTCGTCTCGACGACGCGCCCGACGAGTTCGACCGCCTCGTCGTCGTCGGTCCGTCTGCCGGCGACGGTCACCCGGGGCGGGTCGCCGGCGCGGAGCCGTAACGTCGCCTGGAGGACGGTGTGTCTGAAGTCCGTGTACTCGGCCGGGAGCGGCGCCGGGTCGGCGACGAGTACCTCGGTCGCGGCGGGCCAGTAGTTCCCGAGGAACGAGCCGACGATCACCGGCGCGAGCTGCTCCTGCGCGAAGGCGATGGCCTGCCGGTCGGTCGTCGACCGGCGGAGCAGCTCGGGCGGGGCGACGACGCCCGCCGCGGAGTCGACGGTGAGCAGCGTCGGCATCGCCTCGCTCCAGGTGCGGACGACGTTCGCGACGCCCGACAGCGCCGGGTCGTCCGCGCCGAGGTCGGCCGCCGCGTCGGAGACGACGAGCAGGACCAAGACGCCGCGGTCGGCCGCGTCGACGAGCGCGTCCCTGATCTCGGGGAGCTGTCCGGCGGTGAGCGACAGCGTCACCTCGGAGTCGGCGCCCTCGAGCAGCGAGCGCATCCGCTTGAGGACGGTGACTCGCGACTTGATCACCTCGAACTGCTCGGCCTGGCGCTCCACGCGGGAGTACCGCTCCGCCAGTCCGGGCCGCATCGCGTCCACGTCGGACCGGAGCCGGTCTATCACCTCCTCGGGCGGGTTCGCGCGGATCGTCGTCGGCACGACGTGGTCGTTCACCTCGACGAAGCCGCGCTCCGCCAGCGACTCGCTCACGCTGTAGACGTACCGCTTCGAGACGCCCGCCGCGTCGGCGACGGTGCTCGCCTTCGCCTCGCCGTGTTCGAGCAGACTGAGATAGGTGTCGACCTCCTTGTCGGAGAGTCCGAAGCGACGGAGGAGGTCGGTCAGCGTCCGGTCGTCCATACGCACGCCTCTGCCGAGCGACACTTATAAGGGTCGGTACCGGGCGGCGCCGCGGCCCCGCGACCCACCGGCGACGGCCGACCGCTCACCGGAGCACGGCGACGGCGTCGACCGCGACCCGCCCCCCGCCCTCGCCGTCGCGTTCCACCGCGCTCCCGTCGCCGAACAGGTCCGTCTCGACCCCGTCGGGGACGGCGACCGTCGCCGGCTCCGCCGCGAAGTTGACGACGACGAGCAGGGGGTCGCCCCCGTTCCCGTCCCCCCTCGGCGGCGTCCGCTCGTACGCGGTCACCCGGTCGGCGTCCCCCTCGACGACGCGCACGTCGGCCGCCCGACCCTCGAACGTCACGTCGCCGTCGCGGAGGAGCGGTTCGGCCCCGCGCAGCGCGACCAGCCGCCGGTGGAACTCGGTGAGGTCGTTGTCGCCGTCGTGCCACCGGATCGGCCCGCGGTACGTCTCGTTGCCGCGCTCCTGTCCGGCGTAGATCATCGGCGCGCCCGGCAGCGTGAACGTCACCGCGGCGGCCGCGCGGAGCGCGTCGCGACCGTACTCCGCGAGGTAGCGGTCCTCGTCGTGGTTCTCGACGTACCGCATCTGCGAGCGGCCGTCGTCGAAGCCGAGCCACTCGCCGCGCGCGAGGGCGGCCTCGACCGCGTCGGCCGGCTCCTCGCCCGCGCCGACCGCGCGGAGCGTCTCGTACAGCGAGGTGTCGTAGTGGCGGTGGAACTCCCCCTCGCCGTAGAACGGGTCGTGGGGCAGCGTCTCGTCGAGGAGGAGGGTGTCGTCCGGCACGCGGTCGGCCACCTCCTTCCAGAAGCCGTGGGGGACCCCCCACGCCACGTCGGCGCGGAAGCCGTCGACGACCCCCGCCCACTCGTCGACGACGTCGAGGAGCCACTCGCGGACCGCCGGGCTGTCGAAGTTGAGGTTCGGGATGCGGCCCCACTCGAAGTAGTAGTCGGGGGCGTCGCCGTCGTCGAGCTCCGCCCAGTCGATCCCGGTCACGTCGGCGGCCGCGTCGGTCCGGCGGTAGTGGTCCGCGTACGCGTCGACGCCGGCCGAGTGGAGCTGGAACGCCGGGTGGTCGCGGGAGGTGTGGTTGATCACCAGGTCGAAGACGACCCGGATGTCGGCGTCGTGGCACGCCGCGACGAGCGACTCGAACGACTCGCGCGAGCCGAGGTCCGCGGCGGTGTCGTAGTAGTCGGTGACGTGGTAGCCGTGGTCCGTCGGCGAGGCGAGGACGGGCGTGAGCCAGAGCGCGTCGACGCCGAGGTGCTCGAGGTACTCGACCCGGCGCTCGATCTCCGCGAACGTCGTCGGCAGCGTGTCGCCGGCGAACGACCGAACGAAGGCCTCGTAGATCGTCGGCGACTCGGCCCACTCGGGCGTCGGGTTCGGGTCGGTGACCCCGACCGACGCGGCCGTCACGCCGGCGTCGTCTCCGTTGGTCGCGGGGGCGCCCACCCGAACCGTCTCCGCAGCGCCGTACCGCTCCCCGTGCGGGACCGCGTGAATCCGGACCGAGTCCGGGAGCGCGTCGAGCGGGACCGAGAGCGTCCGGCCCTCCGCCCGCGACTCGATCGCCGCCACCGTCTCCGGGCCGGCGTCGCGGTCGTCGACGAGGAACGTCGCGTCGAGGGCGTCAGGGTCGCCGGCGCGCTCGACGTCGTCGACGGCGGGCGCGGGATCGACCGCGGCCGCCAGGCGGAGCCGGTCCGCCTCCGCCGGGGCGTCGGTCTCGACGACTGCCGCGTCCAGCGAGACGCGCGGCCGCCCGGGGCCGGGGACCTCGCACTCGCCGTGGAACGCCGCCGAGCGGTCGCCGTCGGGGACGAAGGCGAAGCCGTGGCGCCCGGGGGGGACCCGCACCGTCGCGACCCACTCGTCGCCGTCGCGCTCCGCCCGGTCGAGCGCGAGCCGGTTCTCGTTGTGGGGCCACAACAGCGAGACGCGGTCGGGGTCGCCGTCCGTCGCGACGTCGGCGGCCGGGACGCGGATCTCCGTCTCCCGCCGCTCGTCGGGGAAGGCGCGGACGCGCTGTCGGTGCGTCCCGTCGGGCGCGTCGAGCGCGAGGACGTAGGTTCCGGGGGCGTCGGGCGCGAGGTGGACGACCGGGTCGTCGTCGCGAACGGTTTCGCCGGCCCGTAGCACCGGACCGTCGCCGGGGTCGAGCGCGGCGTCGCCGCCGGTCGCGGTCGCCGAACTCGGCGGCCCGGTCGCGTCGGGGTCCGGGCCGTCTCCGGCGGCGAGGTCGCTGTCGGCGGGCGCGTCGCGGACGCGCCAGCGGTACGTTCCGTCGGCGTCCGGGGACCGCGCCGCCAGCTCGACCGACTCACCGACGCTGGTCGTCCGCGGGGGGCCGGGTTCGTGCACGCCCCGGCTGTCGGCGCGCCGCGGTTTGAGGGTTTCCGTTCGCCAAACGAATGAACAATAATTACACCAAAGCTTCATACCGAGCGGCGGCGTGTGTTCGCGTAATGCAGCTTCGCGACGCGCTCGACGACTACAAGCGCCACGCCGGCGGCGGGACGCGCTTCCCCGGCGAGCGGCGCACCGTCTCCGGTCGGTTCTCCGGCGGCGACGGTCGGCTCGTCCACGTCGGCGACGACGGCGAACTCCGCGACTTCGGCTACCCGCTCACCGGCCGGACCGGCCTCGTCCGGTCGCGGATCGGGCTCGCCGTCGGCGACGAGGTCACGTGGCTCGACGCGGCCGACACGACGCAGCGGTACGTCGGCGACACCGCGCTGGTCGAGACGGTCCACGAGACGCCGCGCGCGACGGTCACCCGCCACGACGTGACGCTCGGCGACGCGCACCTCACGCGGGCCTCGGTCGAGTTCGCCGGCGCGGACGACGGGGACGCGGACGCGACCCCCGTCGACCCCGCGGACGCCTCGCTCGTCGTCTACGCCCGCTTCGCGCCCGACGGCCGCGACGACCGCGTGGGGCAGCTCCGGTTCGACGACGCCGTCGAAGTGTACCACGCCGACGAGCACGACTTCCTCGCGAGCGCGACCGGCTTCGCCGACCTCCGCGGCCAGCTCCCGACTACGTTCCCCGAGCTGCTCGCCGACGACCCCACGGACCTCCCGCGCGACCGCGACGGCGACCGGTACGAGGAGGAGCGCCTCTCCGGCGAGGTGATCGCCGACGTGCCGCTCGACGACGGGGTCGCGACGGTCGCCACGCTCCTGACGGACGGGGCGGAGACCGACCGCGAGGCCGCGCGCGAGCGTCTCGACGACCTGTTCGCCGACCACGACGACGTCGACGCGCTCGCGGACGCGGCCGCCGACGCGCTCCCCTCGGTCCCCGAGTCGGCCCCCGCCCGCGAGTCGGTCGTCGCGGACCTCCGGGTCCTCTCGCTGCTCTCCGCCCCGTCCGGGCTCCGGATCGCGGGGCCCGACTTCGACCCGTACTACGAGCACTCCGGCGGCTACGGCTACACGTGGTTCCGCGACGACGCGGAGATCTCCGGGTTCCTGCTCGGGGCCGCCGACGCGCTCGCCCTCGACCTCGACGACTGGCACGCCCGGTCCGCGGAGATGTACGTCGCCACGCAGCG
Organism: uncultured Halorubrum sp.; assembly: GCF_937146585.1. Taxonomy (GTDB): domain Archaea; phylum Halobacteriota; class Halobacteria; order Halobacteriales; family Haloferacaceae; genus Halorubrum; species Halorubrum miltondacostae. The sequence continues at coordinate 30,754 of NZ_CAKZRO010000143.1, read as the reverse complement.
CCCCGACGGCTCGTGGCCCCACCGGGTGTGGCCCCGCGACGGCGCGCTCGCCCCCGGGTGGGCGAACGCGCGCATCGAGGACGGGCCGGACGTCGACTACCAGGCCGACCAGACGGGCAGCGTCGTCGCGTACCTCGCGCGGGCCCGCGAGGCGGGCGTCGACGTCGAGGGGCTCGACTCGACCCTCGTCGCCGCGCTCGCTGGGCTCGACCGCACGCTCGAACCGGACGGCCGCCCGGTCGTCTGTCAGAACGCGTGGGAGGACTCCGCGGGCCGGTTCGCCCACACCGCCGCGACGTTCCTCGAGGCGTACAGCGAGCTCGGCCGCCACGGCGAGGGGCTCGCGGTCGACGCGCTCGACGACCCCGACGCCGTCCCCGGCGCGGCGTCGCTCCCGGACGACCTCGCCGCGCACGCCCGCGACCGGGCCCGCGAGGTGTACGACGCGCTCGACGACCTCTGGGTCCCCGAACGCGGCTGCTACGCCGTCCGCGAGACGCTCGACGGCGGGATCGACGATCGGCTCGACTCGGCGACGCTCGGACTCGCGGCCGCGCACCGCTCCTTCGACGCGCTCGGCGCGGCGGGCGACGGGTCCGGAGCCGGCGGCGCGGTCGACGAGGAGCGCCTCGACCGACTGGTCTCACACGTCGAGACGGTCGTCGACGGCCTCTCCCACGAGACCGACGACATCGCCGGCCTGATCCGGTACGAGGGCGACGGCTGGCGGCGGGCCGACCAGCTCTCGGAGAAGGTGTGGACGGTCTCGACGGCGTGGGGGGCGAACGCCTGCGCGGAGCTCGCCGCGCTGCTCGCGGCGCACGACGACCCGCGCGCCGCCGAGATGGCGGCCCGGGCCCGCGACCTGCTCGCGCACGTCTCGCCCGGCGGAACGCTGTGCGAGCCGACGACGTACCTCCCCGAGCAGTACTTCGACGACGGGACGGCCGACAGCGCGACGCCGCTCGGCTGGCCGCACGCGATCCGGCTGGCGACGGTCGCGCTGCTCGACGACGAACTGCCGCAGTTCGCCGACGCCGCGACCGCGGACGACTGACCGAACCCCGGCGACTATTCACACACCAAATCCGCGGAGCGGCGCGCGCCTCCGAGCGGCAGCCACCGGCGGCCGCGAGGTGCGCGTGCGAGGGAGTCGGGCACGACGTGGGCGACCGGAGGGAGCCCGCGGAACGCGCCCGACGAGGCTGGGGAGGCGTGAGGTGCGGTCGCTGTGCGGGTGGGACTCAAAGGGGCAGCCGCGGGGCGGGCGCAGGCGACGTAAGTACCATAACGAGCGAACGAAGTGAGCGACCGAGGAGCGTGGTTCGAGACGCCCCCGGCGTCCCGTCATCACGAAAGGCGCGAAGCGCCTTTCGAACGACAGCGAGCGTGCGCCCGCCCCGCGGCTGGGGCTTTGGAGGTATCCGTGACCGCTCCGCTAGCACCGATTCATAAATACACGCCGAAGCCGCTGCCAAACAGATATTATCGCCACTCGTCGCGGGGAACGCAGTCGGACTCGCGGACCGTGATCCACCGGGTGGTCCGCTCGTCCGGGTCGACGTCCCGCTCGAAGAACGTCACCTCGCCGCCGCCGTCGCCGTCGGTCCGTTTACAGACGAGCTCGGGCGACTCGTCGCGAACACGCGCGGATGACGTGGACGTGGACATACGTCACGATTGATCCCCGGTCGGATAATAACTGTTGGTTTCAGTCGGTGAGTAATAGAAACTACAAAAGTAGTTAGCGCCGCACCGGGACGCCGCGATCGTCGAGGTACGCCTTCGTCTCCTCGATCGAGTAGTCACCGAAGTGGAAGATGGAGGCCGCGAGGCCGGCGTCGGCGTCCGCCTCGGTGAACACGTCGTACATGTCCTCGGGACTGCCGCAGCCGGAGGAGGCGATCAGCGGGGTCGAGACGGCCTCGCCGACCGCCTTCATCAGGGGGACGTCGTAGCCGTCCTTCGTGCCGTCCTTGTCGATGGAGTTGACGAACAGCTCGCCCGCGCCGCGCTCCTCGGCCTCCTTCGCCCACGAGACGGCGTCGATCCCGGTGCCCTCGCGGCCCCCCTTCTTCGTGCACTCGAACCACACCGTCTCGCCGTCCTCGTCCTCGTAGAAGTGGTCGCCCGCGTCGTCGTACCGCCGCCGCGCGTCGACGGAGATGACGATGCACTGGCTGCCGAAGGCGGCCGCCCCCTCGTCGATGAGTTCCGGGCGCTCCAAGGCGCCGGTCGTGATCGAGACCTTGTCCGCGCCCGCTCGGAGGGTCTCCTTGATGTCTTCCTTCGTGCGGATACCGCCGCCGACCGTCAGCGGGATGAAACACTCGTCGGCGACGCGGTTCACCACGTCGAGCATCGTCTCGCGGCCGTCGGCGCTGGCGGTGATGTCGAGGAAGACGAACTCGTCGGCCCCCGCGGCGTTGTACTTCTTCGCCAGTTCGACGGGGTCGCCGGTGTACTCCAGATTCTCGAAGTTGACGCCGGTGTACACCGCGGCGTCGCCCTCGTCGTCGAGGTCGACGTCGATACAGGGGATGATACGCTTCGTGAGTCCCATTCGTTGTCGGGGCGTTGACCGCGCCCGCTGTTAAAATGCGCGGGGCTCACTCGACGTCGGTGGGGGCCTCGCTCCGCTCGCCCCGCTCCGCCCGCCGGTCGTACTTCGCGACGGCGCGGTCGGCGCGCGTCGAGATGCCGTTCGGGTTCCGGGCGGGGCTCCGGTCCCGGCGGCGCGCGACCAGCCCGTCGGAGGTCCCGCCGGTGAGCCCGAGGAGGACGTCGCGTCCGGTCGCGGCCCACCGCGTGGGGGTCGACTCGCCGCGGACCACGTCTTTCGCCGCGGCAACCGCGTCGGCGAGCGCGTGCGACCCGGTCCGAAGGAGGACCGTGGGGCGGACGCCGTAGTTCTTCAACAGGCGGTAGGCGAGCCCGCGGTACTTCCAGCCCCACTCGCTCGCGCTGCGCCCGCCGTCCGCCGCGGTCGGGGTCGGGAGCTCCTTCCGCGCGGCCAGTCCGGACCGCCACGCGACCTCGCGGTCCATCCGCGCGAGCCGGTGTGCGGCGTCGCGCGCGCCGCCGACCCGGAGGTACTCGTCGAAGCCGTCGAGGTCGCGGAGGGCGTCCCGCCGGAACGCGACGTTCCCGCTCTCGAAGTAGGTGACGTCCCGGCCGGCGATCCGGTTGCGCTCCGGCTCGTTCGGGCCGACCGCGTCCGCGTCGTCCGGCGTCCCCGGACCGGTCCCGGCGGCGTCGGTCTCGACGTCCGACCTCGCGGCGTCGGCCTCGACGCCCTGCTCCGCGGTTTCCGCTCCGACGCCCGTCGCCCCGGCGTTCGGCTCGTCCAGCGGTATCGGCGTCACCGGGCCGGAGGCCACGGGCGCGACGTCGAGGCCCTCGGCGACCGCGTTGCGCCACCCCGGCTCGACCCGATTGTCGTAGTCGACCAGCGCGACCGCGTCGCCCGTCGCCACCTCGATGCCGGCGTTGCGGGCGACGTTCACCGTGCGGTCGGAGATCTCGACCAACACGTCGACGTCGCCGCGGTCGCGAACCATGCCGGTCGTGCCGTCGGCCGAGGGCCCGTTGACGACGATCACCTCGGCGTCGGGGGCGTCGGCCGCCAGCGCGTCGAGGCAGGCGGCCAACCGGTCCCGACCGTTGAGCGTCGGGACGACGACCGAGAGGTCCATACGTGCGGTTATCGGGGCGAGGAGGTAAAAAGGACTGCGTGTGTGCGTCCGGTCCGGTCGTCTCGCGTCGATTCGACTACGAGCCGGGAAAAACGGCGTCCGACCCGCTCAGACGGTCAGGTAGTACACCTGCTTGCGCGCGTCCTTGAAGCTGTACCGCGAGTCGACGAGGCCCTCCTCTTCGAGGCGGTTGAGCGCGTAGCGGACGGTGCGGTCGGGCAGCAGCGACTCGTCGGCGAGGCCGCCCTGCGAGAGGGGGGCGTCCCCCTCCAGTACCTTCGCGACGAGCTTTGCGCTGGGGGGAAGCTCGCGCAGGCGGTCGCGGTACTCGGTCTCCGACAGGCGGTCTTGGTCAGCGGTCTCCGCGGGACTGGTACTCATGTCTCACACGAATTCCACGAGTAGTGGTAAAGGTTGGCTACATATAGGGGAATCTGCCTGTGATAATATAATGTCTTAATATTACTTCTCACCGGGCTATCATAGACGATCGATCAGGCGTATTTTCCGGGGGCGGCCCGTACCCCGCGGCGTGATCCCCGAGTCCCACGTCGACATCCTCGAGGCCGAGTCGTACGCCCACTTCGCGACCGTCGGACCGGACGGGCTCCCCCACGTCACGCCGGTGTGGGTCGACCACGAGGACCGCGAGTACGTCCTCGTGAACACCGCCCGCGGGCGGCGCAAGGAGCGGAACGTCCGCGAGAACCCGAAGGTCGGCGTCAGCGTGCTCGACCCAGACGACCCGTACCGGTACGTCTCCGTCCGCGGGGAGGCCGAACTGACCGAAGAGGGCGCTCGCGAACACATCGACGAGCTCGCCCGCCGGTACTTCGGCGTCGACGAGTACCCCCACCACGACGAGGAGGAGGGCGCGCGCGTCATCGTCCGGATCCCCGCCGAGAACGTCGCCACGAGCGGCTGATCGGCCGGGTCTCCGGAGCGTTCGGGCCGCTCGCAGCGGCCGCGATCGCGTCGAAGCCGACCGACCGCAGCGGGGTCCGCGCCGGACCGCATCCAGTACGGTTTTGTCGGTCCGGCGTCCATCACGGACAACGTGAAGGGACAGGACTGGTACCAGGCCGACGAGGTCGCCGAGGAGTACGACGACCTCAGGTTCTCCGGAGGCGGACAGCTCATCGATCGCCGCGAGAAAGCGGCCGTTCTCGCCGCGTTAGGTCCGATCGACTCGGGCCACCGCGTGCTGGAAGTCGCCTGCGGCACCGGTCGGTTCACCACGATGCTCGCCGACCAGGGCGCGGACGTCGTCGGGCTCGACGTCTCGCGCGAGATGCTCGAACAGGCCCGCGAGAAGGTGGCGGCCGCCGGCCACGCCGACGCGGTCGAGTTCCTCCGCGGCGACGCCTCGCGGCTCCCGTTCCCCGACGACCACTTCGACACGGTGGTGGCGATGCGCTTTTTCCACCTGATGGACGACCCGACCCCGTTCGCGAAGGAGCTCCGCCGAGTGAGCCGCGATCAGGTGTTCTTCGACACGTTCAACAGCCGCAGCCTCCGGACGCTGTACACCTGGCTCCTCCCCATGGGCTCGCGGCTCTACTCCGAGCGGCAGGTCGCCGCCATGCTCGGCGAGGCGGGGCTCACGCTCGCGAACGAGGAGCACGACTTCGTGTTGCCGTACGGCTTCTACCGCGAGCTCCCGGGCCCGGTCGCGAAGCCGTTCCGGGCGATAGACGAGCTCGCGGGGGAGACGATCCCGGGCGACTACGTCGCCTCGGTGTCGTACTGGGACGCTCGGGTGGCGGACGAGGAGTGAGCCCGGCGCGACGCGCCGGATCCGGCCTGTCCCGCCGACGCGGATCGACTTCTCGACCCTTCCTCTTCGTGTCGGTCGACACCGACGATCTGACGGTTTCGCCGCCGGTCAGCCGGCCTCTTCGACGACTTCGCCGACGGCGAAGTTGGACTTCACTTCGGTCACTTCGATCTTCACGCGCTCGCCGACCTCGGTGTCGGGGACGATGATCACGTACCCGCGCTCGACGCGGGCGATCCCGTCGCCCTGCTTGCCGAGGTCCTCGATCTCGACGTACCGCATCTCGCCCGGCTCGACCGGGGGCTGCGGCCCGTCGTCGCTCCGCGTCGAGGTGGCGTCGGCGTCGTCCGCCGAGGCGGTTCCCCCGTCGTGGGCGACGAGCGCGACGCGGTACGTCTCGCCCGGTTCGAGCGAGCCGGTGTCGATCTCGCGGTTGGGCACGTCGACGACGTACTCGCCGTCGTCGGTCTCGCGAACTTCCGCGCTGAACAGACAGAGGAGCTTCTCGGAGATTTCCATAGTAGACTCCATCGGAGGCTAGTCGCGGGCCAGTATAGTTGTACCGCCGACACTGTCAGGCGTCCCGGGGATCCGCGCGAGGGCTCCGATACCAGTTGACGAATACACATATGTACTTCGACAGAGATGTCCCGCGTATGGTTCTCTCAGACGGTCGCACGCGCAGCCGGGTCGCCCTCGTCCTCGCGGTGGTGGCGCTCCTCTCCCCGCTCGCGACGGGGGTCGCGGCGGCCCAGTCGATACAGAGCCCCTCCGGATCCGTGGTCGTCGCCGAGGGCGAGACGGTCGACAGCGTCGAGACCGCGGCCGCGACGATAATCGTGCGCGGCACCGTCGAGGGCGACGTCTCCGGCGCGGCCGGGTCGATCCGGATCGCCGAGACGGGGCGCGTCGGCGGGAACCTCCGGGCCGCCGCCGGCACCGTCGCCATCGACGGGACGGTCGGCGGCGACGCCGAGGTCGGCGCCGGCTCCTTCGAACTGACGGAGACCGGGCGGGTCGACGGCGCGCTCGACGTCGGCGCGGGGTCGGTAACGGTCGACGGCGGCGTCGGCGGCGACGTCCGCGCGGCCGGTGACTCGGTCGTCCTCGGCCCGAACGCGGCCGTCGACGGCGAGTTCCGGTACGACGCCGAGACGTTCACGCGGAGCCCGGACGCGGCGGTCGCCGGCGACGTCGTGGAGGACCCGAGCCTCGGCGGCACCGTCGGTATCGGCCGCGGCGGGGGGGACCTCCTGCCCCCGTGGGCCGGTGCCGCGTACGGCGTCGCCGCCAACCTCGCGCTCGGCGCGGTCCTCCTGTTCGCGTTCCCCCGGTTCTCTCGGCGGGTCGGCGACCGCGTCGGCGCCGACCCGCTCGTCAGCGGCGGCGTCGGCCTCCTCGGGCTCGTCGTCGCCCCGGTCGCGCTCCTCCTCCTCGCGATCACGATCGTCGGGCTTCCGCTGGCGCTCGTCGGGTTCGCGGCCTACGGCGTCGCGATCTGGGTCGGCTCCGTCTACGGGCAGTACGCCCTCGGCGCGGTGGTCCTCGACCGACTCGACAGCCCGAACCGGTGGCTCGCGCTCCTCCTCGGCGTCGTCGCGGTCGCCCTGATCGGGCTCCTCCCGTGGGTCGGCGGGGTCGCGGAGCTGCTCGTCCTGCTGCTCGGCCTCGGCGCGCTCGCGCTCGGCCTGTCCGACGCGTACCGCGATCGCGGAACAGCCGCCGATCCGGAACCGGTCGCCGCCGACTGACGGCGCGACTCGCGAGTCCGCTCCCGACTCGGGGCCGCGCTCGCGGCCGGCGGCCCCCCCGGCACCAACGACTTTGTCGCCGCTGCGCGAAGGGCCGCCCATGCCGATCCTCGACCTCCCGGACGCCGCCGTCTCGCCCCCGATCGTCACGCCGTTCGACGCCGACGGCGACGTCGACGCCGACGCGCTCGCGAACCACGTCGACGCGCTCGTCAAGGCCGGCCTCGACGGGATGGTCCCCTGTGGAACGACCGGCGAGTTCGCCAGCCTCGCCGACGCCGAGCGCCGGACCGCGGTCGAGACGGTCGTCGACGCGGCCGACGGGCGGGTCCCGGTGATCGCCGGCGCGGCCGACACCGCGGTCTCGCGGGTCCGCGACCACCTCTCGGCCGCCGCGGCCGCCGGAGCCGACGCGGGGCTCGTCACCCTCCCGTACTATCACACGTCGACCGACCCGGCGGGCCAGCGGGCGTTCCTCGACGCCGTCGTCGACGACCCGCCGCTCCCGGTGCTCCTGTACGACATCCCGGCGACGGTCGGCGAGTCGATCGACGTCGACGTCCTCGCCGGCGCGGCGGATCGGGAGTCGGTCGTCGGGATGAAGGACACGACCGGCGACCTCACGCACCTCGAGGCGAAGATCGGCGCGACGCCGGACGCCTTCGCCGTCTTTCAGGGGGTCGACGCGCAGCTCTACCCGAGCGCGAGCCTCGGCGTCGACGGCGGGATCCACGCCCTCTCGCAGGCGATCCCGGAGGTGTTCGTCGCGCTCGCCGACGCGATACGCGACGGCGACGACGACCGCGCGCTGGCGCTCCACCGCCGCGCGGTCGCGCCGCTTTTCGCCCGCTGCGCCGACCACGGCTTCGCGCCCGCGACGAAGGTCGCGGCCGCGCACCGCGGGTTCGTCCCCGACCCGCGCGTCCGCCCGCCGCTCACGCTGCCCGACGAGGCCGATCGCGAGCGGATCCGCGCGGACGTGGACGCGGCGCTGGACGTCGTCTGAACGCGGCGATCGCGGGGCGCTGACTGCCGGTCTATCTTTACTCGCCGCCGATCGGCGTCCCATCGGCCGCCTTCGGGCCCTCGGAGTCGAAGACGACGACGTCGCCGTCGGTCCGCTCGCTGGCGGCCGGGTCGTAGCCGTCGCGGACGCCGATCGCCTCCTCCAGTTCGCGCACCGCGCGCTCCTTCAGCGCGGCGGCCAGCTCCTCGGCGTCCTCCCGGGAGATGTCGCGGCCGAGCCCCTCGCACTCGTGGGCGCGGACGACGCCCGCCTCGTCGACCGCCTCGCCCATCGGCTGGCTCGTCCCGTCGAGGGCGACGCTGAACGGGTAGGTCCGACAGATCAGCGGCCGGGCGTCGTGGACCGTACACGCGCCCTCCCCGCCCGACTCCTCGTAGAAGGTACAGTCGCCGCAACCGTCGGTCGCGAGCGCCCACTCGAACGTCTCGCCGCTCGGCTCCCCGTCGGCGTCCGGCTCCAGCCCGAACGGCATCGGTCGCGCGACGTCGCGCCAGTCGTACGCCTCATCGAACTCGGCTTCGGCGGCGTCGGCGACCCGACGGACCTCGTCCGGAAAGACGGTCGCGGTATGGGGTTCGCGGTCGGCGTCGTCGCCGTCGTGGCAGCCGGACTCGGCCTCGTCGACTCCCGCTCCCGCGGGCGCGCCGCCCGGTTCGTCGGGGGCGTAGCCGGTACAGCAGCCGCCACAGCGCGTGCACTCGAACCCGATCGACTCGATGGCGTCCGCGAGGTCGGCGACGTCGAGGTCGCGGGCCGCGGCGAGTTCGGCTTCGAGCGACTCCATACCCGCTCGTTACGTCGCGCCGGGGTTAACGTCGTCCCTTCCGCTCACGGGGGCCGGTCGGCGGCGGCCGCGCGCCGGGCGAAGGAGCGAAGTGCGGTCGCCGCCTACCGGACGGGCGTGAAGGAGTTCGAGCGGAAACAGCTCTTAGAACGGGTCAACCGAGAGTCCTCGACGGTCGGCGTCGACATCCCGGAGTCGATCGAGATCCAGGGCGAGGAGATCGACCTGCGGTCGTTCGTCTTCGAGATCAAGCGCCGCGACTCGGTCCCGCCCGGCGAGCGCGACCGCGTCGACCGCGCAAAGCGGAACCTGCGGCGCGAGCGGCTCGACCGGCTCGAACCGATCGAGGAGAACGAGGTGAGCTACGAGGAGGGCGAGGAACTGGCGTCGTCGATCATCGGGATCGACCGCGCGCTGGAGGCGCTGGAGGGGCTCGACGCGCCCGACCCCGAGACGGAGGCGAAGCGGCAGGAGGCCGCCGACCGGAAGCGCTGGATGAGCTTCCTGAAGAAGGCGCTCGGCCGCGACGACGGCGGGGGCGGCGGTCGGACGCGCTTCTGACCGGGTCGACGGCGCTCGCCGGTCGCGGGGCTCAGTTCCCCGTGAAGTCGATCCGCGATCCGCTGCCGTCGCCCTTCCCGGCGGAGGGACCGAGCCGGACGAACTCGTAGGCGTCGTCGTCGAGGTACACCGCCCCGTCCGCCACCGCGACGCCGACCGACTCGAGGACGGCCCCCTCGCAGGGCCCGAAGTTACAGTAGCCGCCGTCGGCCTCGAAGGTGGCCCCGTGCTTCTGACAGAACACCTCCCCGTTGCGCACGAACGCCCCGTCGTCCTTGTCGAGGCGCACGTCCGTCCAGTGCTGGCAGTAGTTCCGGAACGCGCGCACCTCGCCCGCGGCCCGGGTGACGACCGCCTCGACCTCCGGCGACCCGTCCTCGCCCTCCCCGAGGTCGCCCTCGCCCTCGTCGACCGTCTCGGCGTCGACCGGGCGCAGCGTCGCGAGCAGCGTGCTCTCCTCCGGAACGTCTTCGACGCCGGCGATCCGGCGGCTCTCGTCCATGTCCGTGGGAGGCCGGCGACCGGCTTGAACGTTGCGCGTTCCCCGGCCGGAGACTCCCCTCAGACCCCGAGCCACTCGTCGTCGCGGACTTCGTGGCCGCGGTCCCGGCAGTAGCTCGCCGCCTCCCGGCGGACCGCCCGCGACCCCGGGACCGACTCCGTCTCCGCGATCCGGTCGACGACCCAGTCGGCCACGGCGCGGACGCCCTCCTCGTCGTCGAGCGCGTCGACGCCGCTCAGGGCGCGGAAGGTCCGCTCGAACGCCTCCTGTTGCGACCGGCCGAACTGCCCGTCCGGGAGCGCCGCCGCCGCCTCGACGACGCGTTTCATCGCCGCCGCGACGGCCGGGCGGCGGGCGCGCTCCCCGACCGTCGCCGGCGCGTCGAACGCCTCCACGTCGGCGTCCGGGATCAGGTCGGCGACGACGTAGATGCGGGCCGGCGACTCGAGCTCGCGCTCGCCGACCGCGGCGACGATCTCCCGGCCCGTCGCCGGGAAGGTCAGGGGTTCGAGCGCCGCTTCGAGGTCCCCGACGGCCGCGTCGTCGACCGGCGGTTCGGCCTCGTCGCCGCGGGCCAACTCCTCGTCGACCTCGCGCCGGCGCTGCCGTCGGTCCTCCTCGGCCGCCTGCTTCTCCCGTCCGTCCTTGGTGTCTGCCATCCGATAACTACGGTGTCAGGTGGCATAACTGTGTGCCCGAAATCCGTCGAGCGAGCGCGAAAGGCCGCGTTTCGTCCGTTCACAGCCGCTCGCCGTCGTAGTACCGCTCCTCGACGCGCCGGTCGAACAGCCGCGAGAGGAGCGTCGTGAGCGGCCCGGCGACCCCCTCGCCGTCGCCGTCGACCGCGATGCCGTCGACGGTCGCCACGGGACGGACCTCCCACGTGGAGTTCGTGAGGAACACCTCGTCGGCCTCGCGGACCGCGTCCGGCGCGTACGTCCCCTCCTCGACCGGGATCCCCTCCGACTCCGCGATATCGATCACGGTCGCGCGGGTGACGCCGGGCAGGATCGGGCCGTCGAGCGACGGGGTCCGGAGCGCGGCCCCGTCGGCGAAGAAGAGGTTCGCGGTCGCGCCCTCGGCGACGTTCCCGTCCGGGTCGAGCATGAGCGCCTCGTCCGCGCCGGTGACGCGGAGTTCGAGCCGCGCGAGGATACCGTTGAGGTAGTTGTGCGTCTTCGCCGCGGCCGGCAGCGCGCGGCTCGCGGGCTTGCGGGTCTTGGTCGTCTGGAGCGTGGCGGGACCGTCGTGGGCCGGGTCGCTCCCGACGCCGCCGCGGGGGAGCGGCTTCGCGATCACGACGACGGTCGGGTCGACCTCGGGGCGCGGGTCGAGCGTGCCGGGCTGGACCCCCCGGGTGACGGAGAGCTTCACGTACGCGTCCGCGAACGAGTTCGCGGCGAGCGTCTCGTCGACCCGCCGTTTCAGCTCCGCGCCGGCGATCTCGTGGTCCAGTCCGAGCGTCTCGCAGGTGTCCGCGAGCCGGTCCGCGTGCGCGTCCCACCGGAAGATCTCGCCGCCGTACGCCCGCATCGTCTCGAAGGCGGCGTCGCCGTAGGCGAACCCGCGGTCCTCCACCGAGACGGTCGCCTCCGCGGCGGGGACCAGCTCCCCGTCGACGTGGTACACCCGGTCGCCCTCGTCTGCCGCCGCGGACCCGTCGCCGTCGCCGGCCGGCGCGCCCTTGTCGTCCGCGCCGCTCATCGCTCGCACGCCTCCACGAAGTTCCGGACCATGCGCTTCCCGCGGGGCGTGAGGATGCTCTCCGGGTGGAACTGGACGCCGACGTGCGGCTTCTCCCGGTGGCGCACGCCCATCACGACCTCTCGCTCGTCCTCGGTGCGGGCGGTCTCGACCAGCTCGTCGGGGAGGTCCTCGCGCTCGACGCACAGCGAGTGGTACCGCCCGACGCGGAGCCCGTCGGGGAGGCCGGCGAAGACGCCCTCGCCGTCGTGGGTGATCGTCGAGGGCTTCCCGTGGACCACGTCGGGCGCGTGGCCGACCCGGCTGCCGCGGCTCGCGCAGAGCGCCTGGTGGCCGAGGCAGACGCCGAACACGGGGCGGTCCAGCTCGAAGAGCGCGGTCGATATCCCGGCCTCGGCGGGGGTGCCCGGGCCCGGCGAGACGACGACGCCGTCCGGGTCGAGCGCGCGGACGCCCGCGAGGTCGACCGCGTCGTTCCGCCGGACCGTCACCGCGCCGGCGACCTCGCCGACGTACTGGACGAGGTTGTACGCGAACGAGTCGTAGTTGTCGACGACGAGAATTCGCGCGTCGGCGTCGCCCGCGCCCGGCCGCCAGCCCCCGTCGGCCGGTCCGGCGGCGGGCTCCGAGTCGGCCTCGTCGGCCGTCATCGCTCCACCGCCCCCTCGACCGGCTCGTCGACCGCCATGCCGCCGGCGGCGAGCGCCTCGTCGACCGCGCTCACCAGCGCCCGCGCCTTCGCGAGCGTCTCCTCGTACTCCGCGTCCGGGTCGGAGTCGTGGACGATCCCGGCCCCGACCCGGAGGTGGTACTCCGCGGCGTGGCGCACGAGCGTCCGGATGACGATGTTCAGCGTCGCGCGGCCGTCGAACCCGGCCGCGAACATCGACCCGGTGTAGGGTCCCCGACGCGTGGGTTCCAGCTCGTCGATGATCTCCATCGTCCGGGGCTTCGGCGCGCCCGTGATCGTCCCGCCGGGGAAGCAGGCCGCGACCGCGTCCGCGAGCCCCACGCCCCGCCGCGCCTCCCCTTCGATCAGGCTCACGAGGTGCATCACCTCGCTGTACCGGTCGACGCGGCGGTACTCGCTCACGTCGACCGTGCCGAACCGCGACACCTTGCCGAGGTCGTTGCGCTCCAAGTCGACCAGCATCGCGTGTTCCGCGCGCTCCTTCTCGTCGCCGGTCAGTTCGGTCTCCAGGTCCGCGTCCGCCGCCTCGGAGTTCCCTCGGGGGCGCGTCCCCGCGATGGGCTCCGTGACGAGGCGCGCGCCGCGCTCGGGGTCGGCGGTCGGCTCGCGCTCCAAGAGGAGCTCCGGGCTCGCGCTCACGAGGTCGACGCCGGTCGGGCGGTCGCCGAGCTCGATCAGCCCGGAGTACGGGGCCGGGTTCACCGCCCGGAGGGCGTCGTACGCGTCGACCGGGTGGACCGCGGCCGGCGCCGTCAGCCGCTGGGAGACGTTCGCCTGGAACGTGTCGCCCTCGCGAATGTACTCCTTGACCCGCCGGACCGCGTCGGCGTACCCCTCCCGGCCCACGTCGCTCTCGAAGGTCGCGTGGTCCGCGGTCGGATCGGGGGCCGCTGTCGACCCCGGTTCGCCGGCCTCGATCCGGTCGATCAGTCCCGCCGCCCGTTCTCGCCCCCCGTCGAACAGCGCGTCGAGCGCCTCCCTGTCGGCCGCCGGGTCGTCGAGCCCGGCCGGCACCCGGGGACAGGCGGTGACGCGGAGCGCGACGGACTCGGACTCGCCGTCGGCGTCGACGGGGCACTCCCAGGCCGCGATCCGGTCGAACAGCGCGGCCTGAAGCCGCGGCAGTCCGCGGTCGTCGACCGCACCGGGGCCGTCGGGGGCGGCGGGCGGGAACTCCTCCAGCTCGCGGGCGGCGTCGTAGGAGAGCCAGCCGAACGCGCCGCACGGGTACGGCACCTCGCAGTCGCCGCGGGCCAGCGCCTCGCCGTCGAGGACGCCCTCCAGCGCCGACAGCGACGGCGACGGGCGTCGGTAGTCGCCCGCGGGCCCCGCGCCGTCCTCCGCCCCGGATCGGCCGCCCTCACCGCCCACGTCGGCGACGACCGCCTCGCCGGAGACGGTCACCCGCTCGATCGGGTCGACGCCGAAGTACCCCCAGCCCGACTGGCCGCCGGTCGTCTCGTAGAAGATCCCGCCCGGGCCGTCCCGGGCGCGACGGTAGGCAGCGAAGGGGTCGTCGACGGCGACCCGGAGCTCGACCGGGACCCGCGCCCCGTCCGCCGCCGCGGCCGCGACCGCGCGGAACCGGTCTCGATCGGTGTGTACCGCTCGCCTCATGTGACGCTCTTCGCCGGAGGCGAGGAAACAGTTGCGGTCGCCCGAACGCGGCCGGCCTCAGAACTCGTTCGCGCGGTCGATCCACGTCGCGGCGCGCTTCTCGCCGACGCTCGCCCCCTCGGCCACCGCGGCGGCGTCCGCGCCGGCGAGGTCGCCGACGGTCTCGATGTCGATCCCGGCGAGGCGCTCGGCGTACGCCGGGCCGATCCCCTTGATCTCCTCGACGCTCGGCCCGCGGTCGTCGTCGTCGACCGCGACGTCGTCGTCGCCGCCCGCCGCGGCCTCCGCCGGCTCGGCCGCGTCGTCCGCCGCCTCGTCGACGAGCGACTCGGTCGAGGCCGCGGCCTCCGTCTCCGTCGCGACCGGCTCGTCGCCCTCGTCGGGTTCGGCCGCTCCCGCCTCGGCCTCGTCGATCACCGCTGCCGGGTCCTCCGCCTCGTCGTCCGGCGTCGAACTCTCCGCCGACTCGCCGGCCGCGGACGGGCTCTCCGTCGCCTCGTCGTCGTTCGCGGCCGGCTCGGCCGCCGGTTCCGACTCGCGCTCGACGGTCACTTCGGTCTCGCCGGACTCGCGCCCGCTCGAACCGCTCCCGAATCCGAGCTTCTCTTTGAGCTTCTGGAGTAGGGCCATTACCGACGGCTACACGTGGGAGATATTTAAAAACCGTCTCCGGGGGGCTCCGCCGTCGTCCCGTCTCGCCGGTTTATTAGTGTTCCCGGGGCGTCTCCCGGGTATGGACGTTATCAACCCCGTCATGTGGTCGGTCCACGTCGGCTTCGCCGTCCTCTGGGTCGGCAGCGTGCTGTTCGTCACCCTCGCGGTCCTCCCGCCCGCGCTCCGCGGCGACATCGGGACCGCGGCGCTCGACTCGGTGGTCGGACGGCTGCGCTGGATCACGCGGATCGGCGCGCTCGCGTTCGTCCTCTCCGGCGGGCACATGGCGGGCACGCTGTACACGCTCGAGGCGCTGACGGGCACGCCCCGCGGCCACCTCGTGTTGACCATGCTCGGGCTGTGGTTCGTCGGCACCGGGCTCGTCGAGGTCGCCGGCTCGAAGCTGGCCGACGGGCTCGACGCCGACAAGCTCCGCGAGCCCGCCCGCGACGCCAAGCCGTTCCTCTACGGGGCGTCGGCCGTCTCCGTCGGCCTCATCCTCACCGCCGGACTGCTCGCCAGCCCGGGGCTCGTGTAGTCCCCCCACCCTCCGCCGCCTTACTCCAACGCCGCGCGCAGCGCCGCGTTCATCGCGTCGACCGGCGCGCTCTCGCCGGTCCAGGTCTCGAACGCCTCGACCCCCTGGAACAGCAGCATCCACGCGCCGTCGACGGTCGTCGCGCCCGCGGCGGCGGCCTCGCGAAGCAGGCGCGTCTCGATCGGCGCGTACACCGCGTCGAGGACCGCGAGGTCGCCGTGGAGGTGGTCCGCGGGGACCGGCGTCTCCTCGGGCGCTTCCATCCCCACGCTCGTCGCATTGACGAGCAGGTCCGCGGCCGCGACGCGCTCGCCGAGGTCGTCGAGGCCGCCGCCGGTCGCGCCCGGCACCGCCTCGGCCAGTTCGACCGCCCGCTCCGCGGTTCGGTTCGCGACGTGGACCGCGCCGCCCGCGTCGGCCAGCGCGAACGCGGCCGCCCGCCCCGCGCCGCCCGCGCCCACCACGAGCGCGTCGCGACCGTCGATCGCCACGTCGTGGTGCGCGAGCGCCCGCGTCACGCCGGCTGCGTCGGTGTTGTGGCCGCGCGGTCGGTCGGCCTCGCCGGCCCGGACGGGACCGTAGTCGACCGTGTTGACCGCGCCGATCCGCTCGGCGAGCGGGGCGGCGTCGACCGCGTCGAGCGCGTCCCGCTTGAACGGCACCGTGACGTTGAGCCCCGCGACGCCGAGGTCCGCGGCCCCGGCCACCGCCGCGGCCGCCGCGTCCGCGTCCGGTTCGAAGGTCACGTACCGCGCGTCGAGGCCGAGCGCCTCGTAGCCCGCCTCGTGCATCGGCGGCGACAGCGAGTGGCCGACCGGGTTCCCGATCAGTCCGTAGACGTCCATGCCCGCCACCCCGGCCGCGACCGACAAAAGGGGGTCGGTCGGGGCCCGATCGCGGTCGAACGGGACCGACCGCCCGGTCACCTACTCGCGCTGGCCCTCGGCGTCCCGCTCCGCGTCGATGACGTCTTCGAGGGTCTCGGTGCCGACGTCGCTGGCGACCTTGACGCCGACGAGCGACACGACGATGCCGCCGACGATGAACGCCGCGAGCTGCTGGACCGGGGTCATCGTCATGCCGTACGCCGACAGCGGCTCGTGGATCGCCTCCTGCGCGAGGAAGTAGCCCGCGAAGCCGCGGACGACCAGCGCGACCGCGGCGATGACGAAGGGGAGGTTCAGGTACGGAGTCCTGATCCCCTCGTCGCGGATCAGCTCGTCCAACAGCCGCCCGACCGCCGCCGTCACGCCGCCGACCGCGAACCACGGCACCGCCGAGTAGGTGAACTCCACGACCTCGACGAGCCGGGGGGAGCCGGGGCCCAGCTCCGAGGCCGCGAGGAAGCCGAAGAACCCGCCGACCAGGGCGAGCCCGCCGGCGACGACGTACGTCACGACCGACACCTGGCCGGCGTACAGCGCCTCGCGGACGCGCTCGGGGACGCCGGCCACGAGCCGGTCGATCGCGAGCCCCTTGTACAGCAGCGCGGCCCCGAGGAGGCCGGCGACGCCGGCGACCGCCTCGCCGGCGGAGAACCGGTAGAACAGCACGGGTAAGAGGAGCAGCGCGACGCCGATGGGGACCAGCACCGTCGACCGCAGCTGCTCGTCGGCGAGGAACTGCTTGAGGAGGTAGTATGTGGACTCGATGTCGCGGGCCTGCCGGACGACGACGCGGTCGACGGAGTCGACGGGGATCCGCGACTCGACGACCGGGAGGACGCGCTCGTCCTCGGCGGAGTCGACGACGACGATCGCGGCCCGCGGGTCGTACCGCTCCACGAGGTCGTCGAGTTGGGCCGCGATCGACCGGTCCGCGCCGACGGCGGTGTCGCTCTCGGCGGAGACGACCGCCACCACCGACTCCTCGCGCTCGTCCCTGAGGTCGCGCGCGACGCGCAGCGACTCCAGCAGGCAGTTCACGCTGGCGTCCTCGGGGTCGTCCAGCCCGGCGTCGGTGACCAGCGACCGGACGGCCTCCCAGCCGGCGACCGGCATCGGGACGTTGGTGGCGCGACCGATCGCCCCCGAGCGGTCGACGCAGATGACCAGCGTCGTCACGTGTCGACCCACACCGCCGCCGACCAAAAATCCTCCCCGTCGGCGGTCGGCGATCGGCTCGCCCGGCTCGGCCCTGCGCCGCCCGCTATCGCAGTTCCACGTCGATGTCGCCGCCGTCGTCGGCGAAGACGCCCGCGACGCCGCTCCCCGCGGCGAACGCGACGCGCTCGGCCCCGATGCCGAGCCGCTCCGCCAGCCCGCGCTCGGGGGTGAACTCCCGGACCTCGGGCTCCGCGCCGACGAGCTCCGCGAGCCGGTCCTCGACGTCGGCCTCGGTCCCCAGCTCGTCGACGAGTCCCATCTCGGCGGCGTCGTCGCCGAGGTACACGCGCGCCTCGGTCTCGCGGACCGCGTCGGGGTCCATGTCGCGGCCCTCGCTCACGGTCTCGACGAACTGCTCGTAGTAGCCGTCGATGATCCCCTGGAGGTACTCCCGTTCGTCATCCTCGATCTCCTTCAGCGGGACGCCGGCGTCCTTGTACTCCCCCGCGGTGAACTGCTCGTAGGAGATCCCCAGCTTGTCGGCGAGCCCCTTCGCGTTCGGGCGGGACCCGACCACGCCGATGGAGCCGACGAGGCTCGCCTCGCGGGCCCACAGCTCGTCGCAGCCGCTCGCGATCCAGTAGCCGCCGGAGGCGCAGGTGTCGGTCGCGTACGCCACCGTCGGGCCGTCGAAGTCGGCGGCGGCCCGCCGGATGTCGTCGCTCGGGACGACCTCGCCGCCCGGCGTGTTGAGTTCGACGAGCAGCGCCTCGACGTCCTCGTCCTCGTCGGCCGCCTCGATCTGCTCGACCACGTCGTCGGCGGTCGCCCCGCCCGGGCCCGACAGCGGCGAGGGTCTCCCCTGGCTCCGTCGGATCGGCCCCGACACGGTCACCTTCCCGACGTTGTACTCGTCGGCGTCACCGAACCGGCCGCCGGTGAGCCGCGAGAGCACCGCGCGGCCCGCGATCGTCGTCGCCGCGCCCACCGCGGCCGCCGCGAGCAGTCCCTTCCGTCCGTTCGCCGGCGCGTCGTCCATACCGTCGGTTGGGCGCGGGTCCGTTTATATATACTGTCGCGGGGCGACGCGCGTCCCGGGGCGACCGGGCCACGGCGCCGGTCGTCCGCACGGTTCGACTCGCGACCGTCCCGTCGCTCGGTCGCCAAGGGTCGAATTTTTGTCCCCCTGCGTCGATGAACGCCACAGGAATGGGCGGAAACGAGGGCGAAGACGGGTTCGTTCAGTACGGTATCGACGACAGACCGCCGCTCGGGAGGTCGCTCCTGCTCGGCGCGCAACACTACCTCACGATGGTCGGGGCGAACATCGCCGTCCCCCTCATCCTCGCCGGCGCGATGGGCATGCCGGAGTCGGTCATCCCGCGCTTCGTCGGCACGTTCTTCGTCGTGTCGGGGATCGCGACGCTCGCCCAGACGACGTTCGGCAACCGCTACCCGATCGTCCAGGGCGCGCCGTTCTCGATGCTCGCGCCGGCGCTCGCGGTCGTCGGCGTCGTGACGGCGAACCCGCCGGCCGGCATCGAGGCGTGGCGGGCGGCGCTGCTCCAGCTCCAGGGCGCGATCATCGTCGCCGCGCTCGCCGAGGTCGCGATCGGCTACCTCGGCCTCGTCGGCCGGCTGCGGAAGGCGCTCTCGCCGGTCGTCATCGTCCCGGTCATCGTCCTCATCGGCCTCTCGCTGTTCAACGCCCCCGAGATCACCGCGACCAGTCAGAACTGGTGGCTGGTGGGGCTGACGCTGGCCGCCATCGTCCTGTTCTCGCAGTACCTCGGGACGCGGTCCAAGCTGTTCCAGCTGTTCCCGGTCCTCCTCGGTATCGTCGTCGCGTGGGTGCTCGCCGCGTCCCTCTCGGTTTTCGGAGTCTTCGAAGCGGGCACGCCGGGGTACGTCGACCTGGCGAGCGTCGCCGCGGCCGACCCCGTCCACCTCATCTACCCGCTCCAGTGGGGCGTGCCGAGCGTCACGCCCGCGTTCGTCATCGGCATGCTCGCCGGCGTCGCGGCCTCGATCGTCGAGTCCATCGGCGACTACCACGCCGTCGCCCGGCTCTCCGGCATGGGCGCCCCCGGCAGCGAGCGGACGACGCACGGGATCGGGATGGAGGGACTCATGAACGTCTTCTCGGGCGTGATGGGGACCGGCGGGTCGACCTCGTACTCCGAGAACGTCGGCGCCATCGGCCTCACCGGCGTGGCCTCGCGGTACGTCGTCCAGATCGGCGCCGCGCTCATGATCCTCGTCGGGTTCGTCGGCTACTTCGGCCAGCTCGTCGCCACCATCCCGAGCCCGATCATCGGCGGGCTCTACATCGCCATGTTCGCCCAGATCGTCGGCGTCGGGCTCTCGAACCTCAAGTACGTCGACCTCGACTCCTCGCGCAACATCTTCGTCGTCGGCATCGCGCTGTTCACCGGCCTGGCCGTCCCGGAGTACATGCGGAGCGTCGGGGGCGCGGACGCCCTCCAGCAGGGGCTTTCCGAGGCGTTCCTGCTCGGCCCGTTCCTCGGGGCCGACGTCGTCGCGAACACCGTCTTCGTCATCGGCTCGACGGGGATGGCGGTCGGCGGGCTCGTGGCGTTCCTCCTCGACAACTCGATCCCGGGCACGGCCGCGGAGCGCGGCCTCACCGCGTGGGAGGACGCGACCGAGGCGGAATCGGAGTTCACCTCCGCGTACGACCGCTTCGTCGCCGAGGACGAGCCGACCAGCACCGACTGACCGGCCGCGAACCTGGGCGGTCGGCAGCGGTCCTCCGCTCGCGGCCGAACCCCGGGCATCAGTGCGCGACGGGCGACGGAGCCGCCGCTCGGCGCGTCGAAAAAGAACCGCAGAAACGTCGCTTCGACCGGCTTACAGGAGGCCGGTCTTCTGGAGCTTCATCAGGTCCTCGGTGTCGAGCGTCTCGCCCTCCTTGAACTTCTGATAGATCTCCTCGGCCTCTTCCTTCTCCTCCTCGCGCTTCTCGGCGCGCTCGTCCTTGCGCTCTTCCTCCTCCTTCTTGTCGAGCTCGCGCAGGCGCTTCTGGACGCGGACGAAGTCCTCGTGGTGGCGGTCGGCCGCCTCCTGGGCCTCGACGAACAGCTCGTGCATCTCGTCGGCCTCGTCGCGGATGTCGTCGGCCTCGCGGTAGGCCTCGATCATCTGGTTGTGGTGTTCCTGGGCCTTGTCCGCGAGCTCCGTCACCTTCTGGTGGTGCTGGGACGCCTCGGACCGGACCTCCTCGGCCTCCTCGACGAGGTCGTCGAGCTCGCTCGTGTCGTCGACCTTCTCCTTCTTCTCGGCGAGCTTCTCGCGCTTGTCGTCGATCTTCTCGATGAGTTCGCGCTCGTCCTCCGCGTCGAGCACCTCGGTCTGCTGGCGGAACTCGAGGTCCTCGATCTCCTCTTCGAGCTCCTCGATGGACTTCCCGGAGCCGAGCTCCATGTCCTGTTTGAGCTCCTCGACCTCGTCGAACAGCTCGTTGGCCTCGGCGTTGAGCTCGTTGCGCTTGTCCTTGTGCTCTTGGACCTGCTCGTTGAGCTCGTCGCGCTTCTCGCGGTGCTCCTGGGCCTCGTCGACCTTCTCGCGCGTCTTCGCGTTGAGGTCGTCGCGCTTGGAGGCGCGCTCGGACGCCATCTGGTTCAGCTCGTTGCGTCGGTCTCGCAGCTGCCCGGCGCGTTTGATGAGCTGGCCCTTGGAGCCGTTGTCCAAGTCGTCCTCAGAAAGGTCCACGTTGTCCGCCTCGTCCATCGGTTCCACGTCGTACTGCTCGATGACTTCTTCTTTCGTTACCATTTGTTATCTCTCCATCACCGCTCCGGCGATAGCGGACGCTCGCTGTGGTGCGTCGGGCCGTCGGCAAGAACTCCCGTTCATTTCAGCGTGCGATTCCACCAGCGCCAGAGGCGTTCTGGTACCCGCAACTACCTGCGGACGGCATATAAATACTTCGGTGATTCTCGTGCGTACCGGTCTCACGGCGCGTGTACCGCGGGATTTCGTGGTTACCGTTCACACGGGGTGGCGACATGCGTCGGACCCGACGGCCGCGGTTCGCCGTCGACCTCGGTCACGCCCCGTCGCCGCCGACCTCGTACGAGAGGACGATCCCGTCGTCGAACCGCTCCGTCTCGACGAGCGTGAGCTCGGGGAACTCCTCGGTGAAGCCCGCCCCGTCCGCCAGCGTGGGCGCGTCGCGGCCGCCGATCACGAACGAGCCGACGTAGACGTGGAGCTCGTCGACGATCCCGGCCTCGAAACACGAGAAGATCACCTCGCCGCCCCCCTCGACCATCAGGCGCTCGACGCCGCGGTCCGCGAGCTTCTCGACCCCCTCGGCGACGTCGACGCGCTCCTCGCCGGCGACGATCACCTCCGCGCCGGCGTCGGCGAGCTCGCTCCGCCGGTCGCGGTCGGTCGCGGCCGAGACGAGGAGGTACGTCGTCGCCGCGTCGTCTAAGATTCGGGCGTCGGTCGGCGTCCGCCCGGTCGAGTCGACCACGACGCGCGCGGGGTCGCCCGACCGCCCGCTCTGGAGCCGCCCGACGCGGCGGTCCTCCTCGTCGAGCGTGAGGTGCGGGTCGTCCGCGAGGACGGTGCCGACGCCCACGAGCACCGCGTCCGCGGCCGCCCTGACCCGGTCGACCCGGTCGAAGTCCTCCGGGCCGGAGATCCGGAGCTGTTCCCGGCGGCGGGTGGCGAGCTTCCCGTCGACGCTCTGGGCCGCGTTGACGACCACGTGCATACCGGAGGGTCGGCCGGACGGGGAATGATCGTTTCGGTCCCGGAGAGGCGGTTCGTCCGAAGATATACGGGCCGCGACGCCGAAATGGGGCCGATGCGGACCTCGACGCTCCTGATACTGGTCGGCGCGCTCCTGTTCGTGCTCCCGCTCCCGGGGACGTTCGTCCTCGGCGCGCTGGTCGTCCTCGCCGGGCTCGTCGCTCGCCTGTTCGGCCTCTGAGGCGACACGGTTTCCCCCGCGCCGGCCGAGCGCCTACGCGTGTCCGACCCAACCGCCCACCACGTCGGGATCACCGTCGCCGACCTGGACCGCGCCGTCGACTTCTACGCCGAGACGTTCGACCTCGACGTCGTCGCCGAGTTCGCCGTCGGCGGCGACGCCTTCGCCGAGGCGGTGGCCGTCGAGGGCGCGTCGGCCGCGTTCGCCCACCTCGACGCCGGCGGCTCGATAGTCGAGCTCGTCGAATACGAGCCGGCGGGCGAGGAGAGCGCCGACCCGCCGGAACTCAACCGCCCCGGGGCGACGCACCTCGGGCTCACGGTCGACGACGTGGAGGCGTTCTACGACGGCCTCGCGGACGACGTGGAGACGCTGAGCCCGCCGCGGACCACCGAGAGCGGGACCACCGTCCTCTTCGTCAGGGACCCCGAGGGGAACCTGATCGAAGTGCTCGACGCCTGAGCGGCGCGGCATCGGTCGGTCCGTCGCCTCACTTCACCTTCGTGCCCGGCTCGGCGTCCTCGTAGGTGGTGAGGAGGTCGGCGTCCTCCCCGGCCGCGAGGACCATCCCGTTCGACTCGACGCCGAACAGCTCCGCCTTCTCCATGTTCGCGAGCACGACCACCTTCGTGTCGGGCAGGGCGTCGACGTCGTGGAGCTGCTTGAGCCCCGCGACGATCGTCCGGGTCTCGGCGCCGAGGTCGACGGTGAGCTTCAGCAGGTCGTCGGCGCCGTCGATCCCGACCGCGTCCTCGATCCGCCCGACGCGGATGTCCAGTTCCTGGAAGTCGTCGAAGCTGATGCGGTCGTCGCTGAGGGGTTCGATGTCGGTCATGTCGGTGTCGGCTTCGTCCGCGTCCGTCTCGTCGTCGGTTCCGTCGTCGGCGTCGTCCGCCTCCGACTCGGCGACGCGCGCGTCGAGCTTCTCGTTGAGCGCCTCGACGCGCTCGTCTTCTATCTGTTCGAACAGCTCGGTCGGCTCGCTCAGCTCGCCCGCCGGGCCCTCGCGGGCCGCCTCGACGGTGACCTCGTGGACGGAGCCGGGCTCGCCGAGCTGCTCCCAGAGGCGTTCGCTCTTCTCGGGGCCCAGCGGCTCGAAGAGGACCGCGATCGCCTTCGCGAGCGCGACGCAGTCGTAGATGACCTGCTCCGCCTCCGCGGGGGCCTCGTCGACGAGCTTCCACGGCTCGTTGCGCTGGATGTACTCGTTGCCGTACCGCGCGAGGTCGGTGACCGCGTCGCCCAGCGCCCGCACGGAGTAGTCGTTGACCGCGGCGGCCACGTCGTCGACCGCCTCGTCGATCCGCGCCGCCACGTCGTCGCTCGGGGCGTCGGCGTCGGGGCCGCCCTCGAAGTTGCGGTGCGCGAAGAGCAGCGAGCGGTAGAGGAAGTTGCCGACGGTCCCCACCAGCTCGGTGTTGACGCGCTCGGCGAACTTCTCCCACGAGAAGTCCACGTCCTGCTGGAACCCGCCGTTGGTGGCGAGGTAGTAGCGAAGCGGGTCCGGGTGGAACCCCTCGTCGAGGTACTCGTCGGCCCAGACCGCGCGGTCGCGGCTGGTCGAGAACCCCTTGCCGTCGAGGGTGACGAACCCGCTCGCCATCACCGCGCGCGGCTCCGCGTGGTCGGTCGCCTCCAGCATCGCGGGCCAGAAGATCGTGTGGTGCTGGATGATGTCGCGGCCGATCACGTGGACGATCTCGCCGCCCTCGGGGTGGTCGTCGCTCGCGCCCTCCTTCCAGGCCGCCTCCCAGTCGAACGCGTCAGCGCCGACGCGCTCGGAGTACTGCTTCGTCGAGGAGATGTACTCTATCGGGGCGTCGACCCAGACGTATAAGACGAGGTCCTGCGGGTTCTCGCCGGGGAGGTCGATCCCCCAGTCCATGTCGCGCGTGATACACCAGTCCTGGAGCCCCTGTTCGATCCACTCGCGGGGCTGGTTCCGGGCGTTCGCGGTGCCCTCGAGGCGGTCGAGGAACTCGGAGAGGTAGTCGGCGAACTCGGAGACCGCGAAGAACTGGTGGGTGCGCTCGCGGTACTCCGCGGGGTTGCCGGTGATCGTCGACTCGGGGTCCTCGACCTCGCCGGGTTCGAGGTGGCGCTGACACCCCTCGTCGCACTCGTCGCCGCGGGCGTGCGCCCCGCAGTACGGGCAGGTGCCCTCGACGTAGCGGTCGGGGAGATACTGGTCGTCGACGGGGTCGTACGCGACCATGATCTCCTTCTCGTAGAGGTGACCCGCCTCGTCGAGGTCGCGAACGAGCTCCTGGGTCACCGCCGTGTTCGTCTCGTCGTGGGTGTGGCCGTAGTTGTCGAACTCGACGTTGAACTTCGGGAACGTCTCGGCGTACTGCTCGTGCCAGTCGAGCGCGAAGTCCTCGGGAGCGACACCCGCCTGCTCGGCGTTGACCGCGACGGGCGTGCCGTGCATGTCGGAGCCGGAGACGAACGCGGTCTCCTGGCCGAGTCGTTCGAGCGCGCGGCTGTACACGTCGCCGCCGACGTAGGTGCGGAGGTGACCGATGTGGAGGTCGCCGTTCGCGTACGGCAGTCCACAGGTCACCACCGCCGGGTCGGCCGTGGGGAAGTCGTCGTGGCTCATGTGGTGTGCGTATGTCGTGTGTCGGTCGATCGGGTCTAAAGCCCGCTGGTTCGGGGCCGCCGCGGGCGGCGCGGGGTCGGGCGCGTCGCCGCCGCGTCGGCGGTCCGGGCGCTGCGGAAGGCGGTGGGATTCGCCGCCGCGCCGCCGGCGACCGCGTTACCGGTCGGCGACGGCGCGACGGGTCCGCCCGCCGCTAGAAGGAGCGCGTCCGCATTCCGAGCCGCCCAGTCCGTGTCACACTCGCGAGTTCGGGCGGTTCGGTCTAAAAGGCGTCGCCCGGCGCGGGCTCACGGCAGGCGCGGACGACCCGCACCGCGTCACAGCAGCTCGCGGACGATCCGCGCCGCCTCGGCCGCGGTCGGCGCGAGGACGTACACGATCGGCTCGACGCCGACCGCGCCGGTCTGGTACGCCACGAGCGTCTCCGCCTCGTCGCCCGCCGGACGGTCGGCCCCTCGGACCGCGTCGGCGACCGCCTCGCGGGTCTCGCGCTCGGCGTCGAACTCGACGGTCGGGTGCGACTCGCCGAGCGCCGCGACCGTCTCCGGGTCGTACCGGAGGTTCACCGCGCCCCGGACGCCGGACCCGGCCTCGCGCGCCGCGAGCAGCACCGTCGCGACGTGTTCGCTCACGCCGAACTCGGGCTCGCCGGGGACCATCGCGCGGCCCTTCACGTCGACGAGGCGGCCGGGGACCGCGGCGACGTCGTCGACCGTGACGGCGTCGGCGGTACACTCGGCGACGTTCGCGCCGACGTTCGGGATGAGCCCCGCGAAGCCGGAGGCGTTCGTCAGGGTGCGGAGCCCGCGCCGGACCGAGGTGAGGACGCGCTCGCGCTCGCGGAACCCGCTGTCCGGGTCGTGGACCGAGAACTCCACGTCGGCGTCCGCGAGCCCCGGCATGGCGTCCTCGTGGAGGTCCGCGAGCAGGTCCCCCTCCTCCAGCTGGCGGATCAGCACCTCGATCTCGACGAGCGCGGCCACGGGGGTGAGGTCGCCGCTCGCGAGCCCCTCGCCGACGCGCTCGACGAGGTCGCGCACGCGCTCGTCCGCGACGATCTCCTCGTGTCTGGCGACGTCGCCGGCGGCGTACTTCGAGACGGCAGACTGGGAGATGCCGAGCGCGTCGGCGACCTCGCTCTGGGTGAACCCGCGGTCGCGGAGGTCCTCCGCGAGCATCGAGCGGACGGTCGGCAGGAACTCGTCGACGACGACCTCCTCGACGAACCTCATTCGCCCTCACCCTCCGACCGCCCCGTCTCCCCGTCGTCGCCCTCCCCGGCGAACTCCGGGTCGTCGCCGATCCGCGACGCCTGCGGGCCGTCCTGTCCCTGGTACTTCGAGCCCCGCTCGGCCCCGTACGGCCGCTCGGCGGGCCGCTTCAGCTCCGTGAAGGTGAGCTGCGAGACGCGCATCCCCGGCGAGAGCGCGACCGGGGCCGTCCCCAGGTTCGAGAGTTCGAGGGTGATCTGCCCCTCGTAGCCGGGGTCGCACAGCCCCGCGGTCGCGTGAACGACGATGGCGAGCCGCCCGAGCGATGACCGCCCCTCGACGTGGGCGACGAGGTCGTCCGGGATCGCGACGCGCTCGGCGGTCGTCCCGAGGACGAAGTCGCCGGGGTGGAGGATGAACTCGTCGCCCTCGGCGACGGTCGTCTCCGTGACGTACTCGCTCACCTCGCCCGCGTCGGTCGGGTGGATACAGGGGATGTTGGTGCGCTGGAACTCCAGGAAGCGCTCGCCGAGCCGCAGGTCCACGCTGGCGGGCTGGACCTGCTGGTCGACGTCGTCGAGCGGCTCGATCGCGAGGTCGCCCTCGGCGAGCCGGTCGAGGATGTCGGCGTCGGACAGGATCATACCGAGAGGGGGAGCGCCGGTGGCATAAAAACTCCCGAATCCGCGGTCGCCGGCGTCCCCGCGGCTGGCGCGGCCGATCGGTCCGGTGGGACTCAAACCGCCGCGATCACGAGCGCGATCGCGGCGAAGAACGTCGCCACGCCCGCCGCCGCCCCGCGACCGAGGTCGTGTTCGGCCTCCAGCCCGCCGACGACCACGACCCACTGGACCGCGATCGCTACCGCGGACGCGACCAGCAGCGGGCCCGCCGCGCTCGTGATCGCGGCGACGAGGTCCGTCGTGAGCGCCTCGAACGACGACCCCACGGGCGTCGCGTTCGAGAGCGTGTACCAGATCGCGACGATCCCGGCGCCGAGCCGGAGCAGCTCCGCGCCGAGGGCCCACCCGGCGATCACGAAGGAGTCGGCGACGGAGCCGGAGCCGCCGGCGACGAGCGCCCCGACGTGGAGCGCGAGCGCGAACACCACCCACCAGAGCGGCACGCCCAGCAGGCCGTAGTGGATGTACCCGCCCGCGGCGTCCCGTAGTTCCTCGCCCGCGTCGACCTCGATCCGCTTCGGCTCGTCGCACTGCTCGCCGATCACGGAGTCGGGGTCGTCGCCGAACGTCTCGCAGGTCGACTCCGAGGGGCGATCCGGGTTGTCGACCGTGATCTGCTGGTCGACCGTCGCGTCGAAGACGGCCCCGAGCGCGATGATTCCGACACTGGTGCCGATCGTGACGACGACCAGCATCGCGACCGCGACGGTCCCGGCTCGGGGGGAGCCGAAGGCGTCGCGGACGCGGTCGATGAGGCTGCCGGGCAGACTCGCGAGGGCGGCGAACGGGGAGGGCATCGGCGGGTCATCGCCGCCGACGGACAAGTGCTTTTCCGCTCGGTGGCGGCGACCGCGGTCCGGGACCGATCCGACGCCTCACGCGGGCCGCGTCACTCCCGGTCGAGTTCGGTCTCCGCGTCGGCGTCGGTCTCCTCGGCCTCGCTCGCGGCGGCCTTCCGCGCGCGGTCGGCCGCCAGTTCGCGGTCGATGTCGTCTTCGACGTACCCCATCGACTCCACGGTGACGACGTTCCCCCCGCCGGGGTCGACCACCATCACCTCCTCGCCCTCGTCTATCGTCCCCTCCATCGACCGGGCGGAGTAATGGGGGCTGAACCCGCCGCCGGCGAGCTTCACCTCGCCGCCCGTGGGCGTCACGCGCTCCGTGACGGTCCCGGTCTTCCCCTTCAGCGAGTCGCTGTCGCTGGTCTGCTGTTGGCCCTTCCCGCCGTAGAGGTCGAACTCGTGGTAGCCGTAGAAGGCGGCGGCGCCGAACGCGAGCGTCAGAAGCGCCATGAACAGGGTGAGGAGGGCGCCGGCGACGCCGAGCGAGGTCAACACCAGCCCGCCGAGCCCCGCGCCGATGAGCGCGATGCCGACGACGATGAAGTTCGCCCCCGGCGCGAGCGCCTCCGCCATCGAGAGCAGCAGCCCCGCGGTCAAAAGCAGGAGCGGGAGGGTGTCCGGCGAGAGGAGCCCGGCCTGTGCCAGCGCGTTCATGTTCGGTCCTACGGCCGCGTACTGATAAGTGATGGTACGGGGCGGCCGCGGCGTCCGGCGAGTCGCCGGTCGCCCCCGGCCCGCGCCGTCCGGCTCAGAACCCGACCAGCAGCGAGCCGACGGTGAGGGCGACGCCGAGGACGACGAACGCCGCGTGTTCGAGCGTGACGTCGCCCGGTTCGATCGGCCGGTCCTCCGGGGTCGCGGTGTCCTCGGTGATCCCGTCCGGCCCGACGTCGTCGACCGAGAAGCGCCACTCGGTCCCGCCGTCCGGCTGCTCGTCGCCCGCGTCGTTGGCCCGGCTCCGGTCGCCGGTGACCGGGGCGTCCCCGGCGTCGGGAGGCGAGGCGTCGTCGCGGGGACCGTCGCCGGATTCGTCGCTCATGGGCGCACGTACGCGACTCCGTAATAAATGGCTGGCGGGCGCTCCGCCTCGGAGGGACGCACTGCGGGTCGCGCCCCGGGCCGCGGCGCGACGGACGTCGAGGACCTATCGCTCGCGGGCCGCGCGGAGCACGTCGCCGTCGTAGACGACGCCGCGCTCGCCGTCGACGGTCACCGTGGTTCCCTCGGCGACCGACTCGGGCAGATGGGCGCCGGAGACCATGGGGACGCCCAGCTCGCGGGCGACGACGGCGGGGTAGCCGGTCATCCCCTCGCGGGCGTCGACGATGCCGGCGATCCGGCCGAGGTCGCCGTCGAACTCCCCGTCGAAGTCGGGGCCCAGCGCGACGACCGAGTCCTCGGGGAGCGCGTCGAGGTCGCCGTCCTCGGTCCGGTGGACCGGGGCGGCCACGCGGCCGGCCACGGCCCCCTTCCCGGTCACGAGGGTCTCGGCGGCGACGTGGACCTTCAGGGTGTTCGTCGTGTTCGTCCCCTCCAGCTCGGTGAGCATCCCGGAGAGGACCACGAGGGTATCGCCGGACGCAGCACCGCCGCGGTCGAGCGCGGCGTCGACGGCGTTGTCGAGGATCGCCTCCATGTCGTTCGCGTACTCGGTCAGGACGGGGCGGACTCCCCACGAGAGCGCGAGCTGTCGGCGGACGCGGTCGTCCGGCGTCGTCGCGACGACGGGCACGCCCGGGCGGAACATCGCGGTCTTGCGCGCCGTGAAGCCCGACTCGGAGACGGCGACCACCGTCGAGGCGCCGATGTCGCGCGCGAGGTAGCGCGCCGAGCGCGCCAGCGCCTCGGTGCGGGACCCCTCCTCGGCGGTCGGGACGCGCTGCTCGCGCGTCTCCGCGTACTCGCCGCTGGCCTCGACCTGTCGGACGATCCGGTCCATCGTCTCGACGACGTTGACCGGGTCCTCGCCGACCGCGGTCTCGCCGGAGAGCATCACGGCGTCGGTGCCGTCGAGGACGGCGTTCGCCACGTCGGAGGCCTCCGCGCGGGTCGGCCGCCGCGAGGAGACCATCGAGTCGAGCATCTCCGTCGCCGTGATGACGGGGACGCCCTCGTTGACGCAGGTCCGGATGATCCGCTTTTGGATCACCGGGACGTCCTCTAGCGGGCACTCGACGCCGAGGTCACCGCGGGCGACCATCACGCCGTCGGCCGCCTCGACGATCCCCTCCAGGTTCTCGACCGCGCCGGCGCGCTCGATCTTCGCGACGATCGGGATGTCGTCCCCGCCGTGGGCGTCCAGCTCGTCGGCGATCCGGTAGACGTCGTCCGCGTCGCGGACGAACGAGGCCGCGACGAAGTCGGCGTCCGTCCGGGCCGCGAGGTCGAGTTCGGCCTCGTCCTCCGGGGTGATGAGGTCGACGTCGATGGCGACGCCCGGCAGGTTCACGCCCTTCCGGGAGCCGAGCTTCCCGCCGGAGAGGACCGACGCGACCACGGACTCGCCGTCGACGCGCTCGACCCGACACTCGATGCGGCCGTCGTCGAGCAGGATCGTGTCGCCCGGGTCGGCGGCCCCGATCGAGTGGGTGAGGCCGACGCGCTCGGGCGTCGCGTCGTCGCCCTCGGAGAAGGTCACCTCGGAGCCCTCGGCGAGCGCGATCGGCTCGTCGATCTCGGCCGTCCGGACCTCCGGACCCTTCAGGTCGACCATCACCGCGAGCGGGTCGTCGATCTCCTCGTCGACGGCGCGGGCGCGCTCGATGACGGTCTCCCGGTGGTCGGTCGTCCCGTGGCTGGCGTTGAGGCGGACGACGGACATCCCCGCGTCGGCGAGGCCGCGGATCGTGTCCCGGTCGTCCGAGGCGGGACCGATCGTACAGACGATCTTGGCGTTTCGCATACCGCCGGCTTCGACGTACCGCCGGAAAAAGCCATCCGGTTGAGTCGCTCCCGAGTGAACGTTCGTGAGGAACGGTCTCGTCGGGGATTCAGGGCTTGGGGTGCAGCGACAGTCCATATACCAGCCCGCGGTCGGCGCGTGCCTCCGAGTGGCCGCCAGAGGCGGCCACGAGGAGCACGCGCGAGGGACGCGATGAGCGCTCG
>NZ_CAKZRO010000142.1 GCF_937146585.1 uncultured Halorubrum sp. | reverse complement strand
TCATCATCATTCCAGTCTGTCCCTGCGAACACTGCCGCAGGCGACGAGCCCGTGTCCGTCACTGACGACGCAACTTGATTCAGACAGCCAGCGAGTCCCCCAACTACGATAACCCCGCTCGCTGCGAGTAGTGACCGGCGGCTGATGGTCGGACGTGGCACAGTATTTCGGTGGTTGTTGCGTTTCTCTGAATACATAATCAAACAGTAGAGGGTACACGATGTCATAAGTTTTCTTATATTTGTCACTTGTTAACAGGAAATTCGGAGACCGACTTGCGCGCTACATTCAGCGCGGCTCCAAGAACATCTCACCGGTTGAGGATCTCAACCGAGCCGTTGATTTCGGATCGACGGTTGCCACCTCCGAAGCCCCAGCCGGGAGGCTGCCCCTTTGAGTCCCACCCCGCACGGCACCGCACCTCACGCCTCCCCAGCTTCGTCAGTCGGCCTCCGCTTCGCTCCGACCGACTGACTCCCTCGCGCGTGCGGTTCGCGGCCTGTGGCCGCTCACCGGCACGCGCCACCGCCTGGTCATTTACCAACAACCTCGGTGATCTCGATCCGCATCGCCCGCGCGAACTGCCACCCTTTTAGTCGCGCGCCGTCGGAGTGTGGCGTAATGAGTACGGACGCGACCCCCGAGTACGACTACGAGGAACTGGGGCTCGTCGCCGGGCTGGAGATCCACCAGCAGCTCGACACGGAGACGAAGCTGTTCTGCGACTCCCCGACCGTCGAGCGCGACCCGGACGAGGCCGCCCGCGAGATCACCCGTCAGCTCCACCCGACGAAGAGCGAACTGGGCGAGCTCGACGACGCCGCGATGGAGGAGAGCCGCGTCGACCGCGAGTTCACCTACCTCGCGTACGACACGACCTGTCTCGTCGAGGAGGACGACGAGCCGCCCCGTCGCGTCGACGACGAGGCGCTCGCCGTGGCGCTCCAGATCGCCGACCTGCTCGACCTCTCCGTCGTCGACCAGGCGCACGTCATGCGGAAGCTCGTCATCGACGGCTCGAACACCTCCGGCTTCCAGCGCTCCATCCTGCTCGGTCAGGACGGGGAGATCGAGACCGAGTCCGGCTCCGTGTCCGTCGTCGACCTCATGCTCGAAGAGGAGTCCGCGAAGCGCGTCGAGGAGACCGAGGACGGCGTCGTCTACTCGCTCGACCGCCTCGGCGTCCCCCTCGTCGAGATCGGCACGGGCCCGGACATCCGCAGCCCCGAGGGCGCGCGGGAGGCGGCCGAGCGTATCGGGATGCTGCTGCGCTCGACCGGCGCGGTCAAGCGCGGCCTCGGCACCATCCGCCAGGACGTGAACGTCTCCATCGCCGACGGCGCCCGCGTCGAGGTGAAGGGCGTTCAGGACCTCCAAGGGATCGAGGACATCGTCCGCGGCGAGGTCGGCCGACAGGCCGAACTCCTAGAGATCCGGGACGAGCTCCGCGAGCGCGACGCGAGCGTCGGCGACGTGACGGACGCGACCGACGTGTTCGCCGACACCGAGTCCGGCGTCGTCCGCGGCGCGCTCGACTCGGGCGGGAAGGTGACGGCGGTGCCGCTCTACGGCTTCGACGGCCTCGTCGGCCGCGAGATCCAGCCCGACCGCCGGCTCGGCACGGAGCTGTCCGACCACGCGAAGCGCCACGGCGCGGGCGGCATCTTCCACACCGACGAGCTGCCGGCGTACGGCGTGACCGAGGCCGAGGTCGAGGCGCTGCGCGACGCGGTCGGCGCGGGCGAGGCGGACGCGGTCGCCATCGTCGCGGCCGACCCCGAGACCGCCGACCTCGCGATCGAGGCGGCCGCGGAGCGCGCCGAGATCGCCATCGAGGGCGTCCCCGAGGAGACACGCGGCGCGAACGACGACGGGACTACCCGCTACCTCCGGCCGCTCCCGGGCGCCGCGCGGATGTACCCCGAGACCGACGTGCCGCCGGTCGAGCCGGACCCGTCGGACGTCGAGACCCCCGAACTGCTCGACGAGAAGGCGGCGCGGTACGCCGACGAGTTCGGGCTCGACGCCGGCCTCGCCGAGCAGGTCGCGTTCGGCCAGCGGTTCCCCCTGTTCGAGGCGGCGATCGAACGCGGCGTCGACCCCACCTTCGCGGCGACGACGCTGGAGTCGACGACGACGGAGATCCGCCGCGACGGGGCCCCCGTCGAGAACCTCACCGACGACCACTTCCTCGCGCTGTTCGACCTCGTCGAGGACGGCGACCTCGCGAAGGAGGGCGTCCCCGAGGTGCTGACGACGCTCGCCGAGGACCCCGACCTGTCGGCGGCCGAGGCCGTCGAGAACGCGGGGCTCTCTGGCGTGAGCGAGACGGAAGTGCGCGAGGCGGTCGTCGAGGTCGTCGAGCGCAACGCCGACCAGATCGAGGCCGAGGGGATGGGCGCGTTCTCCGGGCTCATGGGCGAGGCCATGGGCGCGCTTCGCGGGAAGGCCGACGGGGAGGTCGTCTCCGACGTGTTGCGCGAGGAGATCGGAAAACGGTCGTAGCGATCTCGGGCGGCGACGAATTTCGTTCCCCGATCCGGACGTAGTTTCCCCCGTTCTTTACGTGTCGCGGGGCCGTCTGACAGTGTGAGGAACACTCGATGGACGACTCGTCCGCGACCGATCGCTCGACCGACTCGCTCACCATCGACGAGGCCGACGGCCCGTCCGCCCCGCGTACGCGCAGTGAACGGGTCTCCGACGCGACGAGCCGGTTCGTCCACGGCGTCGAACTCGCCGCCGCGGCGCTGTTCGCGCTCCTGTTCGGCATCGGCGTCGTCGACCTCGCCCTCCAGATCGTGGAGTCCGTCCCGACGGGAGAGATCACGGACCCGGACGTGGTCATCAGCTTCATCGAGACGGGCCTGCTGCTGTTGATCATCGTCGAGGTGTACCAGACGGTCGTCGCGTACATCGAGCAGAGCGACACGCGGCGGATCGTCAGGCTGGTGATCTACACCGGCGTCATCGCCATGGTCCGAAAGGTGATCATCTTCCGCACCTCGGAGTACTCGACGACGCAGGACGCGCTGTTCGCCGCCGTCGCCTACGGGGTCGTAATCTTGGGGCTCGTCGCGCTCCTGTACGTCGAGCGCTCGGTCGGGGCCTCGCTGGTCCCGGATACGGATTGAGTCCCGGGGTCAGTCCGTTAGCTCCTCGATCAGCGTGTCGAGGTCGTACGTCGCCGGCGCCCGCGACTCGTCGCGCAGCGCGGCGATGGTGAACGTCGAGTTCGTCCGCTCGACCTCCGGGATCGCCTCGAAGTCGCTGATCAGCCGCTCGACGGTGTCCGACGAGGAGAGCCGCGCGAGGACGACGAAGTCCGTCTCCCCCATCGTGAAGAACGCCTCCGTGACGCCCTCGACCGCCAGCAGCTCGTCCGCGAACTCCTCGTACGGGCCCTCGTAGCTCGCGAGCACCTCGACGATGACCGTGACGCCGAGCCCGAGCGCCTCGTGGTCGAGGTCGTACAGGTCGTTCTCGATGACGCCGTCCTCGCGGAGGTTGTTCAGGCGGTAGTGGATCGTCGACACCGGGATGCCCGTCTCCTCGTGGAGTCGCTCCGGGCTCCCGGTCCCCAGGTCGGAGATGGCCTTCAACAGCCGCACGTCGCGCTCGTCCATACCCCCGGATCGACCCCCGACCGGTTGTATATGTCGGCCGACAGGGTTGGACTCTGCTCCAAGATGTGGGCGCGGTTCGGGGCTCGAATCGGATCTGATTCGTATGTCTGATTCTTCATCCCGAATTGCGGCCAATTCGAAAGTATAGTTTAACTATCTCTGCGTATTTCGAACTGCTATCCAGTGAATCTCAGAAACCTCCTCTCCACTCCGGAAGCGATCGTCGCCGCGTTCCTGCTGCTCGCGACGCTCTGGGGAACCTCCTTCGTCGCCATCGAAGCCGGCCTCCACTACTTCCCGCCGCTGCTGTTCGCAGGCGTCAGGTACGTCGTCGCCGGCGCGGTCGTGCTCGGCTACGCCGCGGTCGCCGCGGACCGGTGGCTCCCGCGCGACCGGGACGAATGGCTCGGCGTCGCCGTCGCGGGCACGTTCGTGATCGCGGCGTACCACGGCTTCCTCTACCTCGGCGAGGTGCGGATCTCCGGGGCTGTCGCCGCGGTCGTCGTGAGTCTCGCGCCGGTGTTGACCGCCGTCTTCGCGGCCGCGCTCCTCCCGAACGAGCGCCTCGGCCCCGTCGAGATCGGCGGCTTCGCGCTCGGGATCGTCGGGGTGGTCGTGATCGCCGACCCGACCGCCGCCGGGCTGGGCAGCGCGGCCGTCGTCGGCGTCGCGCTCGCGTTCGTCGCCACCGTCGCCTTCTCGCTGGGCGCCGTCCTTCTGCGTCCGCTCCGCACCGACCTCCCGGTCGCCGCGCTCCAGGGCTGGGCGATGGTGATCGGGGCGGGGCAGCTGCTGGTCGCCGCCGTCGCGATCGGCGAATCGCCCGCCGCGATCGTCTGGAACCAGACGGCGATCGCCTCGCTCGCGTACCTGACGCTGCTCTCCGGCGTGGTCGCGTTCCTGCTGTACTTCGCGCTGCTCGACGCCGTGGGGCCGTCGCAGCTCCACCTCGTCGGCTACGCGGAGCCGGTCGTCGCCGCGGTCGGCAGCTGGGCCCTGCTCGGGCACCTCGTCGACGCCGAGGCGCTGATCGGGTTCGTCGCGATCCTCGCCGGCTTCCTCGCCCTGGAACGCGAGGAGATCGCCGACTACGTCGGACTCGACCGCCTGCTCGGGTAGCGCTCGGGGACTCGACCCCATCGGAAGAGCGCCCGCGGCCGACCGGTCAGCCCTCGACGTCCCGGCTCAGTCCCGCGCGGAGGTCCCGGCCGAAGTAGTGTCCGAGGAGCGCGAGCGCGAGGCCGACCCCGCCGCCGACCGCGACGAGCGGGAGCCCCCACTGCGAGAGGTAGTCGATCCCGATCGGGAGGAAGCCGACGCCGAGGACGCTCGTCACCGCGCTCGTCGCGCCCGCGGCGGCCCCGGCGACCCCCGTCTCGGCGTACCGGCGCGTCGACAGCACTATGCCGAGGAGGAACGCGGCGAGGAACACGCCGCCCGCGGTCCCGACCGTCCCTCCGATGAGCGGGATCAGGCTCCCGACGAACACGCCGACCGCGACCGTGACGAGCGCGAGGCCGAACGCCTTCGCCGAGAACCACCGCCCCGAGGCGCCGATCCGGCCGGCGTCCCCGGAGCCGGCCTCGCTCCCCGCCGTCGACTCGGGGGTCGCGACGCCGCCGGCGCCTGCGTCGGCGTCGGAGTCACCCTCGCCGCCCGCCAGGTCGTCGTCGAGGAGGTCGTCGAGGTCGTCCATTGGGTCGTCCTCGGACGACTCGCGCTCCTTGGAGGGTTGCATACCGAACGGTTCGGGCCCGCGGACTTGGCTTTTGCGCCGGTCGCCGCCGCGCGGTCGCGTGTGACGCGCTACCGTTCGCCGTTTCACCGGAAACGCGGTGTCCCCGGCCGCCGGTCGCGGGCCTACTCGCCGTCGCTCGGCCGCCGCCCGCCCCACACGCGCTTGTCGACGAGCGCGACCGTCGTCGGGCGGTCGACCGCGATCTGACAGGAGAGCCGCGGGTAGCCGAACCGCTCGGCGAGGCGGTCGTGCCAGTGGTCGGCCACCGGTCCCTCGCGGACGCGGACGCCGCAGGTGGCACAGATCCCCCGCCCGCCGCAGTTCAATCGGCGCGTCGCGGCCGCGTACGGCGACAGGTCGGCGTCGAGCAGGGCGCGGCGGAGGTTGCGACCGCGCTCCACGCTCAGTTCGACGCGCTCGTCGCCGTCGACGACGACGAGCGGGACCGTCTCGGGCCCGCCGTCTGCTCGTCCGCGCTCGCCGTCGCGGTCGGCTTCGGTCATGTGCGACGCTTCGCGCGCCGGGCACAAAGCGTCTCGGACCCGGAACGGCTTTCGGCCCGGGCGGCGGATCGGGCGGTATGGACACGCGGCGCGCGCTGCTCGACGCCCTCGCTGCCGACGACGGCCCGGTCTCCGGGCCCGCCCTCGCCGAGTCGCTCGGCGTCTCCCGGGCGGCGGTCTGGAAGGCCGTCGAGGGGCTCCGCGAGGACGGGTTCGCGGTCGAGTCGACCTCGGAGGGGTACGTCGCCCCCGACGACCCGGGCTACTCCGGGCCGGGGATCGCGTTCGGACTCGACGCCCCGTACTCCGTGGCGTACCACGACCGGATCGCGTCGACGAACGAGCGCGCCCGCGAGCTCGCCGCGGAGGGGGCCGCCGACGTCGCCGTGGTCGCCGACGAGCAGACCGGGAGCCGGGGCCGGCTCGACCGCGAGTGGGTCGCGCCGAGCGGCGGCGTCTGGCTCTCGGTCCTGACGCGACCCGACGTGCCGACGGCGCGCGCGCCGCTCTTCACCCTCGCGGCCGCGGTGGCGACGACCGACGCCGCCCGGCAGGCGGGCGTCGACGCGCGGATCAAGTGGCCGAACGACGTCCTCGTCGGGGGCGACGGCGGCGGCTCGGCGGACGACGACCCGACCGGTCGCGGCGGCCGAAAGCTGGCGGGGATCCTCACGGAGATGGAGGGCGAGGCCGACCGGGTCGGCTGGCTCGTCGTCGGCGTCGGCGTGAACGCGAACATCGACCCCGAGACGCTGCCCGCGGGCGCGACGTCGCTGTCGGCGGAGCGCGGCGGCCCGATCGACCGGCGGCGGTTCGCGGCGACGCTGCTCGAACGCTACGCGGCGCTGACCGCCTCGCCCGGCGCGCTCGACGAGGTCCTCTCCGCGTGGCGCGAGCGGGCGAGCACGCTCGGCCGGCGCGTCCGGGTCGACACCGCCGACGGGGTCGTGGAGGGAACCGCGGTCGACGTGGCGGAGCCGGGCGCGCTCGTGGTCGACACCGACGAGGGTCGCGAGCGCGTCCACGCGGGCGACTGCGAACACCTCCGCGACGCGGCGTGAGCCGGTCGCTCCGGCCCGGCCCGCTACCCGGTCTCCGTCGCGTCCGATACCGAGCCGTCCGCTTCGGTTCCCGGAGCGGCCGCCGACTCGTCGACCTCGGTCCCGGCGGTCGCCGACTCCGCCGCGGTCGCGACCTCGCCGTCCTCGCCGATCCGGACGGTCAACACCGGGATCGACGAGCCCCGGACCACCTTCTCCGCGACGCTGCCGAGGAGCAGGCGGTCGATCCCGCCGCGCCCGTGGGTCCCCATCACGACGAGGTCGCAGCCCGCCCGCTCGGCGTGGGTGATGATCTCGCGGCTCGGCGAGCCGTCGACGACGGACGTCTCGACGTCGACCCCGCGGTCGGCGGCGAGTTCGCACACCGTCTCGAGCGCCGCCTCGCCGTCGTCGTACAGAAGGTCGCCGACGCCCTCCCACGTTGTCTCCATCGGCATCCCGGCGTACCGCGCGGTGTCGACCACGTAGATCGCGCGCACCGAGGCCCCGTGGACCGCGGCGAGGTCGAGCGCGTGACACACCGCCAGCTCCCCCTCTTCGGAGCCGTCGGTCGGGACCAGAATCCGATCATATAGGGGCATGTTCACGTGTAGCATGAATCCGACCACTGATAACCCTTTGTTCTTGCCGGTTTCTCGCCGGCGCCCCCGGCCGACGTTCTTCGTCACCGATCCCCACGCCACGGCGCGTCTCGCATCGCTTTTTACGCCGCGTCGCGCACCGATGGTAATGAGTTACCGGATCGGTCTCGTCGGCAAGCCCTCCGTGGGGAAGTCGACGTTCTTCAACGCCGCGACCATGAACGACGTGCCCGAGGGCGCGTACCCGTTCACCACCATCGACCCGACCGTCGGCGAGGCGTACGTCCGCGTCGACTGCGCCGCGCCCGAGTTCGACGAGACGTGTACGCCGAGCGTCGGCGTCTGCCGCGAGGGGACGCGGTTCGTCCCCGTGAAGCTGGTCGACGTCGCCGGGCTCGTCCCGGGCGCACACGAGGGGCGCGGCCTCGGCAACCAGTTCCTCACCGACCTCAACGAGACCGACGTGCTGATCCACGTCGTCGACTTCTCGGGGAAGACCGACATCGAGGGCGAGGCGACCGAGGGCCACGACCCCCGTGAGGACATCGACTTCTTAGAGGAGGAGCTCGACGCGTGGTACCTCGACGTGTTGGAGAAGGGCTTAGAGAAGTTCGAGACGCGTTACCACGGCGCGGACGCGGCGATCGAGGAGGAGCTCGCCGACCAGATGTCCGCGTTCGGCATCGACAAGGACCGGATGAAGCGCGTCATCCTCGCCGAGGAGCTCGAACTCGACCCGGACACCTGGGACGAGACGGACAGAGTCGAACTGGCCCGCGAGATCCGCAAGCGCACGAAGCCGATGGTGATCGCCGCCAACAAGATGGACACGCCCGAGGCGCAGGCCAACTGGGCGGAGATCACGAGCGACCCCGACTACGACCACCTCTCGTTCGTCCCAGCGAGCGCCCACGCGGAGAAAGCCCTCAAAAACGCGGACGACGCCGGCGTCGTCGACTACACGCCCGGCGACGACGCGTTCGAGGTCGTCGGCGACGTCTCCGGCGAGCAGAAGGCCGGCCTCGATCAGATCGGCGAGTTCGTCGCCGAGTACGACGGGACGGGCGTCCAGGGCGCGCTCGAGGCCGCCGTCTTCGACGTGCTGGGCTGTATCGCCGTCTTCCCCGGCTCCGCGAACGGGAGCAGTGACGAGAAGGGCGTCTTCCGCGACTGCTTCATCCTCCCCGAGGGGTCGACCACCGAGGACTTCGCGTACCACATCCACTCGGACATCGGCGAGGGGCTCCTCCACGGCACCGACTGCCGGAGCGGCCGGCAGGTCGGGACCGACAACGAGCTCTCCCACCGCGACGTGATCGAGCTGATCTCGACGAAGCAGGCCGCCCCTTGAACGCCCGATCAGCTCTTATCGACCGGCGTCGAACGGCCCCGTATGGAACGGACCGTCACCGTCGAACCCGAAGCCGGACTCCACGCCCGACCCGCCTCGAAGCTGGTACAGACGGCGAACCGATTCGACGCAGAGGTGTCGATCGGCCGCGACGACGACGGGCTCGTCCGCGCCGACAGCATGCTCTCTGTGAGCGGGCTTAACGTCGAGCACGGTGAGTCGGTCCGCGTGGTCGCCGAGGGGCCGGACGCCGAGGCGGCGCTCGACGCGGTCTGCGAGCTGCTCACGAGTCCGGTCGAGGAGTCCCCCGACGGCGCGGGCGACGACACGGAGGACGCGCCGTGAGGACGCTCGACGGGATCGGCAGCACGCCTCGGTCGGGCGTCGGCGCGGCGCGCTGGTACCGCCCGGACGCCGACCTGACGCTCCCCGACCGCCCGGACCCGGCGTCCGTCGATCCCGGTGCGGAGCTAGCGCGGTACGAGGCGGCCCGGGACGCGGTCCGCGAAGCGCTGCGTGACGCCCGCGACCGGACGGCCGAGCGCGTCGGCGAGGACGAGGCGGCGGTGTTCGAGGCCCACGAGGGCTTCCTCGACGACCCGACGATAATCGACGACGTCGAGGCCGCGATCCGCGACGGGACGCCCGCGGCACACGCCGTCGCCGACCGGTTCGACGGGGCGGTCGCGCAGTTCGAGGGGATGGAGGGCCGGATGGCCGAGCGCGCCGACGACCTGCGGGACGTCCGCGACCGCCTGCTCCGCGCGCTCCTCGTCGGGGCCGGCGAAGCGGACGCGACGTCCGGCCCCGACTCGGGCGAGTCACTGGGATCGGCCGCGGCCCGCTCGCCCCCGGACCTCGGCGCGCTCCCCGAGGGGACGGTGTTGCTGGCGGAGCGGCTCACCCCGAGCGACACCGCCGCGCTCGACCCCGACGCGGTCGCCGGGATCGCGACGGTCGAGGGCGGTCGCACCTCCCACGCCGCGATCATCGCGCGGTCGCTCGCGATCCCCGCGGTCGTCGGCGTCGGCCCGAATCTCGAATCGATCGCGACGGGGGAGACCCTCCTCGTCGACGGGGAGGCCGGCACGGTCGTCGTCGACCCCGACGAGACGCGCCGCGCCGCGGCGGTCGAGTCCGGCCCGGAGGCGGTCCGCGAGCGCGTCGAGACGGCCGACGGTCGCCCGGTCGAGGTCGCGGCCAACGTGGGCGGCGAGGCCGAACTGGCCCCGGCGACCGAGCGCGGGGCGGACGGAATCGGGCTGTTCCGGACCGAGTTCCTCTTCGTCGACCGCGAGGCGGCACCGACCGAGCACGAGCAGTTCGAGGCGGTCACGGCCGCGCTGTCGGCGTTCCCCGACGACCGCGTCGTCGTCCGGACGCTCGACGTCGGCGGGGACAAGCCGGTCCCCTACCTCAACCTGCCGGACGAGCCGAACCCGTTCCTCGGGCGGCGCGGGATCCGCCTGTCGCTCGGCGAGCACGGCGACCTCTTCGGGACGCAGCTCCGGGCGCTGCTCCGCGCCGCGGCGACCGAGCACGGCGACGGGCTCGCCGTGATGTTCCCCCTCGTCACGCGGGTCGAGGAGGTCGAGCGCGCGGTCGCGACAGTCGAGTCGGTCGCCGCCGACCTCGCCGACGAGGGCGTCTCCCACGCGGTGCCCGAGCTGGGCGCGATGGTCGAGACGCCGGCGGCGGCGTTCCTCGCGGACGCGCTCGCCGAGCGCCTCGACTTCCTGAGCGTCGGGACGAACGACCTCGCGCAGTACGTGATGGCGGCCGACCGCGGCAACGACGCCGTCGCCGACCACCACGACCCGCTCCACCCGGCGGTGCTGCGCGCGCTCGACCGCACGACCGCGGCCGTCGGGGGGACCGACGCGTGGGTCGGGATGTGCGGCGAGATGGCCGGCGACCCGGCGCTGACGGAGCTACTCGTCGGACTGGGCTTCGACGAACTCAGCATGAGCGCGGTGACGGTCCCAGACGTGAAACGGCGGGCCCGCGAGGTCGACGCCGCCGCCGCGCGGTCGCTCGCGGCCGACGCGGTCGCCTGCGAGACGCGCGCCGAGGTGCTCGACGTCTTGGGGCTCGACCAGCGCGGGGCGTAGGCCCGCCCGGGCGCTCGCCGCGGCCCCGAGGTCAGAGCTTGTCGACGTCGCGGGCCGCCTCCGCCTGCTCGCGCACGGACTCGACCGTGGCCGACGGGTCGGTGGCCGCGACCGCCGCGTTGACCGCGCCCTCGAGGACGGGCGCGTCGGCGATGGTCGCCTCCGCGTCGCTCAACTCGACGGCGACGTCCGCGTTCATCACCGCGCTGCCGAGGTCGACGAGGACGACGACCGGGTCGAGGTCGCCCGCGTCGCCGCCCTCGTCGCCGCCGGCCGCGGCGTCGATCGCCGCCTCGATCGCGTCGGGGACGGTGCCGATCCCGCCCTGCCCGTCGCCCCCGACCGGCTCGATGCGAGTGTCGCCGGCCATCTCGGCGGCGATCTCCGAGATCCCCTCGGCGGCGCGCTCGCTGTGCGAGACGACGACGATCCCGACCATCAGTCGTCCTCTGAGGCCCCTTCGTCGGGGTCCTCGTCCGGGATCGTCGGCGACGTCGCGTCCGTCTCCGGCGCGTCGACGCCCAGTCGGTCAGCGGCGACGGCGAGCAGCTCTTCGAGGATGAACAGCGTGCTCGTCGCGCCGGGGTCCTGATGGCCCACCGAGCGCCAGCCGAGGTAGGAGGCGCGCCCCTTCCGCGCGCGGATCGGGACGGTGAACGCGACGCCGCGCTCCGCGGCGTCGACCGCCTTCGCGAGCGCCTCGATCGGCGGGAGGTCGTCGGTCTCGATCGACTTCTTGAACGTGTGGACCGCGGGCGTGAGCGCGTCCACCATCGTCTGGTCGCCGACGCGCGCGTCACCGCGGTCCTCGACCTTCTCGAGGTACGTCTCGGCGAACGCCACGGCGGTCTCGGCGTCGACGCCGCCGTCGAGCTCCGCCGCCGCGAACACGAGCGACCCGCCGAACAGCGGGCCGGAGGCCCCGCCGACCTCGCTCATCAGCGTCTTGCCGACCGTCTTCGCGACGGTCCCGGTATCGGGGTCGTCGAGGTCGCGCGCGGCCTCGGCCGCCGCGGCCCAGCCGCGCGCCATGTTCCCGCCGTGGTCGGCGTCCCCGATCGCGGAGTCGAGTTCGGTCAGGTGGTCGCGCTCCGCTTCGATGCGCTCGGCGACGGCCGCGACGGCCGCGACGGCCGCCGCCCCGTCCTCGGTCATTTCGTCGTCAGCGCCGGGGTGTCGGCCGGCGCGTCGAACAGCTCCTTCAGCTCGTCGTCGACCGCGCAGACCGTGATCGACGCGCCGGCCATGTCCAGCGAGGTCATGTAGTCGCCGACCCACGCGTCGTACGTCTCCAAGCCGTGCTCGCCGAGCAGCTCTTGTAGCCGGCGGTTCACGACGAACAGCTCCATCTGCGGCGTCGCGCCCATGCCGTTGACGATCGTGAGCACCTCTTGGCCCTCGTCGAGGTCGAGGTCGTCGAGGACCGCCTCGGTCAGGTGCTCGGTGATCTCGTCGGCGGGCATCGTCTCCGTGCGCTCCGTGCCCGGCTCGCCGTGGATCCCGATGCCGAGTTCGATCTCGTCGTCGCTCAGGTCGAAGGTCGGCTCGCCCTTCTCCGGGGTGACACAGGAGGTGAGCGCGGTGCCCATCGTGCCGACGTTGTCGACCACCTTCTCGGCGACGCGCTTGACCTCGCCGAGGTCGGCGCCCTGCGCGGCCTTCGCGCCCGCGACCTTGTGGACGAGGATCGTCCCGCAGACGCCGCGG
Organism: uncultured Halorubrum sp.; assembly: GCF_937146585.1. GTDB lineage: Archaea > Halobacteriota > Halobacteria > Halobacteriales > Haloferacaceae > Halorubrum > Halorubrum miltondacostae. The sequence continues at coordinate 45,738 of NZ_CAKZRO010000142.1, read as the reverse complement.
CGGCCGGAGGTGTACAGCGAGTCCTCGACCGCCACGTCGTCGTCCACGACGACGCTCTCGACCTCGGCGCCCTCCATCTCCGCGAGCTCGATGGCGGTCTCGAAGTTCATCACGTCGCCCTCGTAGTTCTTGATCACCGCGAGGACGCCGTCGCCGGCGTCGCAGGCGCCGATCAGCGCCTCGAACTCGTCGGCGGTCGGCGAGGAGAACACGTCGCCCGCGGCCGCGCCGTCGAGCATCCCATCGCCGATGTACCCCGCGTGCGTCGGCTCGTGGCCGCTGCCCCCGCCGGTGACGATTCCCACCTTGTCGTCGACCGGCCCGTCGTCGCGGACGACCACCTGCGTGTCCGGCAGGCGTCGCAGGCGGTCGGGATACGTCGCGGTCATCCCGTCGAGCATCTCGTCGACGACGTCGTCCGGGTCGTTGATCAGTTTCTTCATGATCGATCGAAATGACTCGCCCAGACCGGTTAAGCGTAGTGGGGCCTGCGAACACGTCGCATTCGGCGAGCGTTCGGTTCGGCTCGACGTCGAGGCGCGAGATTCCGTCGGCGGCGTCGAAGCCGCCGTCGAACGCGTACAGGTAATCGATCCCCTCGGCCCGCATGTACGCGACGAGACACGCGTCGACGAGCGAGAACCCCTCGTGTCGCCGGAAGAGGCCCTTCGCGGTCGCGAACGCGTCCGCCGTCAGCGACTCGGCGTGGAGCCGCGCGTTTTCCTCCACCCGGTCGAGGAAGTCGACGGCGGCGTCGTGGCCCACGTGCGTCGTCAGGCCGTCGAGCGTCTCCGCGGGCACGTAGTCTACGATTACCGCCTCCGGGAGCTCTCCGGCGTCGATCCCCCTGAGGATCGGGAGCGCGTCGCCATGCGCGCCGTCCCGACGGTAGCCGCCGCGAAGAGCACGGTCGTGTCGACCAGCGCCCGAGGCATCTACTCGGGGTCGGCGCCCCAGGCGTCGTGCTCGGTCTCGACGTCCGTCTCTCGGCCGCCGTCGTACCCGGCGAAGTCAGCGAACGTCCCGCTGCGCTGTTGAACGATCCGGACGCGAACCGTGCCGTCGTCCTCGATCTGCCACCGGAGCGTGTCCCGTCATCGATCTCCAGCTCCCGGCGAATGTGGGCGGGAATGTTCGCTTGGTTCCACGAGACCGCGCTCTCCGAGTCGACACGCTCGCTGTCCATACTCGGGGGTATGTGAGTGTCCGTGATAGAATTAGTGTGCCTTCACACTACTCGTCGGCACGTCGATCGTCTCTGGACTTGCCGTGACGACCCACCCGCCACGCGCCACTTCCACTTTCACCGCCCACCTATGGCTCACCCATTTTACCAATCTCCCTGTCGTCCCTACCATGTCCACTCGTTCCGACCGACCGCCCGCCGACCTCCCGGAGCTCTCGCCGGGGGTCACGCTCGTCGACGTCGACGACGACCTCGGCGTCACGCCCGTCCAGGCGCTGCTGCTCGACCGCGTGCTCGGGAGCGACGGCCCGGCGTTCTGGGTCGACGGCGCGAACCGCGCGAACACGACGCGCCTCCGCGAACTCGCGCCGGCCGACCGCGTGCTCGACCGCGTCGAGGTGGCCCGCGGGTTCACCGCGCACCAGCACACGGCGCTCCTCGACCGCCTTGCGGGGCGGCTCGCGGCCCGCGACTCGCCGTCGGTCGTCCTCGCGACCGGCCTCGACGCGCGCTACCGCGCCGCCGACGTCGACCGCGAACTGGCCGGAGACATGTTCGTCCGCGCGGTCGCGTCGGTCGCGCGGGTCGCCCGCGTCCACGACGCGCCCGTCCTCGTGACGCGCCGCGAGGCGGACGAGTTCTCGCGCCCGCTCCGCCGCGCCGCCGAGGCGCACCTCACGTGCCGGGCGACGTCGTTCGGCCCGCGCTTCGCGGACGCCGCGGGCGAGACGGAGACGCTCGTCTACCGCGGGGCGGACGGCTGGCTCCAGACGACGCTCGCGTACTGGCGCGAGGTGCTCGCGCACCGCGCCCGGCTCCACGGCGCGGCGACTCCGGACCGCGAGACGGCCGCGCCGGGGGTCCGCTGATGGGGCGGACGAACCCGACGTACCGCGACCGACTGGCGGCGGTCGAGGACGACTGGGGATCGTTCCGCCGCGCGCTGCGCCGCGCGGACCAGCGCCGGTTCGACCGGCTGTTCGGCTACGCCCGCGACCGCGCGGACGCCGCGGGCAACCACAACCACGCCGACCCGCTGGCGGCCGTGTGGCTGTCGATCGCGCTCGAACAGGAGCGCCGCATCGCCGAGCTCGAGTCGCGGCTCGACCGGCTCGCCGACGCGTAGCCGTGGTCCTCACGGTCGACCACCTCGGCGACGGGCGCGTCGCCGAGTGGCGGCTCGCGCCGGACGGCGTCGAGCGCGACGTGCGCGAGGGGTACCGACCGACGCTGTTCGTCGGCGACCCGGTCGACGACCTCTACGGCCGCGCGGGCGGCCCCGACCCGACGCCGCCCGCCCGCGACGGGCTCTCTGACGCGCTGTGTTCCCTCCGGTCGTTCCTCGACGGGCAGGCGGCGGTCGCCGACCTCGGCGTCGAGTCGCACCGGCAGACGTTCCGCACGGCGGCCCGTCCGCTCCTGCGCGTCGACGCGGCGTCGATCGACGCCGTCCGGACAATCGCGAGGCGCGTGCGGCGGTTCGACCGCCCCAGCGCGTACACCTGCTACGACGTCGACCTGACGCGGGAGCTGCGCTACTGCCTCGACGCGGCCGTGCCTGCCGGCCCCGACCGGTCGGTCCGCGACCTCCGGGCGATGCGCCTGACGCTCCCCCGCCACGCGTCGGGCGTCGAGTCGCTGCCGCGGCTCTCCGTGGACGGCGACCCCGTCGGCTCGTCGCCGGGCGAGGTCGTCGCGGGCGTCCGAGCGGTCCTCGACGACCGCGACCCCGACGTGCTGGTCGTCTCGACCGCCGACCTCGTTCCGCTGCTGTTCGAGGCGGCCGACGCCGCCGGGGTCGACTTCGAACTCGGCCGGCGACCGGGATATACGAAGCTCGCCGGCGAGTCGACGTACACCTCCTACGGGCGGGTGGGCCACTCGCCGGCGCGGTACGCGGTGCCCGGCCGCGTCCTCGTCGACGAGTCGAACTCCTTCTTCCACCGCGAGTCGGGGTTGGCGGGGTGTCTCGACCTCGTCTCGCGCTCCGGGCTGCCGCTCCAGGAGCTCGGCTGGGCCTCCATCGGGCGCGTGCTGACCGCGATCCAGATACGCGAGGCGCGCCGCCGCGACGTGCGCGTCCCCTGGCGGGCGTGGCGGCCGGAGCTGTTCAAGCCCGCCTCGACGCTCGACGACGCGGACCGCGGCGGGACGACGCTCGCCCCCGACGTGGGCGTCCACGAGGACGTCCACGAGCTCGACTTCGCGTCGCTGTACCCGAACGTCATCCGGACGCGGAACGTCTCGCCCGAGACGGTGCGGTGCGGCTGCTGCGACACCGACGACGTCCCGGGGCTCGGCTACTCGATCTGCGACCGCGACGGCTACCTGCCCGACGTGCTCGGCCCGCTCATCGACGCGCGGAGCGAGATCAAGGCGGCCCTCGCCGACGCCGACGGCGACGAGCGCGAGCGCCTCGAGGCCGCCTCGTCGGCGATCAAGTGGATCCTCGTCTCCTGTTTCGGCTACCAGGGGTTCAGCAACGCGAAGTTCGGCCGCATCGAGTGCCACGAGGCGATCAACGCGTTCGCCCGCGAGCTCCTGCTCGACGCGAAGGCCGCCCTGGAAGACGCCGGCTGGCGCGTCCTCCACGGGATCGTCGACTCCCTCTGGGTGACGCCGGCCGAGGGTCGCGCGCAGCGGCCGCTCCCGGCGGTGGCCGACGAGATCAGTCGCGAGACCGGCGTCGAACTGGAGTACGAGTGCGCGTTCGACTGGACGGCGTTCTGTCCGACCCGGGACTCCGGATCGGGAGCGTTGACCCGATACTTCGGAAAGCGACGCGGAGAGGAGTACCCGGAGACCGGCCTCGGCGATGCGATCAAGACCCGGGGGATCGAGGGCCGCCAGCGCTCGACCGCGGCGTGGGTCGAGGCGGTCCAGCGGGCCGCGCTCCGCGCGTTCGACGAGACGCGGTCGCCGGAGGCGGTCTGCGACGCCCTCCGCCGCCGGCTCCGCGACCTCCGCGGGGGCGAGGTCGACCCCGCCGACCTCGTCGTCGACACCCGCGTGTCGAAGGCCGTCGGCGACTACACGATGGAGACGCTCACCGCGGCCGCGCTGGAGCGGGCGCGGATCGAAGGGACCGAGATCGCGCCGGGGCAGACGGTCCGCTACGTGGTCGTCGACGCGGACGCGCGCGGCGCGGCCCGCGTCCGACTGGCGTTCGAGGACGGCGACCGATACGACGCCGAGTGGTACGAGGACGCCGCCGTGCGGGCCGTCGAGAGCGTGCTGTCCCCCGTCGGCTGGCGCGAGGCGGACATCAGACGACATCTCGCCGACGCCCGCGACGAGACGCTGGCGGGGTACTGAGACGACACCGCCCGTCTCGTCGAACGATGTGGCCGCGTTCGAGCGCTCACGACACGATCTCGCGGACGGCGTCCGGCACGTCGGCGCGGTCGACCTCTCGGACGGTCGAGCCGTCGGCCTCGCTCGGCCCGTACTTGTACCCCGACCCGGTCAGTATCGCGGCGACGTCGTCTTCGGGCCCGAACTCGCCGGCCGCGGCGAGCTTCCGGACCGCGGCGGTCGCCACCGCGCACGACGGCTCGACGGAGACCCCGGCGTCGGCGGCGAGCCGTTCAGTCTCCGCGAGCATCGCCTCCTCCGAGACGGAGACGACGGCCCCGTCGGTCGCTCGTACGGCGGCCAGCGCCCGGGTCCCGCTCGGCGGGTCGGCGTTGTTGATCGAGACGGCCGCCGTTGGCTCGCCCTCCACGGGCTCGACGCGCGCGTCGCCCCGCCGAAACGCCCGCGCGATCGGGTCGCACCGAGCGGCCTGCGCGAGGTAGATCCGCGGGACCGCCGGGAGCAACCCGGCCGCGTCCAGCTCGCGGAGCGCCTTCCACACCCCGCTCGCCTGTCCGCCGCTGCTGACCGGGAGGACGATCGCGTCGGGCGCGTCGGGGGCGAACGCCTCGCAGATCTCGTACGCGACCGTCTTCTGGCCGGCGACCCGGAGCGGGGCGTCGGAGTTGAGGAAGGCGACCCCGAGGTCATGCTCGAGCGTGTCCTCGTAGAGCCGCCCGTACTCCCCGCGGACCCGGAACAGGTGCGGGTCGTGCTGGGCGATCATCGCGAGCCGCGAGTCCGGGGTGTCCTCGGCGACGAGGATCACGGCCTCCCGGTCGAGCGCCGCCGCGTGCGCGGCGACGCTCAGCGCCATGTTGCCGTGCGAGACGGTCCCGACCGGGCCGTCGAGGCGACCGATGCCGACGGCCGTCCCGCGGTCCTTGAAGCTCCCCGTCGGGTTGGTCCCCTCGACCTTGAGGTGGATCCGCGGGCCGTCCGCCGGTTCGACCGACGGCGCGCGGAACAGCGGCGTGCCCCCGGCGGCGGCTGCGAGACCGCCCGGCGGCGACGCGGGCAGGACGGACTCGTAGCGCCAGAGGAAGTCCCGTCCGAGTCGGACCCCGCCATCACCGTCGCTCGCGTCGGGCCACGAGAACTCGGTCCCGTCGGTGTCGAACCAGAGCGGCTCGCCGCACGCGCAGCGGGCCGCCTCGCCGGCGGGGGACGTCTCGCCGCAGTCGTAACAGACCAACCGGTCCATACGCCACCGTCTCGGCCGCGACACAAATCGTTGGCCACGGGCGGGCGTCGCGACCGCGGCAGCGCCCGGGGGTTCCCTCGTCTTTTTTGAGCCGCGGCCACACCCGTTTCGCATGGGTACGTCAGGCGAGTTCGGCGAGTTCGGCGGCCGACACGTCCCGGAACCGCTGGAGGAACCGTTGGCTGAGCTGGCGGCGGCGTACGAGGAGGCCGTCGCGGACGAGGAGTTCATGGCCGAGTTCCGCGACCTGCTCGAACACTTCGCGGGGCGGCCGACGCCCGTCTTCTACGCGGAGACGCTCAGCGAGCGGTACGGGGCGGACATCTACCTCAAACACGAGGACCTGCTCCACGGCGGGGCGCACAAGCTCAACAACACGCTCGGGCAGGCGCTGCTGGCGAAGCGGGCCGGGAAGGACCGCCTGATCGCCGAGACCGGGGCGGGCCAGCACGGCACCGCGACGGCGATGGTCGGCGCCCTGCTGGACCTCGACACGACCGTCTACATGGGCCGGCACGACATGCAGCGCCAGGAGATGAACGTGTTCCGGATGCGCCTCATGGGCGCCGACGTGGAGCCGGTCGACCGCGGCAACGAGGGGCTCGCGGAGGCGGTCGACGCCGCGTTGGAGGACTTCGCCGAGCACGTCGACTCGACGCACTACCTCGTCGGCAGCGTCGTCGGCCCCGACCCGTTCCCGCGGATGGTCCGCGAGTTCCAGTCCGTCATCGGGACCGAGGCCCGCGAGCAGATCCAGGAGCTCCACGGCGACCTCCCCGACGCGTGCGTCGCCTGCGTGGGCGGCGGGTCGAACTCGATCGGCCTCTGGCACGCGTTCAAGGACGACGACGTGATGTTCTACGGCGCCGAACCGGGCGGCACAGACGACGCGAACCACTCGGCCCCGCTGTCGAAGACGAAACAGGAGGAGCCGCAGATCTTCCAGGGGATGAAGACGAAGACGATCGGCGACGACACCGAGAACCACTCCATCTCGGCCGGCCTCGACTACCCGGCCATCGGCCCGGAGCACGCCGCGCTCCAGGAGATGGGCCGCGCGGAGTACCACGCGGTCTCCGACGACGAGGCGCTGGCCGCGTTCCGCGAACTGAGCGAGGCCGAGGGGATCATCCCGGCGCTGGAGCCGGCCCACGCCCTCGCGCTGGCCGCCAAGCTGGCCGAAGAGGACCGGCACGACACGCTGTTAGTCAACCTCTGCGGCCGCGGCGACAAGGACATGCAGACGGCGGCGGAGCACTTCGACCTCTCCGGGTGACTCGCCGTCTCCGGGGACTCCCCCCGGAGTGGGCCTCAGAGTTCCTTCTCGAAGTGAACGAGTTCGTACGCGCCCGCGGCCGAGGTGGCCGCCCGCTCGTACCCCCGACTCGCGTAGAAGTCGAGCGCCGCGGACTGCCGGGTCGACGTCGTCGCGAGGAGCGTCTCGAACCCGTCGGCGGCGGCCCGCCGCTCCAGTTCGTCGAGCAGCGCGCGCCCGTAGCCGCGGCGCTGGGACGGCGGCGCGACGCGCATCCGGTGGAGCTCCGCGGCACCGGATCGGTCGCGCTCGTCGCCGTGCCCGGCCTCGTTCGGCACGTACCCGCCCATCGCGGCGAGCGTCCCGTCGTGCGTCGCCAGCTCGTCCACCTCGCGTGCCGACGTCGAGTCCCCCGGCAGTTCGCCCGACGACGGATCGGCGTCGACGACGCCGACGACGAACGCGCCCCCCGAATCGAGGTACGACGCCGTCACGGACCGCAGGTCGTCGGTCCCGGGGATGTCGGACGGGTCGACGCCTGTCTCCCGCATCGCCCATTCGTGAAGCGCCCACACGGCCGCGTCGTCGCGGGGGTCGTACGACCGGAGCGAGAGTTCGTTCGCGTCCACGACGAATTGTGACGGCCGGTCGGGCTTGAAGACACGGATCGCGCCGCACTCCGCTCGTCGGCTCGCGGCGCGACGGCTACCGCTCGGCCGCGATCTCCGCGATGCGCTCCGTCCCGGCCTCGACGTGCCCGCCGTGGAAGCAGAACGTCTCCGCCACGTCGCGGTCGGCGAGCGTCACGACGCTCTCGCGCGCCGTCTCGAGGTCCTGCGTCACCTCCGGGCGCGGCCCGACGAGATCGCCGTCGACCACGTTGAGCGCGTCTGCGCCGACGAGCAGTTCCGCGTCGGGGAAGTACGCCGACACGTGTCCCGGGCTGTGACCGGGGGTCGGGACCACTACCATCGGCCCGGCCGCCGTCGCGAACGTCTCCCCGCCCGTCAGTCGGACGTCGACGGTCGTCGGCTCGATCGCCATCGGTCGCTCCTCGCTGGACTTGACGAGCTCCTTCTCGCCCTCTAGGTACGGGGCCTCGACCTCGTGGGCGAACACGACGGCGTCGGTCCGGTCGGCGACGGTCGCCAGGCAGCCTGCGTGGTCGACGTCCTGATGCGTGACGAGGATCCCCCACGCGTCGTCGAGGGCCAGCCCCTCGTCCGCGAGCGCGGCTTCGAGAACGTCGACCTCGTCGGGCAAGCTGACGTCGATCAGGAGGAGCCCCCGCGGGGTCTCGACCGCGGTCGGATTGAACGTCGCCTCGCGGTCGTCCATCGATACGTGTAGCGGGAGCCCGTGTACGCCCGGCGCGAGTTCCATAGGAAAACGTGGTCGCGAATCGACTTCAAACGGACGGGCGGGCGCATTCCGAACTCACCCGGACGCGGGGAGCTCCTCGGCGACGTCGACCTCGTGTCCGGCGGCGTACCCGTTCAGCTTGGCGGCGAGCGGCGACTCGCGCAGGTCCTCGTCGTCGTATCCGGCCGCGTCGAACGCGTCCACCAGCGACGAGGCGGAGCGGAGCTTGTACTTCTGGTGGTAGTCCTCCGCGGGGTAGAACCGCGACAGCTGCTCGACGCGCGTGTCGATCCCCTCGGCGGTGAGGCCGCGCCCCGCGAGGAACTCGTCGATTTCCTCCCGCTGGGCCGCGCTCTCGGCCAGCACGACGTTCTGGTACTGCGCCTTCCGGGTCTGTCGCCGCGGGTCGTGCGACGCGAACACCCGTTCGAGGATCTCCCGGTACGTCGTCCGGTCGGGGTCGAACTCGACTTGGACGACCTCCGTGTGGTCGCCCAGCGAGTGGTACGTCGGGTCGCGCTTCGTACCTCCAGCGTACCCCGCGCGGGTTCGGACGACGCCCTCCATCGCGCCGAACTGCGCGTCCGGCCCCCAGAAGCAGCCGACGCCGAACGTCGCCGTCTCGGTCTCGCCGCCGTCGGGCGCGCGGCGGTCGTACTCGCGTACCTGCGTCTGTGTGATTTCCATGGGAGTCACCTGTCTGTAGAGTCGCCGGAGCGCCGTTCGCGGGTCGGACCGCATCTACCACGTATGGGGCTCGGAGAGGGATATATCTCGCGTCGACGCGGGCGCTCGCCGGCGAGCGAACACCGCGCCGGGGGACCCAAACCACTTGAGGTGGGACCGCGTCGCCGCGGACATGAGCGCTCACTCGTCCGACTCGGCCAGCCTCGAGTTCGGCGTCCTCGGCACCGCGGGGATCGCCGACACGGCCGTCGTTCCGGCCATCGCCGCCAGCGACCACGCGGTCGGCGCGGTCGCGTCCCGCGACGCCGATCGCGCGGCGGCGTTCGCCGCGCGCCACTCGATCCCCCGCAGTTACGACTCTTACGAGGCGCTGCTCGACGACGACGCCCTCGACGCCGTATACGTTCCTCTGCCAAACGGACTCCACGCCGAGTGGACGAAGCGCGCCGCTGACGCCGGGCTGGACGTCCTCTGCGAGAAGCCGCTGGCGGCCGACGCCGCCGAGACGCGAGACGTCGTCGACCACTGCGAGCGCCGCGGGGTCACCCTGATGGAGGCGTTCATGTACCGGTACCACCCCCGGACGGAACGCGCCGTGGAGCTCGCCGCGACGGCGCTCGACGACGTCCGCACGGTGACCGCGACGTTCCGGTTCCCGCTGTACGACCGCCCGAACGACGTCCGACTCGACCCCGAACTCGCCGGTGGCTCCCTGATGGACGTCGGGTGTTATCCGGTCTCGCTGGCCCGCGCCGTCCTCGGCGTCCCCGACCGGGCGTACGCCCACGCGGGCGACACCCGCGACGCCGGGGTCGACACCGAGCTCGCGGGCGTGCTGGCGTACGACGACGGCCGGTCGGCGCGGGTCGCGTCCGGGTTCGACACGCGACACGTCGAGCGGTACCGCGTGGACGCGACGAACGGCTGGGTCGAGGTCGAGAACGCGTTCGACGCCCCGGCTGACGAGCGGCTGGAACTGAGGTACGAGGTCGACGGCCGCAACGGGGTCGAGACGTTCCCGGCGGTCGACCAGTACCGACTCCAAGTGGAGCACTTCGCCGATCGCGTCGCCGCCGACGAGACGCCCCTGACCGACGGCGCGGCGGCCGTCGAGAACATGCGCGTCCTCGACGCGCTGGCCGAGAGCGCCGCGACCGACGCGCCGGTGGACCTCTGAAGCGGACCGCAGCGGCGCTCGTCCCCCGTTCGCGTCGCGGCGAACCGTCCGTCGAGCTACGGCGCACCGCCCGTCGCGTCCGCGCTCCGTTTCAGCCGGATTATCAGGCTGATCAGGAACGACCCGATCATCACTAAGAGGACGTTTATCGCACCGGCGACCGCCGGCTGCGGCACCGGCGCGACGACGGCGCCCTCCGTGACGCTGACCGCGCCGACGCAGAGCAGGACGGCGATGGCGTACGTCACGGTGGCGTCAAGCACCGTCCCCTGGGTCACCCGCCGGGCCCGGATCGCGTGGCCGAACGAGACGCCGTACACCGTGAACGCGGCGGCCGCGACCGCGAGGATCACCCGCGCGACCGCCGTCGGCCCCACCCAGACGACGATCGGGAACTGGACCAGCGCGAGCAGCATGAACGCGGTCTCCACCCGCCGCGCCGTCGACAGCGACAGCCGGTCGCCCTCGGTGGACGTCGTCGGCTGCGCGTAGTACAGCTCCCGCAGCGACAGCGCGAGGAAGACGGCGAAGAACAGCTGCGCGAGGAGCCTGAACGCCAGCACGGTCGTCCCGACGCCGGTCGAGACCGCCTCGACGACGGTCAGGGCGGCGAACGCGCCGCCGACGGCCGTCGACAGCGCGACGTACCGCCAGACGAGCGTGTCGTGGGGCTCCCGGCTCGCGTTTAACAGCGCGTACCGCGTCGTCCCGAGGCACGCGACGAGCACGAGCACCCCCGCCACGAACCGGGTGACTCCGCCGCCGACGGGGACGGTCGCGGCGCCGACGACGCTCGGGACGGCGTCGCCGACACCCGGAACGAGGCCGACGCTCGCGAGGCGACCGGCGAGGGCGTCCACTCCCGTCTCAGGCATCGTCACCCCCCGCCGCGAGCTCGCGCTTGAACGCGGCGGCCGACGCGTACCGCTCCATCTTCGCGGGCTTGAGACACTTGGCGAGGACCGTCGACAGCTCGGCGGGGAGCCCGGCGGCGACCCCCTCCGGAAGGCCGGCGGTCCGCTCCTCGCGAACGGGCGCACCGCCGGTCAGCAGCTCGCACCCGAGCGCGCCGAGCCCGTAGATGTCGGTCGCTGCGTCGACGCGGCCGAACCGGTCGGGGGCGACGTGCTCGGGCGCGGCGTACCGACGCGGGAGCTCGAAGCGCCCCTCGCTCGGGCCGAACGTCTCCCGTAGCCCCCAGTCGCCGACCCGCGGGTACGCCCACGCGTCGGGGTCCTCGACGGCGTTCACGAAGGCGACCGACGCGGGCTGGAGCCCGCCGTGAACCACGCCGGCGGCGTGCGCGTACTGGACCGCGTCCGCGATCTGCGCCAGGACCCAGCGGGCCTCCGACGGCGGAAACGGGGTGTGCCGCTCGGCGAGCGAGTCCGGACCGCCGCGCTCCGAGACGAGCCACGGCGTCGGTCGCGTGCCGCCGTCGACGACGCGCGCCACGGCGTCGTGGTCGTCGATCCGACGCCAGCGGTCGAGCGCGCTCCGGTACTCGTCCTCGTCGGCGGCGCCGACGCTCACCGAGCGCCAGTGCGTCCCGGTGAACTCCCTGCCGCCCTCGGTGAACCGGACCTGCTCGCCCGGCGATTCGCTCCGCCGCCCCCTCGCCGCGTCCGGCTCGTACTCGGTCAGCGACCGATCGAGCCGCGGCGGCTTGGTGGGCGGTTCGCTCGGCGGGTAGCCGGCCGTCTCCGCGTCATCCGCGTCGGCCGCGTCGTCGGCCGAGGACGCTTCGGAATCGTCCCGTTCCCCGACTGCGGCCGTCGAGGTCGGCGCGTCCGTCTCGTCTCCCTCGTCCGTGACCACCGAGCCGTCGGCCGTCGGATCGACGGGCCGATATCCCGCGACGACCCGCCGCGCGACGGCCCCGTCGATCGTCCGTTCCTCGACCGCTCCGTCGACGATGTCGGCGACCGCCTCCCGGTCGTGTTCGGCCGCGACCGCGAGCGTCCGGAGGGCGGCCGGCCGGGCGTCTGGGTCGCGGAGCGCGCGACGGAACCGCCCCGCGCAGTCGCCGACGAGCGACGGCGTCTCCGCGGCGACGAACCGGATCGCCCACGACGCGGCTCGTCGGACCTCGTCGTCGTCGTGCTCCAACGCCGCGACCAACCGAGCGGTCCGCGCGGCGTCGTACGACTCCGGATCCGTGAGCGCCGGTTCGAGCAGGTCGTCGGGATCCGGGCCCTCGTCGGTTCGGTCCATGATAACTCGGGCGGCGAAGCGCCCCTCTCGCGTCTGCGTCGTGGGACGGGAGCCCGATACATAAATCGCTCCGACTTCCGCCAACCGAGACTTCCCGTCACCGCGAGCTCTGAGTCTACATCTCGCGGCCGTGTGACTGCTGCTCCGAGCGTAGTCAGGAGCGTTGAGTAATTCGAGACGACTGGTCCGAAGGTCGCCGTATCACTGCCGAATTCGGTGTCTCGATTCCTCGACGGTCGTCTCTCCCAAGCGCGGAGTCGTGTCCGGGCAGTACTCGGCGCTCATCGGCGAGCGCGCGCGGCAACATTCCAGCAAATATTCTCGCATTTAACCCCTCCGACGAGTCGGTGTGTTCGGCACACCACGTCAGAGGCACACGACTGCGTGTTCCCACGTTCTCTCCCGCCGGAGCCGCTTTCGGTTCCTCGTTACTGTGAGTGACGTGACGACAGTGTGACATCGGCGTACGCAAATTAAGGGACGGTGGAAACTCCCGGCTTGGCTTTCGTCCGCTCTAGGCGCGCTAACGATGTCTCTAGCGGGTTGAAACGACGGAATTGGGTGGCTGGGGAGTCCCAGCCCACCAATCCCGCACGGCCAAAGACCGTGCGCGTTGTAGGTGGGCCAACACGGATTTGAACCGTGGACCTCCCGGTTATCAGCCGAGCGCTCAACCTGACTGAGCTATTGGCCCAGGTGAGCGCATTCAGTCGTTGCGCGGGTAGGATTTTAAGGGTTTCCTTTCGCGAGCCGCCCGCCGTGTGGCGGTTTCACGGGGGTCCGCGCAGTCAGTCGGTTCCCTTCCGCTCCTCCTCTTCGACGGTGAAGTCCACGTCGACGACGTCGTCGTCGGTCGTCGACCCGCCGCCGGCGTTCGCGTCTCCGCCGACGCCCCCGTCGGGGTCCGCACCGTCGCCGCCGGGGAATCCGTCCGGGCCGCCGTCGGCACCGCCGCCGGGGAAGCCGCCACCCATCGAGAATCCGCCTTCACCGTCGCCCGGGAAGCCGCCGACGTAGACGTTCCCCGAGAAGAAGCCGTCCGTCTCGCGTTCGAGGTACGGGACGACGACGTATTTCTTCAGGGCCATCCGAATCGGGACCCGCGAGAGCGGGAGCGCAAGCAGGAACCCGACCGCGTCGGTGACGAGCCCGGGCGTGAGCAGGAACGCGCCCGACGCGATGAGCAGCCCGCCGTCGAGCAGTTCGTCGGTCGGTGGCGACCCCCGCGCCAGCTTGCGCTGGATGCGCGCGAGGGTCGCGCGCCCCTCGGCGCGCAGGAGCAGCATGCCGAGGACGGCCGTCAACACGACGAGCGCGACCGTGACGGCCCACCCGAGCCGCGTCGCGACCACGATCAGGAACAGCGCGTCCACGAGGGGGACGACGAGCAGCAGCGCGAGCAGCGTTCGCGGGCGCATACCCTCGCCTTCCCGCCGGGCACGCATAGCCCTTTTCGTCGCGGTCGCCCGCATCGCCGGTCGCGTCCACCGCGACCGCCACCGCTTTGCCCGCCCGGTCCGAGCCCGCGGTATGGACATCGTCGGCGCGCTCGGACGCGACCCGCCGGACCGCGAGTCGTTGCCGCGGTGGGTCGCGCCGCTCCCGAAACGGCTGGAGGACGTCGCCTTCCGGTTCGCGTGGGTCATCGTCGTCATCAACCTCGTCGGCACCGCGTTCGGCTTCTGGTACTACCGGTTCCAGTTCCGCGCCCTCCCGACGGAGATGTGGCTTTTCATCCCCGACAGCCCCGGCGCGACGCTGCTCATCGCGCTCGCGCTCGGCGCGTGGGCGCTCGGGCGGTCGAGCGACACCCTCGCCGCGCTCGCCTTCTTCGGCAACGTCAAGCTCGGGCTGTGGACCCCGTACGTCCTCGTCGTCTTCTGGCCGGAGTTCCTCGCGGTCAACGGCCCCGCGCTGTACGCGTTCCTGCTCGTGAGCCACCTCGCGATGGTCGTCCAGGCGTTCGTCCTCCACCGCATCACCGACTTCCCGCTCCGCGCGGTGGCGATCGCGACCGCGTGGTACACCGTCGACCTGCTGATGGACTACTTTGTCCCCGTGATCGGCGACGTGACACACACCGCGCTGCCGTACGCCGACGGCGAGCCGTGGTTCACGACGACCGTGCTTCAGGTCGCGGCCGCCGGCGCGGTCGTACTTACCGTGATCCCGCTGTTCTGGACGCTCGGAACCCGGATCGCGACGCTCCGACGTCGCGGGGGCGACCTCGGGACGTAATCGGTCCGACGCCGTTTCCCGCTCACCTATTTAAGTGGTCGGCTCGCCTCGACTGTGCCATGAGCCACTACGAGCGGATCGCCGACATGTCGGTGACGATCGAGTCGGTCGCCCGCCGCCGGCAGGTCGCCGACACGACGAGCGGCTTCGAGCGGACGACGACGGAGTACCGGCTCTCGGGCGACGGCGTCGTGGGGCGCGGCGAGGACGTGACCTACGAGACGGCCGACCACGACGCGCTCGCCGGGACCGACCCGATCGACCTCGAGGGCGAGTGGACGATCGACGCGCTCTCCGACCGCCTCGACGAGGTCGACCTCTTCCACGGAAACCCGCCCGAGAACGAGACCGCGCGCAACTACCGGCGGTGGGCGGTCGAGAGCGCTGCGCTCGACCTGGCGCTCCGGCAGCGCGAGGAGACGCTGGGCGACCGGCTCGGCGTCGACCCCGACCCGGTCCGGTTCGTCGTCTCCACGCGCCTCGGCGACCCGCCGTCGACCGACCGCGTCGAAGGGCTGCTCGCGCGCAACGCCGACTTGGAGTTCAAGCTCGACCCGACGCCGGAGTGGCCGGAGTCGGCGTTCGAGGCGCTCCGGGAGACCGACGCCGTGCGCGTCCTCGACCTCAAGGGGTGGTACGAGGGGACCGAGGTCGACGTCGAGCCCGACCCGGAGCTGTACCGCGACGTGTTCGCGGCGTTCCCCGCGGCGGTCGTGGAGGATCCCGCGTTCACGCCCGCGACGAGCGCGCTCGTCGAGCCGCAGGCCGACCGCCTCTCGTTCGACTACCCGATCGACGGCGTCGAGAGCCTCGAATCGCTCCCCGTCGAACCGGGATGGTGTAACGTCAAGCCCTCGCGGTTCGGAACCCTCGAATCGCTGTTCGAGACGATCGCGTACTGCGAGCGAGAGGGGATCCGGATGTACGGCGGCGGCCAGTTCGAACTCGCCAGCGGCCGCACGGCGATCCAGACGCTCGCCGCGCTCTGTTACCCGGACGGGCCGAACGACGTCGCGCCGCGCGCGTTCAACGACCCCGACGCCGAGCCGCCGTACCCGAAGAGCCCGCTCCGACCGAGCGACGACGCGGTGGGCTTCGAGTTCTGAAACGGGCGATTCGAACCGGAGATTTGGTCACCGATTTATCAATACATCTGCGGTGGCGCGTGCCTGCGAGCGACCGCCCCCGGCGGCTGCGAAGCCAGCACGCGCGAGGGAGTCGGTCGCCGAGCGAAGCTCTCTCGTTATCACGAGACGCCTCCGGCGTCTCGAACGACAGCGAGCGCACCGACCCCCCGCGACTGGGGATTTGGAGGTGTTCACCGTCGATCAGCAGCTGATGACCTGAAAAAATACTCCCGAGTTCACGTAGCGATCGCCCCCGTGATCAGCCGTCACTACTTATGAGACGAACTTCAGCAGGTCGTCGCGGTTGTGGTCGTGGAAGCGCGTCCGGAGGCACTCCTCTAACGCCTCGACGTCGCCGCGCTTCGCACAGATCGGAGCCACCCGGTCGGACCACTGCTGCCACGGCGGGTACAGTCCGAGACGGTCACAGATCGCGTCCAGCCGTTCGTCGATGTCGTCGATCTTGTCGGTCTTGTTGACGGCAACGATGGGTTCGACGCCCACGTCCTCCAGGAAGCCGAACATCTCGACGTCGTGGGGGACGTTCCCGCGCTCAGCGTGGCGGTCGATGATGTCGACCGCGGCCTTCCCGTCCATCACGACGACCCCCGCGAGGATCGAGTCGGCGTTGTCCTCCAGGTAGCGGACGATGTCGGTCTTGATCTGCTCCCGGTGCTCCTCCTCGACGCCGGACATGAAGCCGAAGCCGGGCAGGTCGGTGAACATGAACCCCTCGCTGGCCCAGTCGAAGTGGTTCGGCTGGCGGGTGACGCCCGGTTTGCCGCCGGTCGAGAAGTCGTGGCCCGTCAGCTCGCGCATCAGCGTGGACTTGCCGACGTTCGAGCGCCCCACGAGGACGACCTCGGCGTCGCGGTCCGGCCGGTCTTCGAACATACCCGACCGTGCGCGCCTG
Organism: uncultured Halorubrum sp.; assembly: GCF_937146585.1. Lineage (GTDB taxonomy): Archaea > Halobacteriota > Halobacteria > Halobacteriales > Haloferacaceae > Halorubrum > Halorubrum miltondacostae. The sequence continues at coordinate 29,021 of NZ_CAKZRO010000142.1, read as the reverse complement.
AACGGGTTAAAAGGCGCGTCGCGGCGGCGGCTACTTACCGCCGGCCCCGCACCCTCCGACATGGACAAACAGGCCGTCCGCGAGGCGGTGTGGGACGCGTTCGACGAGGGCGACCAGGCGCGGTTCCCGTTCCCGCCGCACGACCGGATCCCCAACTTCGCCGGCGCGGACGCCGCGGCGGAGCGGCTCGCGGAGACCGAGGCGTGGGACGCGGCCGCGACGCTGAAGGCCAACCCCGACGCGCCGCAGCTGCCGGTGCGCCGGGCCGCGCTCCGCGCCGGGAAGACCGTCTACGTCGCGCAGCCGCGGCTCCGCGACCCGGACCCCTTCCTCCGGCTCGATCCGACCGAGATCCCGCCCGACGAGATCGACGACGCGACGACCGTCTCCGGCATTTCGGAGTACGGGACGCCGACCGCGCCCGAGGACGTCGCGCGCGTCGACCTGATCGTCGCCGGCTCCGTCGGCGTCACGACGGACGGCGCTCGGATCGGCAAGGGCGAGGGGTACAGCGATCTAGAGTGGGCGGTCCTCCGCGAACTCGACGCGGTCGACGACGGCACGACCGTCGCGACGACCGTCCACGAGCTCTCCGTCCTCGACGGGCCGGAGTCGGCGGTCGGGACCGACGTCGACCTGCCGACGCCCGACGCCCACGACGTGCCGCTCGACCTCGTGGTCACGCCGGAGCGGACGCTCGCGACGGAGGCGACGGACGCGCGACCGGACGGGGTCGACTGGGACGCGCTCGACGCGGAGAAGCTGTCCGAGATACCGGTCCTCGCGGAACGGGCGCCGGAGAGGGGGTAACGACAGTTGCGGGCCGCGTCGGGAGGATTAGTCTGCGTGTTGCGGCGTCGGTGCCGATCGCGCCGTCCGATGGTCGGCGACGTGGCCGCACTCCGGACAGACGATCGTTCGTTGGTCGCCGTCGCTGACGACGAGCCACCCGTCCGACAGGGGGCTTTCGAAGCGACACTCCGGACAGAAGAGGACCGACTTCCCGCGGGAGGGCGGGGAACCGCTGGCGTCTGCGTTCATGCTCTACCGTACGGGTCCGAAGTATAAGGGCCTTGTTCGACCTGATCGTTCAGTATGATCGACTTTACCACGCCGAATCGTGACTCTTAGTCGAGTATTCTGGGCCATTCGTTCACAGAACGAGAGAAATACTGATCGGCATCGTTCACAATCGTTCCGCGGAGACCGGCGCGGGATCGGCCGGCCGCGTCCGGGGGTTTGGCGGGGGCCGTGCTCGCGCGAGGGCGCTCCCCTGCCCGCTGTGGGTCGACGCGCCGACCGTGCTTACCGCGCCAGCGGCATGTTGTAGCTCGTCTCCTCGTCCATCACGTACTCCCAGGTGGCCTCGCACTCGCAGGAGACCTGCTCGAACACGCTCGGGTCCTGCCGTTTGTCGAAGTCCTTGATCGCGGTCTGGACGCGGTCGTCGCACTCGCCGCAGTTGTGCGCGCCGCGGTCGGAGCCGTGGCCGACGGGGTCGGAGACGACGATTGCGTCGACGTCGGCGGTCTCCTCCAGCACGTGCGCGACCGACCAGAGCCACGGCGGCCGGTAGCCCCCCTCGAAGAACAGCTCGTCGACCATCGTGTAGCGTTGGACGTTCGTCGGATTCATCGAGACGGTGTGGCAGCCGTCGACGGCGGCGCATCGCCGGATCGAGTCGACCATGTCGGCGGCGGCCTCGGGCTCCGCGAGGAAGGGCGGCTTCATCAGGAGGTACGCCTTGATCCCCACGTCGGCCGCGAACTCCCCGTCGGCCGCGTCGGCCTCCTCGCAGGCGGCCTCGAAGTCGGCGAAGTCGAAGTACTTGTTCACGCAGTCGTGGCGGACGCGGTCCGTCGCGGTCTCCAGCCCGACCGCCACGTCGGTCGCGATCCCGTGGTCCGCGAAGTCGGCGATCTTCTCGCGGTCGACGAAGTCCGGCAGCGACTCGACGACGATCCGGTCGCGGTCCGCGAACGTCTCGGCGATCGCTCGCCGCGTCTCCGCGGGGACCTCGCGCTCGTCGAGGAAGGAGCCGGAGGTGTAGATCTTGATCAGCTCTGCGGGTTCCTCCGCCTCCTCGGCCTCGTGGTCGAGGCACGCGTCGATCTGGGTCATCAGGTCCTCGTGGGCGACGCTGCCGCCCTCGACGGACTCGGCGACGTAGCCGCACATCGTACAGCCGCCGGCGCGCGCCCACCGGCAGCCGCCGGTGTTTAAGATGATCGTGAGGGAGTTCACGACGCCGTCCGGCGTGTTGTCCTCGTCGATCCAGACGCGGGTCGGCTCCGTGGGGTCGTACGTCTCCGAGCGCTCGGCGCGGATGTCGCGCATCACGTCGTTGTGCGCGTCCATCCCGCGCCCCTGCTCGTACGCCTCGGGGCTCGGCTGGCTCATTGTCGGACGGAGCGGCCGAGCGCGTAAAGCCGTGTCGTCATCGCCGACCGACCCGGGGTCCGCGTTCCTCAGTTGAGAGTCTTTGTCTCACCCGTTGTGAGAATCTCTCAAAAGAACTTATTGATAAATATATAGTCAATTATAGAAAGATTTTATAAATTTCTCTACTTGGAGCAATTCGATGTCACGGGACCGTGACTTCGGACGGCGCGAGGTACTGCGAGCGGGTGGAATCGTACTCGGCGGGTCGCTCCTGTCCGGTTCGGCGACGGCCGCAGAGGGCGACGGATCGACGACGCTCACAGTTCTGTCGTACAACGACATTCAGACGGCGGCGGCGGAGGACAAGAAGTTCCCGCGGCTGGTGACGCTCATCGAACAGCGCCGCGCGGCGGCCGACGGCCCGGTCGTCGTCGTCGGCGGCGGCGACGAGATCGGGCCGCACGCGCTCAGCCCGGTCTCGCAGTGGCGCGCGCCGGTGGACGTGCTCAACGAGGTCGGGCCGGACGCCGACGTGATCGGGAACCACGAGTTCGACTACGGGCTCGACCCGATCTCGGACGTGACGACCGACTCCGAGTTCCCGTGGCTGGCGACGAACCTCGTCGACAGCGAGGGCGAGGCGTTCGACGGTACGGAGTTGACGGAGATCGTCGAGCGCGGCGGCGTCAGCGTCGGTATCATCGGTCTCGCCGACCAGGGGGCGACGACCGGGAAGACGAACATCGACTTCGAGGGCGAGGGCATCACCATCGAGGATTACACCGAGAAAGGCCCGGCGACGGCGAAGCGGCTCAGGGATGAGGAGGACGTCGACGTCGTCGTCGCGCTCGCCCACACGGGAATTGACGACGCCGAGGACCTCGCGGAGGCCGACGCGGACGACGATATCGACCTCGTGGTCGTCGGCGACGACGAGCAGTTCTATCCGCCCGAGTCAGTCGACGGGTCGATCATCTCCGAGGCGCGGGCCCGCGCGGCGTACCTCAGCGAGATCGAACTGACGGTCGCCGACGGCGAGGTCACCTCGTTCGACGGACGGCTGATCGAGGTCACGGATGACATCCCGAAGGACCCCACCGCCTCCGAGATCATCAACGACTACCGCGCCGAGGTGGGGCTCGACTCGGTGATCGTGGAAACGGAGACGCCGCTCGACGCGAGGTTCGGCTCGAACTACCACCGCGAGACCGGGTACGGCAACCTCGTCACCGACGCGATGCGCGAGCGAGCCGACGCCGACGTGGCGATCACGAACGCCGGCGGCATCCGCTCTGACTCGGTGTACGGCCCCGGCGAGATCACCGGCGGCGACATCTTCAACACCCTCCCGTTCCCGAACACGCTCGTCACGCTGGAGCTGACGGGCGAGGAACTCGTCGACGCGCTGGAGAGCCAGGTCATCACCCTGGAGAGCGAAACCGGCCAGAGCTTCGGCGAGGAGATCTCCCAGCAGGTCAGCGGCGTGCGCTTCGAGTGGGTGCCCCACGAGGGCGTCGACGAGCAGATCCGCGACGTGCGCGTCGGCGACGAGCCGCTCGACCCCGACGAGACCTACGATGTGGCCGTCAACAGCTACATCGCCAACGGCGGGAGCGGCTACCCGCTCGAAGACAAGCCCGTGATCGAGGACACCGACGAGCTGCTCGTGACGCTGGTCGTGGACTACCTGCGAGAGCGGGACACCGTCGCCCCGGAGCCCGAAGGTCGCATGCAGCGCGTCGACCGCGACCTCCCCGACGCGTCGGTCACCGTCGACGGGAACGGCAAGGTCGTGACGCAGTTCGACGCGCCCGACGACGTCCGGTCGGTCGCCGACGACACGGTCGCGGTGTGGACTCCGGACGGCGAGCACCTCGACGCCGAACAGGTCGTCTTCGGCGAGGGCGACGAGACGCTTGTCGTCCGCGTCGACGACGGCGACCTCGCCGAGGCGGTCGACGACGCCGACGACGGCGACGAGATCGCGCTCGACTGCTACGCGGAGTACGAGTCGAGCGAGTTCGAGCAGATATACTTCGAGCGCTCGCGGCTGAACGCCGACGTCGCGGCGACGGTGCGGCGTCGGGGTCGCGGTCGCGCCGGTCCGCCCGGCCGCTGACGACCGCGCCGTTAGTTCCGGTTCGGCTCGATCTCTCCCGGTTCCCGGTTCAGCGGACCGTTCGCCACGCTAAGAAGGCCCCCGCTCCGACCGTCGCGCCGACCGCGTTGACCGCGGCGTCGCTCCACGCGAACGACCGCCACGGGATCGGGGCTTGAACGAGTTCCACGCCGAACCCGAACGCGGTCGCGGCCGCGACGCCGACGGCGGCGGCCCTCGCCGTCGTCCCGCCCCGTCCTACGAGCACTCGGACCGTGAGGGCGGCGAGCGCGGCGTACCCGATCAGGTGAAAGGGCGTGGTGAGCCCGATCCACTCCGGGAGGAGTGGGAGCGTCTCCCCGCCGGTGCCTCGTCCGGCCGGCACCGGGATGACCGACGCCGTGAGAACGAGCCCCGCGACCCCGGCGGGGGTACGCCGATCCTCGCCGCCGGCCGATCGCTCGCGCGGGTCTTGACCGCGTCCGTCGGCCTCCTCGTCGCGGCTGTTCACGCTCTCTCCTCGGTCCCGATTCGGGTTAATTCTCCGTTTCGACGGCCCGTCGCCTCTCCCGGCGAAGCCGGCGCACCGAACGCCGCACCCGCCGCGAGGAGGCCAGAGTCGGTAACCGCTATCGGTTACGCCGCCGAATCAACAACTAACCCGATACGGTCCTAATATAATGATAGAGCATTACATGACTGAAATGGGCGGCTACAGAGACCGTGTGGCACAGGTCGATCTCGGCGGCGGGGAGGTCAACTATCAGGGGATCGACGACGAGGACGCGGAGAAGTACATCGGCGCCCGCGGGCTCGGCGTCAAGTACGTCTTCGACAAGGGTCCCGACGTGGACCCGCTGGGGCCGGAGAACCGACTGGCGTTCATGACCGGGCCGCTCACCGGCACCCAGACCGTGATGAGCGGTCGGATCGCCCTGGTGACGAAGTCCCCGCTGACGGGGACCGTCACCGACTCGCACCACGGTGGCTGGTCCGGCGCGCGGCTCAAGTGGGCCGGCCTCGACGGGGTCCTCCTCGACGGGGAGAGCGACGAGCCGGTCTACCTGTTCGTCGAGGACGGCGAGGTCGAGGTACGCGACGCCTCCCACCTCTGGGGCCAGGGCGTCCACGACACGATCGACCAGATCGGCGAGGAGGTCGACGGCAAGGTCGGCCGTGACGTCTCCGTGATGGCGATCGGGCAGGGCGGCGAGAACGAGGTGCGCTACGGCTGCGTCATCAACGAGGACGACCGCGCCTCGGGCCGCGGCGGCACCGGCGCCGTCATGGGCGCGAAGAACGTGAAGGCGGTCGTCGTGAAGTCGGGCACGAACATGCCGAAGCCCGCCGACCCCGAGACGTTCCAGGAGGGCTACCAGCAGGCGATGGAGGTCATCCGCGAGTCCGACGTCACCGCGCCCAACGAGGGCGGCCTCTCGATGTACGGGACGAACGTCCTGATGAACGCGACCGAGGAGATGGACGGCCTCCCGACGAAGAACGCGAAGTACACCTCGACGGAGGCGTACCACGACGCCGAAGGCGCGGACATCGAGGCGGAGCGGGTCTCCGGCGAGAACGTCCGCGAGAACATCCTCGTCGACGAGCCGACGTGCCACTCCTGTCCCGTGGCGTGTAAGAAGGAGGTCGAGGTCAACGTCACCCACAAGGGCCAGGAGATGAACGTCCGCACGGAGTCGTACGAGTACGAGTCCGCGTGGGCGCTCGGCCCGAACTCGGGCCACTCCGACCGCGACGAGATCGCCCGCATGTTAGAGCAGTGTAACGACCTCGGTCTCGACACCATCGAGGCCGGCAACATGATGGCGATGGCGATGGAGATGAGCGAGGAGGGCAAACTCGACGGCGTCGGCCACCTCGACTGGGGCGACTCGGAGACGATGATCGACCTCATCGAGGAGATCGGTCACCGTTCGTCCGACCTCGGCGACCTCCTCGCGGAGGGTCCCGAGCGCGTCGCCGACGCGAAGGACGCGCACGGCAACAAGCTCTCTGTGAAGGGCCAGACGATGGCCGCCTACGACCCGCGCTGTATGAAGGGAATGGCGATCGCGTACGCCACCTCCAACCGCGGCGCGTGCCACCTGCGCGGCTACACGCCGGCCGCCGAGATCCTCGGGATCCCGGAGAAGGTCGATCCGTACGAGTGGGAAGGGAAGGGCGAACTCACCGCCACCTTCCAGGACCTCCACGCGGTGTCGGACTCGTTCGACATCTGTAAGTTCAGCGCGTTCGCGGAGGGGATCGAGGAGTACGTGCTCCAGTACAACGGCGTGACCGGCCAGGACCTCTCGGAGGACGAGCTGTTCGAGGCGGGCGAGCGCATCTACAACCTCGAGCGCTACTACAACAACCTCGCCGGCTTCGGCGGCGCGGAGGACACGCTGCCGAACCGGTTCATCGAGGGCCACCCGGACGCCATCCCCGGCACGGGTGCCAGCGAGGGCGAGCTCGTCGAGCTCGACCAGCTGAAGGCCGAGTACTACGAGACCCGCGGCTGGGTCGACGGCGTCGTCCCGGACGAGAAGCTCGCCGACCTCGGCATCGACGTCGGCCCCGGCACCGGCGTCTCCGCAGGCGACTCCGCGGCCCCCGCCGACGACTGAGCGAGACGCGCCGCGAGCGAGGGCAATCACGCTCGCGCTCGCCGTCTCTCGCCGCTTCGCGTTTATTTTTAAGTGAGTTCCGTCGGAAGCTCCGCGTATGGCACACGACCCGCTTTCGCCCGCCGAGGCCCTCCGCACGCGCGTCGGCGGCGCGCTCGCCGCCGTGAGCCTGTTCGTGTTCGTCTACTCGCTGCTGATCCTCGGACAGATACTGCTCGGCGTCTGGACCGTCCTCGTCCTCACCGTGGGACCGTACCTGTCGTACCGGCTGTTCGCGGCGCTCGACTCGCTCGCCGACGCCGCCCAGCGCATCGCCGCCGCCCGCGAGCGCGAGGCCGACCGAGACGCTCGGTTCGACCGACCCGTCGACCGCGACGAGGCTGACGCGCGCGAACGCCGAACGGAGCGACAAACCGAACGCGAGCGCTGACGACCGCGTCGCCGGCCGGACGCCACGCCGGTCTCACGCGAACACGACGAATCGGAACGCCCAGAGCGTGACCATCCCGGTCGCGATGGTGGCGAACACGTTCTCCGTCCGCCACGCGACCGCGCCGGCGACGAGGCCGGCGACGAGTCGCTCGTCGAGCAGGGTCGCGGCGACGGACGGCTCGAGCGTCACAAGGTCGGGGAGCACCAGCGCCGCGAGGACCGCCGGCGGGACGTACCGCAGCGGCCGCTGGAGCCGCGTCGGGACGCCGTCGATCCGGCCGAACAGGTGGATGAACGAGAGCCGGATCCCGTAGGTGAGGACCCCGATGGCGACGATGGCGACCCAAGCGCGCGGCGAGGCGACGACCGACGCGAGCGCGCCCGTCACGCCCCGGTCACCTCCGTCACCAGTCCGGCCGCGATCCCGCTGAGCGCCCCGACGAGCAGGCCGAGGTTGAGCGGGAGGCCGGCCGCGACGACCGCGACCGCGCCGCCGGCCACGCCCGCGACGGTGGTCGGCCGGTCCTTCATCGCGGGGACGAGGAGCGCGAGGAACACGAGCGGGACCGCGAAGGTGAGCCCCCACGCGTCGGGGACGCCCGCGCCGAGGACGACGCCGGCGACCGTCCCGACCTGCCAGACGACCCACAGCGACGCGGCCGCGCCGAGGTAGTAGCGCCACCGGCTGCGGTCGGGGTTCTCGTCGAACTCGGCGACCGAGAGGGCGTACGCCTGGTCGGTGAGGAGGTACGCGAGCCCCGCGCGGAGCCGGCGACCGTACTCCGCGAAGTGCGGGGCGATGGAGGCCGAGTACATCAGCATCCGGAGGTTGATGACGACGGCAGTCCCGACGACGACGGCGAGCGGCGCGTTCTCGCCGAGCAGTTCGAGCGCCGCCAGCTGGGAGGCGCCCGCGAACACGATCACGGACATCCCGACCGCCTCGGGCAGGCCGAGGCCGGCGTCGACCGCGGCGATGCCGGCCACCAGCGCGAAGGGGACGATCCCGAGCATGAGCGGGGAGACGTCGCGCACGCCGGCGACGAGGTCCTCGTCGATGGCGGGGCCGCGCACGGCTACCGCTCCGTGGGATACGGCGGCTCGTCGTACTTCGCCGCGAGGTGGTCGGCGTGCTCCAGCTTCGCGTTCGCCTTCCGGAACGTGCCGAGCAGGGTGTGGATCTCGCGCTCGGTGGGGTGCGCGCGGCCGAGCAGCCGGCGCATCAGCAGCTCGTTCTTCTCGCGGACGTGCTCTCGCTGGCCGGTCGCCGCGAGGAACTCCCCGTAGAACTCGTGGAAGCGCTCGACGTCCGCCTCCGGGGCGCGGGTGACCTCGGTGTCGGGCTGCTGCGTCTCGTCGACCGTGAGACCGCGCAGCTCGTACAGCAGCACCGTCGCGGCCTGGCCGAGGTTGAGGACGGGGTAGTCCTCGTCGGCGGGGATCGAACACACCTCGTCGAGCCGCGAGAGCTCCTCGTTGTTGAGGCCGCGCCCCTCGCGGCCGAAGACGATGGCGGTGGGCGCGTCGACCGTCTTCAGCGACTCGCGCAGCTCGACGGGCGTCTTGAACGGGTAGCGCTCGTGGCTCCGGTCGTCCTCGCCGGTGATCGCGGTGGTGCCGACGGTGTGGTAGTTCGCGACGACCTCGTCGAAGCTCACCTCGTCGGCGTTCGGCAGCACGTCCTCCCGCGCGTGGCCGGCGAAGCCGTACGCCTCGCCGTCCTCCGGGATCTCCGGCGGGTTCACGAGCTTGAGGTCCGTGAGCCCGAAGTTCTTCATCGCCCGGGCGATGGTGCCGACGTTGCCCGGCGTCTCCGGCTCGACGACCACGACGACGGGTTTCCGCCGCGACCGCGCGGGCTCCGAGTCGTCGGTCGCGTCCGGCTCCGCGCCGTCGGCAAGCTCCGCATCGTCCGCGGGCTCCCCACCGCTCCCCGCCTCGTCGCCGTCGCTCATCGGTCCGACGGGTAGTCGGTCGAGAGGTCGAGGTCGGAGTCGGCGACCTCCTCCTCGGTCAGCTGCTCGTCGGACCGCTCCTGCCCGGCGAGTTCGAGGATGTCGATCCGGTCGCCCTCGAAGTCCTCTTCGAGCCGCTCCTGGACCTCCTGCTGGTCGGGGAGGTCCGGGAGTCCGTCGGGGTCCTCCTCGACGTGCTCGACCGAGCCGTACCCCTCCGGCGCCTCGTTGCCGGCGGCGACCCACTCGTGGAAGCGGTCGGCGAACTCGACGGACCCCTTGTGGTCGCTGCCGCCAGCCTCGCGGAACCAGTAGAGGAGGTCGCGCTCGTGTTCGGGGCAGAGCAGCACCTCTCCCTCTGGCTCGCCGTACACGATCTCCGCCTCCTTACACCGGTGGACCTCCTCCTCGCCGTAGTCGAGGTAGCAGACGTCGCAGGGCTCCTCGACGAGCTTGACGAGCCGCAGGAGCCGCTCTCGCGGGTCCTCCGGGATCTCGTCGAGGGGCTTCAGCTCCTCGTCGTCGGTGAATATCTCGTCCTCCTCGAAGCGCCACCCGCGGAGGCCGATGCTCACTTTCGCCATGTCCCACGCTACGCTCCGGCGGCGATAAAAGCGCGTCCTTCCCGGCACGAGGGGTCGCTACGCCGCGTCGGAGGCCCGGCGTCCGAGCGCGGTCTCGGTGCCGGTGGCGGCTCGACGACCGGGCCGCGGGAGGGACGGGAGGTTCATACCGCGGACCGGGTTCGTCCGGGCGGATAGCATTTGTCGGAGCCGTGATAGCACGACGGTGACGCGACGGCGACGGCTCCCGAGAAGCCGGGGTAGTCCACGGCGAAGAACGCGAGACCCAGCGCCGCCGCGAGCGCCGCGAGGCCGAGTGCCACGCGGCGGCGCGTCCCCGCTGAGAGCCCGGTCCGGCCACCGACCCGGTCGACCGCGAAGACGCCGGCGAACACGAACAGGAGACCGACCGCGGCGATGTGGCTTCCACCGCTCGCGGACGCCTGATACAACAGGAGACCGGACAGCGAGACCGCCGCCCCGGAGACGATCGCCGTGCCGCCGAGAACGCTCGCGTTGTCTGGCGTCCCTCCGCGCGACTTTCGGGTACTTCTACCGCTCATGCCGACGACTGTTCGCCGGCGAACATAATTTCCTCGGACCGTGCCGTGCCGACCGCAGCCCCGCCGTTCCGAGCGCGCTCCCGACGCGAGCGACGCGGCCGCTTATATCCCCGGCCGGCTTGGTTACGCCCATGAGACGGCGGCGACTCCTCGGACTGACCGCGGCCGCGACGGCGGGCGTCGCGGCGGGCTGTCTCGGGGGCGACGGCGCGCCCGGAGCGAGCGACGGGGATACCGGTGGCGGCGACGGCGGAGGCGACGACTCGGGGGCCGGCGGAGGCGACGAACCGGGCGAGGACGGAACAGACGACGTCGACTGGCCCAGCGGGACGTACGCCGATTACGAGACGACGACCGTGACCGTCGAGGGCCCCGCCGGCGAGGCGCGCGGGTCCGTCACCGCGGCGGTCGCCGACACCGGAGACAAGCGCCTGCTCGGGCTCAGCGACGCCGAGTCGCTGCCCGAGGACGGCGGCATGCTGTTCGCCTACGATTCGCCGCAGGACACGCTCACCTACGTGATGCGCCGGATGAGCTTCGGCATCGACATCGTCTACGTCGACGGCGACCGGCAGATCACCCGGATCCACAACGCGCCCGAACCGGGGCCGAACGAGGACGGCGAAGAGCAGCAGTATCCCGGCTCCGGCCAGTACGTGCTGGAGGTCCCCTACGAGTGGACCGACCGCCACGGCGTCGCCGTCGGCGACTCGCTGCGCTTCGAACGCTGAGCAGAGCCTGCGAGGGGTCGCTCGCCCGGCGGCGTCACCGCTCGGACCGCACCGAGACGGTCTCCTGTTCGAATCCATCCTCGTCGCCCCGCCACCGCCAGGACCCCACGAACGGGTAGCCGTCGAGCGCGCAGATCACGTACGAGCGGTCGGGCCAGGTCGCCCGCGCCGCGTCGGTCTCGCTCGGGCGGGGCGGGCCAGCCGGGTGCGAGTGGTAGAAGCCGACCACCTCGAGCCCGTCGCCCTCGATCGCCTCGATGAGCTCGAGCTGCTCCTCGGGGTCGATGCGATAGCGGATCTGGGGCCTACCGGCGACGTTCTCCGCCCGGCGCGCGTCGCTGACGACGGCCGGCTCGTCGGCTTCCCCGCGAGTCCCGGCGAGCACGCCGCAGACCTCCGCCTCGCCCCCCTCGTACGCGTGGCGGACGACGTCGTCGTACGCCTTCCGCGACAGCGCTATCATACTCGCGAAGAGGGGCGTCTCGGTCATAAGTGCCACCCGCCCGACGAGGGCCGCCGGCGTCACTCGGAGCCACGCGCCGGCCGCGCTCGGCGTCAGTTCTCCGGCGAGCGCGTCGGGTACTCGCCCCGTTTATGTCTCTCGCGCCCGTGGTAATCGTATGCGAAACGTGGACGCCGCAGGGCTCGGGATCGGCGACGACCACCCGCCCCGGATCATGGGCGTACTCAACGTCTCGGAGGAGTCGCCGTACGACCCCAGCGTGTACGACGACCCCGGCGAGGCCGCGGCGTACGTCGACGAGGAACTGATCGGCGAGGGCGCCGACATCGTCGACGTCGGGCTCGAATCGGCCAACAAGGACCTCGACGTGCTCTCCGCCGAGCAGGAGCTCGACCGTCTCGACACCGCGATCGAGACGCTCGAGTCGACCTCCGGCGACGCCGTCTGGTCGATCGAGACGCGCTACCACGAGGTGGCCGACGAGGCGATCTCGCGCGGCTTCGACATGGTCAACGACATCTGCGGGTTCGCCGACCCCGAGATGCCCCGCGTCTGCCGCGAACACGACGTGGCGGTGTCGAAGATGGCCTCGCCGCCGGACCTCGAACGACCCGGCGCGATCGAGGACGTCGACGACATCTACGAGGCGCTCTCGATGAACGGCTTCACCGACAAGACGATCCTCGACCCCGCGTTCGGCGGCTGGTCCGCGGCCAAGACCCACGAGGACGACCGCGAGACGTTCCACCGCCTCCGCGAGTTCCGCGGGTACGGTCGGCCGCTCCTCGTCTCGATCAACCGCAAGAGCTTCCTCAGGACGGTCGCGGGGCGCAGCACCGAGGAGGCGCTCCCGGTCTCGCTCGCCGCGACGTCGATGGCGGTCGAGCGCGGCGCGCACGTGATCCGCACCCACGACGTGGCCGAGACGCGCGACGCCGCCCTCATCGGCGCTGAGTTCGCGCGCGACCGCTATTCCGGACGCGGGGGCGACGCCGTCACCGTCGAGGAACTCGACGTGACGACGGTCCGCGAGGCCGAGCGGCATCTCGACCGGATCGGCGCGGCGGGAGCGACCCAGGGGAGCAACGCCGTCGCCGACAGCGCCGCGGTTCGCACCTTCGAGCTCTCCGGCCTCGACGAGGCGGCGATCGGCGCGTTGCGCGCCGCGACCGTCGGCGGCGACGCGACCGGGGCGGCGTTCGCGCTCGGCGACTCGAACCGCGCGACGGTCGCGACGCCTCACTCGGCGACGGACGGCGGCGACGAGGCCGCTGGCGACGACCGCGGGCTCCTCGTCGGCACGCCCGCGGCCATCGATTCGGTTCGAGAGGCGGTATCCGGCGTCTCGGAGTCGCTCGACGCCGCGCTCGCCGATATCGACCGTCACGTGAATTAAGAGAAAGTTTATGCCCTCGTGTAGACAACCGATCGACCGGACGCCGGAGGGGCACGCGGGTAGGGGTACTCTGTGCCACTCCGGCCCATACCATCTATCGACCGATGAGCGGCGGCGCCGCTCCGCGGCGAGCCCGACCGGACCTCCGAGCGTGACCTCCTCGTGAACTTCGACACCTTCGAGCCGGTCTACGAGGCGATCCTCGACGACTTCGGCTTCGGCCGCGACGCCGACGAGCGCGTCCGCGACGTCGCCGCCGACCTCGCGACGCCGTTCCCGCTCGACCGCCTCGGCGACTGGGACGGCAAGACGGTGGCCGTCGCGGGCGCGGCCCCCCGCCTCGCCGACGACGCGGCCCTCGCCCGCGACGCCGACGTCGTCGTCGCGGCCTCGACGGCGGCGGACGTGCTCGCCGACCGCGGCGTCGGCGTCGACTGTATGGTGACCGACCTCGACAAGAACCCGGAGACCGCGGTGGAACTGACCCGGGATGGGACCCCCGTCGCCGCGCACGCCCACGGCGACAACCTCTCCGCGGTCCGGGAGTGGCTCCCGCGCTTCGCCGACGAGTGGACGCTCGCGACGACGCAGGCGGGCCCCGCCGGACCGGTCCGGAACACCGGCGGCTTCACCGACGGCGACCGCGCCGCCTTCCTCGCCGACCACGTGGGGGCCGGCGAACTCGTCTTCCCCGGCTGGGAGTTCGACGACCCCGCCGTCGACCCGATGAAGGCGCGGAAGCTCGACTGGGCGGCCCACCTGCTGCGCTGGCTCGAACGACGCCGCGGCGAGCGCTTCGCCGTCTTAGACGGCCGGCGCGAGGCGGCCGACGCCGCGCTCGAAGAGATTCTCGGGGACGACCTCGCTGGCGGGAGCGGGCCCGAAGGCGGTTCTACCGACGGTTAGCGGATCTCCTCCTCGCCCTCGATCCGCGGCTCGGGGAACAGCTCGTCCGCGTCGCGGTCGCCGATCCACTCGGCGAGCCGGACGAGTTGCTCCGCGGCCGCCTCGAACAGACGCTCCGCCTTCTCCGGCGTCACGTCGGTCGGGTCGCCGAACGCGCCGTTCGGCGAGTTGTCGATCGCGTCGTAGAACGTCCGGGCGCCGTGGACGACCGCGTCCGACTCCGCGAGGTCGACGAGCCCGCCGTCGCGGGCGTCCCCGAGCCGGTCCTCGCGGACGAGGTCGGGCGCGAGGTGGGTGACCATCGCCGTCTCCTTGGGGCCCGCGTGGGGGCCGTTGCGCTCGAAGAGGTCGTCGACTAGCTCCGGGATCGACTCGTCCCACATCCACTCGACGGCGTAGGCGGCCTCGTCCTCGTGGAGCCGCCGGCCGACCTCCCGGAGGTGCTGGACGTTGCCGCCGTGGGCGTTCACGAACACCACGCGGTCGATCCCGTGGTACGCGAGGTTCCGGGTGAACGACTCGACGTAGTCGCGGAACTCCGGCGGGTCGACCCACATCGTCCCCGGGAACTGGCGGTGGTGCGGGCTGACTCCGACGTTGATCGTCGGCGTCCGGAACGCGTCGGCGCGCTCCGCGGCCGCCGTCGCGAGCCCCTCGGCGATCAGGTGGTCGGTCGCGAGCGGGAGGTGGGGCCCGTGCTGTTCGGTCGAGCCGAGCGGGACGAGCGCGACGGAGCCGTCGGACAGCGCGTCGCCGAGCTCCGGCCAGGTGTGGTCCGCGAGGTACATACCGCCGCCTCGCGCGCGAGACGTATCAACCCCGCCGTCGCGGTCGGGTTCGCCGCCACCCTCCGGAAGCGGTTCGCCCCGAGCGACGGGGTCTCGCCCCGTGTCGACACCCTTTTTGTATCGTCCGGCCGAACGTTCGGGCATGTTTGGAGGCGGCGGCATGAATCCGCGGAAGATGAAACAGATGATGAAACAGATGGGGATCGACGTCGAGGAGCTCGACGCCGAGCGGGTCGTCATCGAGACGACCGACGGCGACGACCTCGTCTTCGACGGTGCGCAGGTCACCAAGATGGACGCCCAGGGTCAGGAGACCTACCAGATCGTCGGCTCGCCCGACGCGGTGGCCGACGCTGGCGGCGCGACCGCCGTCGAGGGCGACGCGGACGCGGCCGCGATCGAGGCCGAGGACGACGCCGACGAAGGGGCCATTCCGGAGGAGGACGTCGAGCTGGTCGCTCAGCAGGCGGGCGTCTCGAAGGACGAGGCCCGCGAGGCGCTGGAGGCGGCCAACGGGGAGCCCGCGCGGGCGATCTCGGACCTGCAGTGACGGACGCCGCGTACCTGCTCGTCCACGAGGACCGGGAGTACCTACTGGAGCCGGGCGAGGAGTTCGGGACCGACCTCGGCGTGATCGAGGTCCCCGAGGACGTCTCGGCCGGCGACGAGGTCGAGACGCACCTCGGCACCGTCTTCGAGGTCCGCGCGCTCCGCGGCCCGGACCTGTTCAACCACCTCGACCGCACCGGCGCGCCGATGATGCCCCGCGACGTGGGGCTCGTGATGGGCCACACCGGCGCGTCCGGCGGCGACCGCGTCTTGGACGCCGGCACCGGGACCGGGATCCTCGCCGCGTACCTCGGCCGGGCCGGCGCCGACGTCACCTCCTACGAGGTCGACGACGAGTTCGCTGACGTGGCCCGCGAGAACATGGTGACGGCGGGCGTCGCCGACCGCGTCGACGTGCGGACCGGCGACCTCACCGAGTCGCTGGACGCGCTCGCCGACGAGGGGCCGTTCGACGTCCTCACGCTCGACACCGGCGACGCCCCGGCGGTCGTCGATCGCGCGGACGACCTCCTCGCGTCCGGCGGTCACCTCGCCGTCTACTCGCCGTTCGTCGAGGGGACCCGCGAGGCGGCCCTCGCCGCCCGCGAAGCGGGGCTCTCCGAGATCGAGACGCTGGAGACGATCCAGCGCGAGATGGACTTCTCCGACCGCGGCTCCCGCCCCTCCACCGCCGGCGTGGGCCACACCGGCTACCTCCTGTTCGCGCGCGCTCCCTGAGGCGGCCGCGCGCCGCTTTCCCAGACTCCTGTCGACCCTCGGACCGGCGCGTCGCCCCCCGAGCGGCGCAACTCTCTTTCGGATCGCGCCGGTTGTCGACGGTGTGTCCGACGACGAAGCCGAGCGCGACGCCGCCGCGGACGGCGAGGGCGACCGCGGCTCTGTCCCCGATCCCGACGGCGTCGAGGGCGGCCCCGAGGTCGCTGACGTCCTCCCCCGCGGCGACGACCCGTTCGCGGAGTCGGTCGAGGCCGCGCTCGCGGGCCGGTCCGCGGTGGTCGCCGTCGGCGTCCCCCTTCGGCTCCTCCCGGCGGTGCTCGCGGCTCGCGAGCGCTCGTCGGGAGCGCCGTGGCGGATCGCGTGTCGTCCCGGCGTCGTCGACGCCCTCTCTCGCGCGCTCGTCCTCGGCACGGCGATCGCCGAGGCGGTCGAACGCGACGAAATACGGATCCGGACCGGGGAACCCATCGACCACGGGGCGGGCGGGACCGTGTTCGCGAGCCCCGACGGCGTCGACGCCGTCGTCGGTCCCCGCGGCGACCGCTCGCTCGCGACGACGGCGGTCGATGACGATCCGGAGACGGTCGACGCGGTCAGCGGGGCCGCCGCGTCGCGGTTCGAGGCGGCGACGGCGGAGTCGGTGGCGATGCCCTCGCGGACTCGCCTCCTCGCGGCCGCGCGGGAGGTCCTCGACGACCGGTTCGCCGACGACCTGGCGACCCTGCTGGAGTCGCTCGAGCCCGGCGAGTTCGGTCGCACGACCGGCATCTCCGACCGCACGCTCCTCGTCGCGCTCGCGGCGCGCCACGACCACCTCTTCCGGGACCTACGGCGGTGGGTCGGAACCGACGGGGTCGGTATCGCGCCGGAACAGGAGTTCACCGCCGACCGTCGGACGCTCGTCGACCGGGAGCTGATCGAGTCGATCAAGGTGCCGATGGGGCCGGGGAGACCGATGTTCCGGCTCCGCGCGGTCGACGACGCGCTGTTGCGCGCGCGGCCGGAGGAGGTGCCGAGCATCCTCGAAGGGCAGTTCGCGCTGCCGACCGACGAGGACGGACGCCCGCGACGCGAAGAGAGCCGGAAGGAGCGACGCCCGGTGTGGGAGCGGCGGCGGTGGTGATGGCGCGGGCCCGCTCGCCGCGGGGTCGCCTCCCGACCTGCGGACCGCCCGGACGTGACAAGAACTAACTCTCGGCGGCGCCCTCGAACTGGTATGACGACGTTCTCCGAGCGGGTGGAACGGATCTCGATAAGCGGGATCCGCGAGGTGTTCGAGGCGGCCGGCGACGACGCGATCAACCTCGGGCTCGGCCAGCCCGACTTCCCGACCCCGGCCCACGCCCGCCGGGCCGCGGTCGACGCGATCGAGTCCGGGAAGGCGGACGCCTACACCGAGAACAAGGGGACCCTCGGGCTGCGCGAGGCGATCGCCGAGAAGCACCGCGCCGACCAGGGGGTCGACCTCGACCCCGGCAACGTCATCGCGACCGCCGGCGGCAGCGAGGCGCTCCACGTTGCCATGGAGGCGCACGTCGACGCGGGCGACGAGGTGCTGATCCCCGACCCCGGGTTCGTCTCCTACGACGCGCTGACAAAGCTGGCGGGCGGCGAGCCGGTCCCCGTGCCGCTCCGCGACGACCTCACCATCGACCCGGCCGCGATCGAGAACGCCATCACCGACGACACCGCCGCCTTCGTCGTCAACTCGCCCGGCAACCCCACCGGCGCGGTCTCCTCCGAGGCGGACGTCCGCGAGTTCGCGCGCATCGCCGACGAGCACGACGTGCTCTGTATCTCCGACGAGGTGTACGAGTACACGGTGTTCGACGGCGACCACCGCTCCCCGATCGAGTTCGCCGAGACGGACAACGTCGTGGTGGTCAACTCCGCGTCGAAGCTGTTCTCGATGACCGGCTGGCGGCTCGGCTGGGTGTACGGCTCCGCTGAGCGCGTCGAGCGCATGCTGCGCGTCCACCAGTACGCGCAGGCGTGCGCCTCCGCGCCGGCCCAGTACGCCGCGGAGGCCGCGCTGCGGGGCGACCGCGGCGTGGTCGACGAGATGACCGCCTCCTTCGAGCGCCGCCGCGACATCGTGTTAGAGGGGTTCGCGGAGATCGGCCTCGACTGCCCGACGCCGCAGGGCGCGTTCTACGCGATGCCGCGGGTCCCAGACGGGTTCGTCGACGAGTGTATCGACCGCGGCGTCGTCGTCGTCCCCGGCGAGGCGTTCGGCGAGAACGGCGCCGGCCACGCGCGGGTCTCCTACGCGACCGACGAGGCGCAGCTCCGCGAGGCGCTCGACGTGATGGCCGAGGCGTTCGAGGCGGCGCGCTGACGCTCCGGTCTCCGAGCCTAGGCTCTCCCGTCAGTCGCCGCCCGAGAGCCGCAGCTCCCACTCGTAGTAGTCGTCGCCGTACCGGATCATCTCCTTCCGCTCCGTGAGAACGCCGGCGTCGTTCCGAACCCCGCCGTCGAGGTAGGGGCGCGCGTCGAGCGCGCGGAGCAGCGCCGTGTACTCGTCGGAGTACGGGTAGCGCTCGCCGTACTCGTCGGCGTCCGCCCGGTCGACGATCCGCCTGGCCTCGGCGGAGAGGTCGTCCGCGCCGATCCTCGGGCCGACGAACGTGGCCCGGAGGATCGCCTCCATGCGTTCGGGTCGCTCGGCGACCGGCTCCGCAGTCGGCCGGTACACGGTCTCGTGGAACCGCTCGCGCTCTCTCTCGACGCGGTAGGTAGTGTCTCGGTGGCGGACGTGGTCGGGGGCGTCCGCGGCGAGGAGCGCGCTCTCCTCGCGGGCGGCCGCGGTCCGGTAGGCGTAGCCGCCGCGGTCGACCAGGTCCGCCGGGTACCCGCCCTCGTCCCCGCGGGCCCGTGCGGCGAAGTGCGCGATCCGGACCGCGCGCTGATCCACCCGCGGGAGCTCACCACCCTCGCTGCCGTCGACCGGCGACTCCACCTCGCCTTCCGCCTCGAAGAGCCGGAGGACCGGGTGCGTCTCGGCGACCTCGTCGACGGCGACGGACCGGAGCTGGTAGTACGTCCCCTCGTCGCGGACGTACGCGGGGTCGTCGGGTTCCGCGAAGAACGGTTTCCGGTGTTGGGTCGTGTACGGTTCGTCGGCCAGTACGGCGTCGAGCGCCGCCTCGTCCCAGTGGTTCGGCGGGTCCTCGCGGCCGCGAACGTAGCGGTCGCGCAGCGTCCCGTCGACCCGCGAGAGCGACAGGGAGAGCATCGGGTCGTCGCCGCCGCTCTGCTCGTCGTCGTCGTTTCCGAGACAGCCCGCGACGGCGCCGAGACCGCCGGCGACAGCGCCGGCGAGGAGGGTGCGCCGAGATGGCGCGAGTTCGGTCATGACGTCACGTTCCGCGGGGGGACGGAAAAACGTCGCCGAGACGCAAACGTCCGCTTGCGTGACCGGAGACGCGGTGAGCGTGAGGTTCGTTATCCCGGTTCACAAATTACTATTGGTAATTCGGCGTCGTCGAAGAGTTTCCGCAAGTTATACCGTCGCCCGCGGAGTATCCGGCGCTAATGGACCGGAACATACAGGTCAGCCGCCTCGACCGGCAGGCGGTCGAGGACCAGGAGGTCGAAATCGTCGAGCGAAAGGGGATCGGTCACCCCGACTCGATCTGCGACGGCGTCGCGGAGTCTGTCTCGCGGGCGCTCTCCCAGCTCTACCTGGACCGCGTCGGCAAGGTGCTCCACTACAACACGGACGAGACGCAGCTGGTCGCCGGCCGCGCGGCCCCAGCGTTCGGCGGCGGCGAGGTCGTCGAGCCCATCTACATCCTCATCGTCGGCCGCGCCACGAAGGAGTACGACGGCGAGCAGCTCCCCGTCGACTCGACCGCGCTCGCGGCCGCCCGCGAGTACCTCTCCGAGGCGATCCCGGAGCTTGAGTACGGTACCGACGTGGTCGTCGACGTGAAGCTCGGCGAGGGGTCGGGCGACCTCCAGGACGTCTTCGGCGAGGAGACGCAGGAGGTCCCGATGGCCAACGACACCTCCTTCGGCGTCGGTCACGCGCCGCTCACCGAAACGGAGACCATCGTCCACGAGGCGGAGCGCGCGCTCAACACGACCTACCACGACGACCACCCCGAGCTCGGCCCCGACGTGAAGATCATGGGCAAACGCGAGGGCGACCGGATCGACATCACCGTCGCCGCCGCGATGGTCGACGCCTACGTCGACGGCCTCGACGAGTACGACGACGCGGTCGCGTCCGTCCGCGAGTACGTCGACGACCTCGCCCGCGAGTACACGGACCGCGAGGTCCACGTCGACGTCAACACGGCCGACGACTACGACGAGGGGTCCGTCTACCTCACCGTCACCGGCACCTCCGCCGAGCAGGGCGACGACGGCTCGGTCGGGCGCGGCAACCGCGCGAACGGGCTCATCACCCCCAACCGCCCGATGTCGATGGAGGCGACCTCCGGGAAGAACCCCGTCAACCACATCGGGAAGATCTACAACCTCCTCTCTACCCGCGTCGCCGAGTCCGTCACGAGCGAGGTCGACGGGATCCGCGACCTCCAGGTCCGGCTCCTCTCGCAGATCGGCCGGCCGATCGACGAGCCGCACGTCGCCGACGCGCAGATCGTCACCGAGGACGACGTCGAACTGGGCGACATCGAGGCGGACGTCCTCGCCATCGTCGACCGCGAGCTGGCCGACGTGACGGACGTGACCCGCAGCGTCATCGAGGGCGACGTCTCGACGTTCTGACCGGGGAGCCGTAGAACCCTCCGCCCGCCCCCGCCGCCGGACGACCGCAACGGATTTGCGCCGTCCGGTCGGAGGTGCGTCCATGACGCGGGTGTGTCTCCTCGGCGACCCCGACGTGGAGCTCTCCTACGAGCTGCTCTCCCGCGAGACGGCTCGCGACGCGCTCGCGACCTACGCGATCGAGGAGCCGTTCGAGAACAGCGTCGCCGTCGACACGGTGAGCCTCGGGGCCGCCGTCTCGCTGTTGAACGACCTCGACTGGTACCTCGTCCGCTTCGTCGACGAGGCGCTCGTGTTGGAGCCCTCGGTCGCGACCGACGAGTGGCTCTCCCGCGACCTCGCCCGCGAGGTCCGCGACGGCGACGTGCCACCGGAGGAGACGGACCAGCGCCTGAAGGTGTTCGGCCTCGTCGACGGCCGGCCGGTCGAGCCGCTGTTCGTCCGCCGGCGACAGGGCGAGACGCCCGAGTACGACCTCAGAGACGTCGACGAGACGGTCGTCGTCCGCGTGAGCGAGGCCGAGTTCTCCGGGTGAGCGACGGGGTCGCGCGCCGGCTACGCGTCAACTTCCGCGAGGATCCGCGTCCGGACCGGGTCTACGTCGACCGGGGCCCACGCCTCCACGTCGTAGGTCACGTCCGCGAGCGTCTCCAGCCGCGCGGCGTCGCCGTCGTTTATCGCGGTCACCGCCTCGCGGCGGAGCCGGTCGAGCACCGCGTCCGCGAGGGTCTCGCGGTCGACGCCGCGGTCGGGCACGTCGAGGATGTGCGGGAGGTCCGCCGCGCCCTCCGGGAGCGTCGGGAACGCCGCCGGGCCGACCGCGAGGGGAGTCTCGTCATCGATGGCCCCCTCCGCGTCGTCCCCGGCCGAACTGCGATCGCCGGAGAGCGCCTCGTCGGGGGCCGGCACGAGCGCGTACTCGTCGACCGCGAGGTCGATGGCGTCGTCGATGGCCCCCTCGTCGACCTCGGTCCGCTGTTTGAACGCCAGCTCCGAGAGCGCCCGCGAGAGCTCCGCCCGGGTGAGCCACTCGAACAGGTCGACGACGCCCGCGAGGTCGTCGCGAGCGGCGACGCTCGGCCCCCCCTCGTCGGCCATCGTCAGTCCTCCCCCGGCGCGGGCTCCGCCTGTCGATTCTCGACCGCCGACCCGCCGGCCGCGTCGCTCCGGTCGTCCGTCGGACCCGTCCCGCCGCCGCCGCCGGCGTCGTCGCCGCGCGCCGCGTCGAGGTCGGCGGTCGCGGCATCGAAGACCTCGTCGGGGTCGACCGGGGCGTTCCGCCAGGCCGGCAGCCGGGTGTCGGGCCCCGGCGCGGCCAGCGCTTCGGCGTACGTCGCCACCTGCGAGCGCTCGTCGCCGGCGTCGTACGAGAGCCCGTTGAACGCCGCGTCGGCGGCGTAGCTCTCCGTCAGCGACTCCGCCGTCTCACGGTAGCGCTCGGCGAGGCCGTCGTAGTCCACGTCGACGCCGGCGTCCTCGACCGCGCGCAGGGTCGCCGCGCCGACCGCCCGGCTCATGTCGGCGAGGCCGGTCGGCCCGTCGACGGAGCGGTGGTCGTGCTCGTAGCGTCCCAAGTCGACCTGCGCGCTGTCGGCGAACCCGGCGTGGTCGAACGCCTCGCCGAGCGTCCCGACCTCCAGCCCCCAGCCGCGCTGGACGCGGAGCCGGGAGACGAGGTCGCTCGTCGCCGCGAACTCGCCGGCGAGCGCGTAGCGGAACGCCGAGAGGTACCGAAGGACGTCGGGCTCCCGCCCCGGAGCGGCGTCGCCGAGCGCCCGCACGAGCGGTCGGAAGAACAGCCGGAACAGCCGCCCGTACAGCGAGCCGTCTTCGACGCGGGCGTAGTACCCCTTCGAGAACTCGTAGCCGCGCCCGAGCGGGAACAGCAGTCGGTTCACGAACGCCGCCGAGTACGTCTTCGTGTCCGCGTCGTGGACGACGACGAACTCCTCGTCGAGCGCGCGACCGAGGGCGAGCCACACGTCGCGGCCCTTGCCGCGGTCGCCGTCGAGCCCCCGCGCCTCCAACAGCGACGCGAGCCGGGGGCCGTCGCACCAGAGCGTCTCGACGTCGAGGTCGAACCCGTCGAGCCACTCCGCGAATGGGCCGGCGCGGTCGGCCGACGCCCGCAGCGGGACGATCACCCGGGCCGGGTCGACCGTCTCCAGCGTGGAGAGCACGCGCTCGGCCGCGAGCGTGCCGTACTCGCGCTCGGTCATCGGCACGACGACCGCCGCGCGGTCGGTCGGCGCGTCGGGCCGGTGGTCGGTCAACGCGTGGAGGGTCGTCACGCGCTCCTGAACGTACTCCATTTACCGATCACACGGGAGCGACGACCAAAACAGGTGCGGTACCACACCCCCATGCCGGTCCCGGGGTGCGGGGTCGGGATCGGCGTCCACACCGTCGCCTCGCGTGGCCCGCGCCGTCGCCTCAGACGGTCCGGCTCGCGCCCGCCGCGCCCCCGGGGACGCGGCCGAACCGGTACAGCACGGCGTACGTCGCGACGAGGAGCGCCAGCCCGCCGGCGAGCGCGAGGAAGACCGCGTCGTACGTCGCGCCCGCCTCGATCGCCTCGCCGACGACCCAGGAGCCGGCCGCCTGCGTGGACATCATCCCGGCCGAGAACATCGCGTACGCCGAGGCGCGCGACTCGTCGGGCAGCGACGCGAGCAGGTACGTGTCGCCGGCCGGGAACAGCATGTGGATGGCGAAGCCGACGACGACGCTCGCGGCGATCACCGCCGCCAGCCCCTCGGCGACGACGACGAGGACGACCCCGCCGACGAACGCCGTGACGATGCCGAGCAGGTACGGGACGTGGGGGAGTCGGTCAGCGAGGTCGCCCGAGACCAGGAACGCGGGGACGCCGGCCGCGAAGATCACCGTCAGGAGGTTCCGCGCGGTCGCCCGCGCCAGCCCCTTGTCGATCATGTACAGCTCGTAGAAGTTGAACAGCCCCTGCCAGACGAAGCTCGTGAGCCCCATCAGCACGATGCCGGCGAAGATCAGCTTCCACTCGCCGCGGGCGGCCCCGAGGAAGTCGGTGTCGCCCGCGCCGGCGTCCGGGAGGTCCGTCCGCCGCGCGAGCGCCGCGAAGACGAGGGTGCTGGCGGCCGCGGCGACCGCGAGCGCGTAGAAGGCGTACCGCCAGTCGTACCACAGCGCGACGGTGACCGCGGGCGCGGCGATGACGGCCGAGAGCTGGCTCGCCATGCCGTGGACGCCCATCACCCGGCCGACGCGCTGCGGGAACAGCTCCGCGATGAAGGGGTTCGCGGCGACGAAGTAGACGCCGGAGGCCAGCCCGACCGCGAAGGCGGCGACCATCAGCGCGAGCACGCTCGGCGCGAGGGCGACCCCGAGCGCGCCCGCCGTCAGCATCGCGCCGGAGACGAGGATGACCCGCTGCCGCGTGAAGCGCGTGAGCGCCCAGCCGGCGGGGAGCCGCGGGGCGGCCGAGCCGAGCCACGCGAGCGTGACGATGAGCCCGGCGGTCCCCTCGCGGATCCCGAACGCGTCGATGAACTCGCCCACGAGGGGCGCGAACACGACGCGCGCGAAGTTGACGAGGAACACCAGCGCGCAGAGCGATCCGAACAGCCGGGTCCGTGACACGACGGCGATTCCGCGCGCCCGGACACAAGCGTTGCGAAAGCGGCCGGGGACCGCCCCGAGGTCGGTCGCGGCGGGCGACGCCGCGTCTCCCGGCGGTTTCGGCCGCTCCGTCAGCCCGACGTCGGACGGGGTTTTTATCCGCCCCGCCCCCGAACGGCGGGGTATGAAATCCACGCGCAAGGGGCTCCGCGACGGCGACCTGATGAAGGACACCTACGAGCGGCTCAACTGCGCCGACTGCGAGCAGGTGCTGAAGAAGGAGAACGACCCCGACGAGGTGTTCTCGGTCCGGATCTGTCCGGAGTGCGGCGCCCGGTTCAAGGAGCTCCGCTGACCGCCGTCGTCGCGTCGTCCCCGCGCCAGTCGCCCGCTGCGCTCTTTTCACTCCTCCCGCGGCCGATCTCTCGCGGTCCGGTCCCGGCCGCTCGCTCCGGTCACGACTCGAACTCGCTCGCGACCGACGCCGCGACCGCCTCGGCCTCGCCCGTCACCGTCTCGATCCACCGGTACTCGGCGTACGCCTCGGCAGCCGAGCGTACGCTCCGCTCGTCGGCCGCGAGCGCCTCGTCCTGCTCCGCGAACAGCGGCAGGAACTGCGTCGCCAGCCACCGGGCCAGCGGGTTCTCGTGGTCCGCGAGCGACGACGCCGACGCGACCGCCGCCCCGCGCGCCGCGCCGATGGCGTCGGGACCGTCCGGGAACATCGTCTCTCCGGCTTCGACGCGCGCGGCGATGTCGTCCAGCGCCCGGAGGCGCGTCAGGACGAGCGCGGTCCGCGTCAGCCCGGTCGCCGGGTGATCGGGCTCGTAGTCGCCGAGCGCGACGGGGTCGAACCACACCCCGTCGAAGCTGCGGTAGACGGCGCTCGACAGGAGGGAGTCGCTCGGCGCGTCTGTCGCCACCCCGCGCCCGTCGACGAAGGCCTCGGGGCCGGGGCTCTCCCGGAGGTCCTCGACCCCCTCGCCGTGGAGCTCGCGGAGGCGGTCGCCGACGACGCGGCCGAGACGGTTCATCTCCCGGCGGATCGGCTCGGCGACCGGCTCCGGATCGGCGAGCGAGGCCGCGTACCGGTCCCGGAGGTAGCGCCCCGCCTCGACGTACGACTGGACGCGCTCGACGTTGCCGACCGCCTCTCCCGCTCGGATCGGGTTCGCCTCGTCGGCCGGACTCCCGCCGCCGACCAGCGTCCGGCGGAGCGACTCGTCGTACCACCGTTCGATCGGGCCGTAGACCGCGGTCCCCGCGAGCGGGTCCGCGGCGGGTCCGGGGAGCGCGTCGAGCGCCCCGGACGCGCGGCCGCGAACCGTCCCGCCGTCCGCCGCGACCGCCTCCGGTTCGCCCTCGACGGTCACGCCCGCCCACGTGCCGACGGCGGTCGCGGCGTGATCCCGCGCCGCCGCGTACCGCCCGGCCGCTCCGAGCGGCGGGAGCGGCTCGTCGGCTCCCGGGAGCGCCTCGCGGGCCGCCGCGCGCTCCGACTCGATGCGCTCGCGGAACCCGCCGTGCGGGAGCCGCTCCGCGGTCAGGGGGTCGGGGATCGGGCCGAGCAGCCGGTCGACGCGGTCCGCGAACGCGGCGGCGACCTCCGGCTCGAAGCCGACGGGGACGATCCGCGGCCGAGCCGGGACGGAATCGTCGAACTCGCGTGGAACGGCGTCGACATCGAGCGACGGCGGGTCGTCCCAGAACCCCGGCTCGCTCCCGACGCCCGAACACCCAGCGAGGGAGCCGAGCGCTGTCGCACCGACGGCCGCGAGCGCGTGCCGGCGGGTCACCCGCCGCGTCACCGGGAGTCACCCCCGGCGTCTATCGCGGTGTCGTTCCCCGGCACGGTCGCGTTCCCCTCGATCACCGCGTACTCCGTCTCCGTGGTCCGACACGGCGACCGCCCGCTGGACCCGGAGCCGGTGATCCGGCCGTCGAGCGCGACCGGCAGCCGGAAGAACAGACCGAGCGTGACCCACGCGTCGGCCACGCACGCCTCGTCCGGAGGCCTGAGTTCGCGGCAGTACTCGTAGTCCACGCGACCGGGTTCCCACGAGACGGACTCGATGTGAAGCCGCTCGCACGACCTGACGCCCGCGGGCGAGACGTACACCGTCTCCGCGTCGTAGTCGGTCGCATCGAGGAACGACCGGATCCGCTCGCGGTCCGCGTCGGCGACGCCCTCGGCGACGAGCAGGTCGCTCGCTCGCTCCGCGCTCGTGACGAGTTCGCGGCCGACGGAGATCGGTTCCCCCTCGCCGTCGACCTCGCTCCCGTCGAGGAGGATCCGGTCGCCGTCCGGGTTCCGCGGCTTCAGGACGGTCGGGTCCGGATCCGTGCCCGACGCCTGTCGCCGGACCGACGCCGACTCGGGGTCGCTCGCGCCGGAACACCCGGCGAACGTGCCGAGCACGCCGAGGGCTGCGCTACCGAGGAGGGATCGTCGCGTCGGGGACATGCGACCGAATTGACGGGGCCTCGCTAAACGCTTTGTGGCCCGCGGTTCGGCTCACTCGAAGACCGCGTCGAACGCCGACGCGCCCAGCGGGTCGAAGGTGCCGGCCGCGACGTTCTCGCGGACGTGGTCCGGGTCGGCGCTCCCGACGAGCGACGAGGTGACGCCCGGCGCGCTCCGCGCGAAGTTGAGCGCGCGCTGGGCGGGCGTCTCCCCCGCGAGCGTCGCGTCGACGTCGGCCGGGACCGCGCCCTCGACCGCGAGGTCTCCCTGTCCGATGCTCGCGCTCGTCACCACCGAGAGCCCGGCCTCGTGCGCGAACGAGAGTGCCGAGACCGGTCCGTCGGCGTCCGAGCCCGCCGGCGCGGGGTGGTTCCGTCGGGTGAATGCGTCGGCCATCGCGACGTTGAACGGGAGCTGGACCGCCTCGAACCCGTGGTCGTCGTCGGGGCCGACCGCCTCGCCCGCGGCCTCGGCGCGCGCGAGCACCTCGGCGAGCGAGAGGTACCGGTCGCCGTCCTTTCCGACCCGGAACGCGTCCCACGTCGCGACGCCGTAGGCCCCGACGTCGCCCGCGGCGCGGCGGCGCTCCAACGCCTCGAACGCGGCTTCGAGCGCGTCGTACACGTCGGCCTGCGACCTGACGGCGAGCTGCGTCTCGGGGTTGTGGACGTAGAAGCAGTCGACCGCGTCGAACCCGAGCCGGTCGAGCGAGCGGTCGAGCGACCACTCCAGGAAATCCGGGGTCATCGCGTGCGAGCCGTTCGCGAGGTCGTCGGGGGCGACGATCCCCGGCTCGACGAACCGCTCGCGGACGTACGCGCTCGGGTCGCTCGGGCGCTCGCCGTCGAACGGGAGGAAGCCGCCCTTCGTCGCGACGACGACGGACTCGCGGTCGACGGGGGCCTTCCGGAGCGCCTCGCCGACGACGCGCTCGGCGCGACCGCATCGGTAGTTGGCCGCGGTGTCCACGTGGTTCACGCCGGACCGGAGCGCCAGCTCGATCGACTCGCGCGAGGCCTCGTCGACCGCGGGCGTCGGCTCGCCGAGGTACGTCCCGATCCCGACGCTGGAGACGACGCCGGGGCCGAACCGGCGGAAGTAGGTGCGCCCGAAGGCGTCGCCGAACCGGTCCCGGTATCCCCAGAGGGCCTCGCGAGTCGCCATGTGGCTCGGGTAGTCGGCTCGCGGGTAAAAGTCGCGCGGGAGAC
Organism: uncultured Halorubrum sp.; assembly: GCF_937146585.1. Lineage (GTDB taxonomy): Archaea > Halobacteriota > Halobacteria > Halobacteriales > Haloferacaceae > Halorubrum > Halorubrum miltondacostae. The sequence continues at coordinate 824 of NZ_CAKZRO010000142.1, read as the reverse complement.
CGGGCCGCGGTCCGGATCGGTCCGCCCGGACGGTCGGTCAATCGGCGACGCGGAACGTCCGCGTCGTGTCCCTGTCGCCGCGGACGACGTCGACCTCGGTGAGCCCTAGGGAACCGAATATCTCGCCCCAGTCGCGGTAGTAGAGCGGCGTGTCGTCGTCGACGAAGTTCACGTCCGGGTCCGCCGACGCCGACTCCGCCGCCGGCGGCCCCTCGATTTCCGCCGTGACGAGGACCGCGTCGGTGATCCGCGCGATCTCTCCGAAGACCGACTCGGCCTCGGGGGGGACGTGCTGGAGCGTCTCGACCGAGTAGACCGCGTCGAACGCGCCGTCGTCGAACTCCTCAAGGACGTCGGCTAGCGCACCGCAGTGGAACGTCCCGGCGGCCGCGAGGTCGGGATAGGTCTCCCGCATCGTCTCGAAGGCCCCGGGGTCGATGTCGACCCCGGACAGGTCCTCGAAGCCGTGCGCCGCGAGGTGTCGGAGGTGACGGCCCGACCCGCAGCCGAGTTCGAGGACGGCGGCGTCGCGGTCGAGACGCGCCGCGAGGGCCTCTCGGACGGCCGCGCTCGTCTCGTTCGGCCCGCGGTACGCGTAGTACGCCGGCGAGTACTCTCCCGCCCGCTCTCGCCACGCGTCTCGGACGGTGTCGGGGTCCACGGGTAACGACTCGGACAGCGAGTGATAACGGCGTCGAACGCCGCGCGGCGACGAACGGTCCCGAACCCTCGCCGGTCGCGGACCGGGCACAGTTAACTGCCGGTGACCCGCATGGTTGTCTATGACAGACACGGAATACGACTTCGTCGTCGTCGGGGCCGGC
>NZ_CAKZRO010000141.1 GCF_937146585.1 uncultured Halorubrum sp. | reverse complement strand
GCATCGCGACCGGCAGCTCCGGGATCATCGGCATGTACATCGTGACGACGTCGTCCTCCTCGACGCCCTGCTCCCGAAGGGCGGCGGCGAACTCGTTCACCTCGCGGTGGAGCTCCTCGTAGGTGTACGACCGGTCGTCCTCGTCGACCGGCTCGCCGACCCACTCGATGGCGACCTCGTCGCCCCGGTCGTCGAGGTGCCGGTCGAGGCAGTTCGCCGACGCGTTCAGCTCGCCGCCCGTGAACCACTCGTAGAAGGGCGGGTTGCCGTCGTCGAGCACCTGGTCGTAGTCCGTTTCCCACTCCAGCAGGTCGGCGGCCGCCTCCCAACACTCCGGCCAGTTCTCCTCGAACTCCTCGTACATCTCCGGGTCGGAGACGTTCGCCTGCTCGACGAACGACTCCGACGGCTCGAATACCTCCTGTTCCGCGAGTCTCGCTTCCAGTTGGCCGTCCTCCTCTGTCATGGTACGGTCGTATCCAGCCCATATCGGCATATAAACGCCGGCGCTAAATACGAAAAATCGTGATAGATACGCCGGCGTCGCCGGCGCTCGTCCGGCGGAACGACCGTCGACGGCCGGCGACGCGCGCGCTCACCGCTCTGACGGAGCCGCCGGACCGTCGCCCTCGCGGAGCGACCGCTCCGCGTCGTCCTCGAAGACGCCGTCGAGGAGCGCGCGCTGAGCCTTCCGGAGGTGGTTGTGGAACGTCGGCGACGAGACGCCCATCGCGTCGGCGACCTCCTCGGCCGTGCTCCCGCGCGGCCAGTCGAAGTAGCCGCCGTGGTACGCCGCCGACAGCGCGGCCCACTGGCGGTCGGTGAACCGGTCGGCGACGCCCTCCCGCAGCGACGACTCCGTGCGGGGCGAGCGCGCCACCGACTCCTTGCTCGCGAGCCGCACGTCGGCGAACCGGTCGCGGAGGCCGTCGGCGACGGGCCGGACGTTCGTCCCCCCGGGGAAGTCCGCGACCACGCGCACACGGCCGTCGGCGGCCGACGCGTCGCGCACGGTCGCGCCGTGGTCGATCAGCGCCCTGACGAGCGAGCCGTCGGCGAGCCGGACAGACGCCGAGCAGCCGTTTTCGCGGGTCTCTATCACGCGGAAGTCGGACGCCCCCGCCGCCGACGTGACGACCGACGCGAAGTCCTGCGGGCGGGCGCCCTCGACGGAGAGATACGCGCGGGAGACGTCGTCGTCGACCTCGACGGTCGACGCCAGCTCGATCCGGCAGTCCAGCCGGTCGCTCGCGCGGGCGAGGAACGCCCCGTCGTCGCTCGTCCGGAACTCCACCTCGGTCACCGCGTCGGAGTGGAGCAGCTCCCGCCACCGGTCCGCGGTGATCGCCCGCCCGAGACACCGTCCGAGCGCCGCGAGCGCCCGCCGCTCCGCCGGTTCGACGGGGTCGCCGTCGGCCGCGACGACGCAGAGCGCGCCGTGGACCACGCCCTCGTAGGCCGCCGGCACCGCCATCGCGGGCCGGCCGTCGGTCTCCCGCCGGCCGTCGGTCGCGGCGGGTGCGCTGTCACCCATCGCGTCCAGCCACGGCCCGCCCGCCGCCACTCCGCGATCCGCGAGCGCCTCGGGATCGACGCCCGCCGCCGCGGTCACGTCCGCCCGGTCGCCGCCGACCGCCCGCCGGACGACCCACGCCTCCGCCCACCGGTCGGCCTCGACCAGCCCCGCGGCGACGGCCGCGGGAGGCTTCGCTTCCCCGGGATCGCCCAGCGCCTCGAACCCTGCCAGGACCGTCGTCCCGGCCCGCTCCGCCGACGGGTCGTCAGAAGTCTCTTCACCCGTCATCGCGGCCGCGAGCGCCTCCCCGTCGAGCGGTTCGAGGTACGGGTCCAGCGTGCCGAGCGACTCCCAGCCGCCCGCGTCGCGGACCGCCCGCGGGTCGACGCCACGGTCGACGAGCTGTCGCCTGGCGAACGTCTTCCGCAGGGCGCTCGGCGTGACCCGCCCGTCGGGGGCGGCCTCGGTGAGACTCGCCGCCCGCGCCGCGGTCTCGCTCACGATCATCTGGACGCGGCGAGGAGAGACGCCGACGTACGGCTCGTCGTCGTCGAGCCCCTCGCTCGTCGCGTACCGGTCGAGGCCGGCCGCCAGCGACGCCGGCACCACCGTCTCCCGGTCGATCGGTTCGTCGCCGGGACCCGCCGCTCCGTCGGCTCCGTCGACCGCCGGGACCGCGAGGAGGCGCGCCCCGGCGACGGACTCGGGTTCCCGCAGGTGTCGCGGAGCGACCCGAGTTATCTCCTCGGTGCGGAGCCCGGCCTCGCCGGCCAGCCGAACGACGAGCGCCGCGCGGTAGGTCTCCGCGGCGGTGACGAGCGCGTCGTAGGCGTCCGCGTCGAGGGAGTCGACCATCTGTTTCGGGACTCAACGACCAGACGAAACATAATTGTTGGGGAGATCGGGGTTTCTGTTCTCAGGTCTACCGTCTCTTCGTGAACACTCTCCTGCCTGCGACGAGCTGTGGAGAAATAGCTTCGTATCTGCTCTCACTTACGAAACTACAGTCGTCGACCACCGCGACGGCCGAGCCATTCGGCGGTCGGAAACGACGCGAGACCGCGAGCAGGAGCCCGTCCGCGCGGCCCGAGAGCGCTTACAGCTGGGCGCCGCCGTCCTTCACGGTCGACTCGATCTCGCCCACCACCTCGGGGTTCCGGAGCGCGCTCACGTCGCCGAACTCCTCGCCGCGGGCGATGTCCTCCAAGAGCCGGCGCATGATCTTCCCCGAGCGCGTCTTCGGGAGCTCCGGGGTGAACACGACCCGGTCGGGGCGGGCCACGTCGCCGACGGCGTCGGTCAGCCGGTCCGCGATGGCGTCGCGGAGCCGCTCGCCCGGTTCGACGCCGCTCTTCGTCGTCACGTACGCGACGATCCGCCCGTCGTCGTCCCCGACGACCGCGGCCTCGGTCACGCCGTCGGCGTCGACGATGGCCGCCTCCAGCTCCCCCGTGTTGAACCGCTGCGCCCGGACGTTGATCACGTCGTCGACGCGGCCGAGGATCGTGACGTAGCCGTCCCCGTCGACGGTCGCGCCGTCGCCGGTCCGGTAGCGCCAACCGTCTTCCCCCCGGAGCCAGTACTCGCGGAGGTAGCGCTCGTCGCCCTCCCGGAGCCCGCGCAACATCCCGGGCCACGGGGAGCCCAGCGTGAGGTACCCGGACTCGCCGGGGGCGACCGGATCGCCCTCCTCGTCGACGACGCGGGCGTCGATCCCCGGCAGCGGGGGGCCGACCTTCCCCGGCTTCATCGGCGTGACCCCGGGGAGCGTGGCGAGCGCGATGGCGCCGGTCTCGGTCTGCCACCACGTGTCGACGACGGGCGCGTCGCCGCCGCCGACGTGCTGGCGGTACCAGCGCCACGCCTTCGGCGTGATCGACTCGCCGACCGTGCCGAGCAGGCGGATCGACGAGAGGTCGTGCGACTCGGGGTACTCCGCGCCCCACTTCATGAACGACCGGATCGCCGTCGGCGAGGTGTAGAAGACGCTCACCGCGTTGCGCTCGATCAGGTCCCAGACGCGGTCGCGGTCGGGGTAGTCGGGCGACCCCTCGTACAGCACCGTCGTCGTCCCGGCCGCGAGCGGGCCGTAGACGCCGTAGGAGTGGCCGGTGATCCAGCCGATGTCGGCGGCGCACCAGTAGGTGTCGTCCGGGCGCACGTCGAGGACGTTCCGCGTCGTCCACGCGACGTGCGCGAGGTAGCCCCCCGTCGCGTGCTCGACGCCTTTCGGCCGCCCGGTCGTGCCCGAGGTGTACATCACGAAGAGGAGGTCCGTCGCGTCGCGGGCGACCGGCGCGACCGTCTCACCGTCGTGCGCGCCGACGAGCGCCTCGTACTCGTGCTCGTCGTCGCCGAGCGAGACGGCCAGCTCGTCGCCGAGGCGGTCGACGACGACCGCGGCCGACAGCTCGCTCTCGGCGCGGATCCGGGCGTTGTCCGCCTTCGACTTCTGGTTGAACGCGTCCTCGCGGCGGTAGTACCCGTCGCAGGTGATCAGGTACTCGGAGTCGGCCGCGTCGATCCGGGTCGCGAGCGCCTCCGCGGACAGCCCCGCGAAGACGACGTTGTGCGGCGCGCCGATCCGGGCGCACGCCAGCATCGCGATCGGCAGCTCCGGGACCATCGGCAGGTACAGCGTGACCACGTCGTCCTCCTCGACGCCGAGGTCGCGCAGTCCGGCCGCGAGCGCGTTCACCTCGCGGTGGAGGTCGAGGTAGGTGTACGACCGGCGCTCGCCCCGCTTGCCGAACCACCGGATCGCGAGCTGGTTCCGGCGGTCGTCGAGGTGGCGGTCGACGCAGTTCGCCGACGCGTTCAGCCGCCCGTCCGGGAACCACTCGTAGAAGGGGGGCTGAGAGTCGTCGAGGACGGTCTCGTACTCGCGGTCCCACGTCAGGAGGTCCGCGGCCGCCCGCCACGCTTCCGGGCCCTCGCGGTCGAACCGCTCGTACACCGCGGGGTCGCTCGCGGCGGCGCGATCCCGAAAGTCGGCCGGCGGCGGCACGGCGTCCTCGTCGCCGTCGACGGGCCGGCCGGCGTCCCCGGAGTCGTCCATGGAACCCAATGGCCGGCGCAGAACCGTATACTTTGTCCGGTCACCCGCGGACCGAGCGCCCCCCGTCGAGGGGCGTCGATTCTTCGCGCGGTCCGGCGGTCAGACCGACTCCTCCGGCGGCGACGTCGAGATGTCGGCCGCCTTCGCCCGGGCGCGGGCGACGATGGACGGCTTGGCCTCGAAGTCGACCGTCACCTGGTCGCCGGCGTACGTCTCCTCGGCGACGTACCCGTGGTCGTGGACCCACGAGACGAGGCTCATGGACTCGTCGGAGACGGGGAGGACGAGGCGCTCGCGCTCCCAGTCGGGGAGCGCTGCTTCGACCCGATCGCGGAGCTCGGCCACGCCCGCGCCCGTCTTCGCCGAGACGGCGATCGGGTCGGGCGCGACGCCGGAGAGCGCGGCGCGCTTGTCCGCGAGCGCGCCCGGTTCGAGCCGGTCGATCTTGTTGAACACGGTGACGACCGGCGCCTCGTTGCGCTCGTAGAGGGTGTCGTGGCTCGTGACGAGCTTCTCGCGCATCGCCTCGACCGACTCGCTGGCGTCGACGACGAGGAGGACGAGATCCGCGCGGTACACCGAGTCGAGCGTCGACTCGAACGACTCCACGAGCCAGTGGGGGAGGTCCGCGATGAACCCGACGGTGTCGGTCAGGAGGACGTCGCGCTTCTCCATCTCCGCGCGGCGCGTGGTGGTCCCGAGCGTCGTGAACAGCATGTCCTGCGACTCCGCGGTGGTGTCGAGGTCGCGGTGGCGCTCGGCGTTCTCGTCGACCGCCAGCTCGTCCGCGAGCCGGCGCATCAGCGTCGACTTCCCGGCGTTGGTGTAGCCCGCGAGCGCGACCAGGTCGAAGCCGGAGTCGCGGCGCTGCTCGCGGCGCGCCTCCTCCTTCTCCGCGATCGACGCCAGCTCGTCGCGGATCTCGGAGATCTGCCGTTTGATGTCGCGCTCGACGCTCTCGTCGTACTCGCCGAGCCCCATGAACCCGGGGCGCTCGTCGCGCTTCGCGAGGCTCGCCTTCGCCTCCGCCCGGGGGAGCTCGTAGCGCAGCTCCGCGAGCTCGACCTGGAGCTGCGCCTTCCGCGTGTTGGCGCGCTGGCCGAAGATCTCGAGGATGAGCGTGAACCGGTCGACCACCTCGACGCCCTCGGGGAGCTTCCCGCCGATGTTGAACGTCTGGTACGGCCCCACGTCGTTGTCGATGATCACCGCCTCGGCGTCGGCGCGCCGGACGAGGTCGCGCAGCTCCGCGACCTTCCCCTCGCCGAACATGAACGCGGCGTCCTCGGTGCGGGTCTGGGTGAGCTCGCCGACGACCTCGTAACCCGCCGCCGCCGCTAGCTGGCCGATCTCGGAGAGGTCGGCCGCGCCGGAGTCGACGCGCTTGGCGACGACCGCTCGACGCCCCTCCCCGGTCGGTTCGGAATCGACGCGGACCTCGGCGCCGTCGCTCATCGGAGGAGGTCCCGAGCGGCGTACGCGGCGTGGTGTGCTGCCTGCACTGTCTCGCGCTCGCCTATGCTCTCGACGTATTTAAACTCGGGCTGGAAGCTCAGTCCGACGCGGCTCGCCGGCTCCTCGTAGAACTCGCCGCCCTCCGCGACGATGTGGCCGTCGGGCGGCGTCGGGAGGTCGCCCACGGCGTCCGCGGCGAGCGCGACGATCGCCTCCAGCGTCGGCCCCTCGCGCGCGGCGGCGAACCCGATCCCCTCAACCGAGCGGATCCGCGCGGAGTCGATACGCGCGTGGACCGCGGCCGCGACCATCAGGTACTCGCCGTCCTCCTCGTGGCGGCCGCTGATGTCCACGCCGACGACCTCAGGGGCGGGAGCCGTCCACCACCGTTCGGTCGGGTCGCCCGTCTCCCTCGACCGCTTGCCTGTCCATACCACGCCGTATGCGGCCCGTCGAATTGAACGTTTTCGTGGGTCGCCGCGGGGAGGGGCGCGGCGACCAGAACGCCTCGGTCAGTTCCGGAGGTCGTCGACGACGGCCGCGACGCGGTCGACCGCCTCGTCGACGTCGCCCTCGTCGACGTCGAGGTGCGTGGTGAACCGCGTCGTGTAATCGTCGAACTCGACGCAGCCGACGCCGGCGTCCTTACAGCCCGCGTAGAGCGACTCGGCCGGGATGCCGGCCGCTTCGGTGTCCGCAACGACGATGTTCGTGTCCGGCGCGGGCGCGTCGACGCCGTCGAGCGCGTCGAGGCCGGCCGCGAGCCGCTCCGCGTTTGCGTGGTCCTCCGCGAGGCGGTCGACGTTCTCCAGCGCGCGGAGCGCCGGCGCGGCGATCATCCCGGCCTGGCGCATCCCGCCGCCGAACAGCTTGCGGACCCGGCGGGCGTCCTCGATAAACGCCTCGTCGCCGGCGAGGATCGAGCCGACCGGCGCGCCGAGCCCCTTCGAGAGGCAGAACGTGACGCTGTCGGCGGGGGCGACGACCTCGCTCGCGTCGACGCCGAGCGCGACCGCGGCGTTGAACACGCGCGCGCCGTCGAGGTGGACCGGCACGTCGGCGTCGCGGGCGACATCGGCCGCGGCCGCGATGCGGTCGACGGGGACCGCGACCCCGCCGCGGTAGTTGTGGGTGTTCTCGACGGCGAGGAGGCCGGTCCCGGGGCGGTGGAGGTCCTCGTCGACGAGTCCCTCGCGGACCGCCTCGGGGGTCGGGACGCAGCGCTCGCCCGCGTCTATCGTCCGGGTCTGGACGCCCGAGAGCTTCGCCGCGCCCGCGAGCTCCCAGCGGTAGATGTGCGACTCGCGCTCCAAGAGGAGCTCCTGACCCGGCTCCGTGTGCGCGTGGACCGCGATCTGGTTCGCCATCGTCCCCGAGGGGACGTACAGCGCGGCCTCGGTTCCCACCGCCTCGGCGGCCCGTCGCTCCAGCTCGTTGACCGTCGGGTCGTCGCGGTACACGTCGTCGCCGACCTCGGCGGTCGCGGCCGCGTCGCGCATCTCGTCCGAGGGCGTCGTGACCGTGTCGGACCGCAGGTCGATGAAGTCGTCGTGGGACATCCGTTGTAGGTCCTTCCGCGGCGGCGGGCATATATCCCGCGCTCGGCGAACAGCCGCCGCAGCGAGCGCTGGCGGGGGATCAGGGTTCGACGCTCGGTTCCGCGTCCGGTCCCTTCTTAACGACCGGGATCGATTCGTGACGTATGGCAACGGAAGCCGCGCCAGACGAGTCAGCGAGCGCACCGGACGCCTACGAGGCCCTGCTCGACCGCGTCCAGCGGTGGAATGCGGTCGGCAGCGCCTCCGGGGTCCTCGGGTGGGACCAGCAGGTGATGATGCCCGAGGGCGGTACTCCCGCCCGGTCGAAGCAGCTCTCGGCGCTCTCCTCGGTCCACCACGACATGGTCACCGCCGACGAGACGGGCGAGCTGCTCGACGAGCTCGACGACGCCGACCTCACGGACGAGCAGGCCGCGGTCGTCCGCGAGGTCCGCCGCGAGTACGAGCGCGCCGACGCCGTCCCGGTCGAGCTCGTCGAGGAGATCTCCGAGACCGGCTCCGAGGCGCTCCAGGCGTGGGAGGAGGCGAAGGCGGAGGACGACTTCGATGAGTTCGCCCCCTACCTCGAGAAGCACGTCGAGCTGAAGCGGGAGTACGCCGAGCACATCGACCCCGACCGCGACCCCTACGAGGTCCTCTTCGAGGAGTTCGAGCCGTGCCTGTCGATGGAGCGCGCCGAGTCGATCCTCGCCGAGCTCCGCGAGGCCCTCGTCCCGATGATCGAGGACATCCGCGAGTCGGACGTCGAACTCGCGGTCGACACCTTCGAGGGGACCTTCCCCGAGGACGAGCAGGAGGCGCTGTCGCGCGACGCGCTCGAACTCGTCGGCTACGACTTCGACCGCGGCCGCCTCGACGTCTCCTCGCACCCGTTCACCTCCGGCAACCAGTTCGACTGCCGGGTGACGACCCGGTTCGACGAGACCGACCCGCTCGGCGCTGTCGGCTCAACGGTCCACGAGTTCGGTCACGCCCAGTACAACCTCGGCCTCCCGCAGGAGCACTTCGGCACGCCGCTCGGCACGTCGCGCGACCTCTCCGTCCACGAGTCGCAGTCGCGCCTCTGGGAGAACCACGTCGGGCGCAGCGAGGCGTTCTGGCGGGAGTTCCTCCCCGTCTTCCAAGAGCACTTCCCGCAGACCGAGGAGGCGACGGTCCGCGACGCCTACGAGGCGTTCAACCAGGTGTACGAGGACAACCTCATCCGGGTCGAGGCCGACGAGCTCACCTACCACCTCCACATCGTCATCCGGTTCGAGATCGAGCGCGACCTGGTCCGCGGCGACCTCGACGTCGAGGACGTGCCCGGGGTCTGGAACGACAAGTACGAGGAGTACCTCGGCATCCGCCCCGACACCGACAGCGAGGGCTGCCTCCAGGACATCCACTGGAGCCACGGCAACTTCGGCTACTTCCCCACCTACTCGCTCGGCTCCGTGATGGCCGCGCAGCTGTTCGAGGCCGCCGAGGCCGAGATCGACGACCTCGACGCGAAGATCGCCGAGGGCGAGTTCGACGACCTCCACGACTGGCTCGGCGAGAACGTCCACCGGCACGGCTCCCGCTACGAGACGAACGAGCTCGTCAAGCGCGCGACCGGGGAGGACTTCTCGGCCGACGCCTTCCTCGACTACGTCGACGAGAAGTACGGCGAGCTGTACGGGATCTGAGGCGTCGTCGAACGCTCCGAACCGGCTTTTTCTGCCACCGCGGACGGTTCTCCGCGGGAAGCGTCCGCGCGTCAGAACGACCGATCCGTCGCGGCGGCCTCCGCGTCGAACGCGCCGACCGTCTCGACGGCGGCCGCGCCGGCCTCGTTGCCGATCGTCGCCAGTCGGCGGAGGTCAGACGCGCCGCCGTGTCGCGCGGCGAGGACCGCGCCCGCGAACGCGTCGCCGGCGCCGGCCGTGGTCGCGACGCTCGCCGACGGAGGCGCGACGCTCACGCGCTCCGTGACGGCCCCGTCGTCGATCCGGAGCGCCCGCGTCGCCTCGCCGCCGTCGGTGACGAACGCCGTCGCGGAGTGGTCCGCCGGGAGGAGTTCGAGCAGCCCCGCCGGCGTCGGTTCGACGCCGGCCACCGCGAGGTCGTCCGTCCCGGCGAACAGCAGGTCGCAGCGCGGGAGGACTTCCCCCAGCGCGCCTCGGTACTCGTCCGGGGCCGACCACTGGTTCGGACGCCCGTTGAGATCGAACGCGACGCGAGCGTCGCGCTCCGCGGCCGCCGCGGCGAGGCGACGGACCGCCGTCCGGTTCACCGCGGACGGTAGCGTCACTCCCTCGAGGAGGATCCAGTCGTAGGGGGTCGCGAACGACGCCGGATCGTCCGGCGGGGTGAACCCGTAGCAGCTCCCGGCCACCCACGCGTTCCACGCCTCTTCGCCTGCTCCTCCGGTGTACATCGTCAGCGGCGACGGGGCGTCGACCCGCGCGACGCGCCCCGTGTCGACCGGGCCGCTCGCGAGCCGTCGGGCGGCCGCCGCCCCGAGCACGTCGGTCCCGACGTTCGTGACGAGGTCGACCTCGCAGCCGAGCGCGGCCGCCCACCGGGCGGCGTTCGTCGCCGTGCCGCCGACGTGCCACTCGAAGCCGCTCCCGGGCGCGATCGGTCCGCCGTCCGTCGGGTAGAGATCGACCGTCGTGTCGCCGACGACCGCTATCTCTCGCTCGCCGTCACTCACTGTTTCTCCGTGGATGGAACGCTGTGCCGGTACCGGCATGAATCTACCCACTCGACGTCGCCTCCGAGCGTCGGCCGCGAATCGCCCGTCCGCTGGGTGAGTGGCGTTCGCGTGCGGCTGTGGGATATTTCCGGCCGGAGGGCGTCCCTGATAGACATGACACAGACGCACCCCGAAGTCGACCTCAAGTCGGACCTGACCGACGACGTCGCCCTCGTCACGGGCGCGACCCGCGGCATCGGCGCCGAGATCGCCGCGGGCCTCGCGGAGCTGGGCGCGACCGTGTACGCCGGGGCCAGAGATCCGGCCGACGTCACCGCGGCGGACCAGCGGGCCGTCGAGTTGGACGTGACCGACGACGAGCAGATCCGCGCTGCGGTCGACCGGATCGAACGGGAGCAGGGATCGCTGGACGTGCTGGTGAACAACGCCGGGATCTTCCCGCGGTCGGGGCCGCTCCACGAGATGGACGACGCCGACTTCGACCGGACGATGGCCGTGAACCTCCGCGGGCCGGTCCTGCTGACGAAGGAGGCGCTGCCGCTGCTGTTGGACGGTCCCGGCGGGCGCGTTATCTCCATGTCGTCCGGGCTCGGGCAGTTCACGAAGGGGCAGATGGAGGGCGGCTATCCGCCGTATCGGCTGTCGAAGGTGGGGCTCGGAGGACTCACGGCGTACCTCAACGGCGAGTACGGCGAGCAGGGGCTCGTCGCCAACGCCGTCTCCCCCGGGTGGGTCCGGACGGACATGGGCGGGGACGGCGCGCCCCGCCCGCCGTCGAAGGGGGCCGAGACCCCGGTGTGGCTCGCCCGGTTCGCCCAGGGGAGTCCGGGGGGACTGCTCTGGAAGGACCGGGAGCGGATCCCCTGGTAGGCGCAGCGCGGCTCTCCGGGGGATGCGCGCACCGTCCGCACCCGGCGCTCACCCCAGCCGGAACCCGGTCATCATGACGATGATCGCCAGCATCATCGCCGCCTCGAACAGCCCGACGACGAGGTTCTTCTTCTCGATCGATTCGAGCCGCGAGGCGTCGGGGTCCGGCGACAGCGTCTCGTAGTACGCGCTGAGGTGGAGCCGGTGGGGCACGGCGATCCCGAACGCGAACAGTCCCCAGCCGAGCGCGAGCGCGGCCCCCGACCACGCGCCGCCGAAGCCGTAGCCGAGGCCGAGGTCGGTCGTGAGCAGCACCGTCCCGGACAGCACCGTCGTCAGCGAGAAGCCGACGAGGAAGAAGACGGCCTTCGGCACCAGCGTCGTCGTCACCGCGGCCGACGCCTCCTCGTCCAAGCCGCCGAGCGTCGGGCCGATGACCGCCGGGAAGATCAGCGCGAAGCCGAACCAGATCGCCCCCGCCGCGACGTGGGTGTAAAAGAGGAGCTCGGTGCTCGCGAGCGCGAGGCTCGCCCCGAAGAACGCCAGCGGGACGAGGAGGCTCCCGGCCGCGAACGCCGGGTTCGCGGCTTGGGCGAGGTGTTGGACCCGATCGAGGAACCCCTGCTCGACGACGCGCCGGTCCGCCTCGTTAGCGAATGCCATGACATTAGATCGCAATCAACCACAAAATTCGTTCTGGTCGACACGAACACCGCCGGTTTCGGCCGCGAACGCCGCCGCGCCGCGGGATCACTTCTCGATGATGCTCTCCTCGACGGCCTCGCCGAAGTGGCGCGCGACGTCCTCGTAGTAGACGAGCGCCTCGTCGCCCGGCTCGACCTCGGTGACGGCCTTGCGCCCCTCGCTCGTCGCGATCTTCACGGTCTCGGCGTTCTGGATGAGCGTCTCGATGCGGTCGGTCCCGTCCTCCGTCTCGACCTCGGCCTGGATCCGGAACATCGGGCGCTTCTCGATCTTCACCCGGCCCACGACCGCTTCCCGGGTGTGGCCGTCGGTGTCGACGATCTGGACCTCGTCGCCGCTCGACAGTTCGGCGAGGTAGTTGGTGCCGCCCTCGGAGTTGCGGACGTACGCGTGGACCGCGCCGGCGTTCACGCGGAACGGGCGGGAGGCGACGTACGGCGACTCCGCGGTCTCGGCGTGGACGAAGAACAGTCCCCGCGACATCGACCCCACGAGCATCCCCTCGCTGTCGTCCATCAGCGACCCGGTGTCGATACAGACGCGGTCGGCCATCCCGGTCTGTTCGATCTCGGTCACCGCGGCGTGCCGGAGGTCGAGCGTCTCGCGGTCGGCGGCGTCGCGGGCCTCGACCGCCCCGCGGATCTCGTCGGGCGAGTCGGAATCGAGGAGGACGCCGTCGGCGCCGATCTCCAGCGTCTCGAAGGCGGTCCGGGCCTCCGCGGCCGTCGTCGCGCCCGCGACGAGGTGGGTCTCCTCGCCGACGCGGGCGATGAGGTTCTCCAGCGGGATGATCGACCAGTCCTCGCCGACGATCACCGTGAAGTCGGCGTCGTCGGCCGCGGCCTCCGCGAACGCCTCGTACTCGGTGCCGAGGACGCGCACGTACGCCCCCTGCGCGCGGTCGTCGCGGCGGCGCAGCGTGGTGAGGTCCGCGGAGCCGGAGAACTCCTCGGGCATCGAGATGGTCCCGTCGCCCTCGCCGCCCTTGCCGACGAAGTAGGCGTCCGCCTCGACGTCGCTCTCGGCGTCGTCGATCACGTCGGCGTCGGAGCGGAAGGCGGCGACGTTCACGTCGCCCAGCTCCCGGACGCGGCCGACGTCGCCCTCGTCGACGAGCACCCAGTCCGCGCCGGCCTCGATGGCGGCCGTGACCCGTCGCTTCCGCGCCTCCCAGTCCCCGACGTCGCCGTCGGCCTTGACCCAGACCGTGCGTGTCATTACCGGGAACTCGCGGCGGGGCGGCTTGAAAACTGCGGAAGGGTCGTGTGCTGCGGGCGACCCGACGCGGCGACGACAAAGCACTTATCCTCTTTTCGCAATTGTCAGTCGAATGTCGTCGCCCGCGGATCGCCCCTCGGAAGCCGGGTCCCGCTACGCCGCCGCCCGCGAGTCCCTCCGCGAGCGCGTCGCTCCCCACCTCGGGATCGACCCGCGGGCGCTCGGCGCGTTCCGCATCGGGGTGGCGCTCTTCGTCCTCGCCGACCTGCTCGTCTATCGGCTACCGGCGGTGGGGGCGTTCTACGCGGACGGGGGCGTCCTCCCGCGATCGACGCTGGCCGAGAGCTTCCCGCTGTTGGCGGAGGCGTCGCTGTACGCGATCTCCGGGTCAGCGCGGGTACAGACCGGGCTGCTCGCGGTCGGGGTCCTCGCCGCCGGCTCGATGCTGGTCGGCTACCGCACGCGGGCGGCGACGGGTCTCACCCTGGCCCTGCTCGCGTCGCTGTACGCGCGGAACCCGTACGTGATCAACGGCGGGAACACGATCCTGGTCGTGTTCCTCTTTCTCGGCCTCTTCCTCCCGCTCGACGCGCGCTGGTCGCTCGGCGCTGACTCGCGGAGCGGTCGGGCTGCCCGGGAAGAGACCGAGAGGCGAGGAGACGACGCTCCGGAGAGCGCCCTCGACTCGCGGGTCTGTTCGGTAGGGACGGCGGTCGCGCTCCTGACGCTCGTGTCGATATACGCGGCGAACGCGGTCTCGAAGTACCGGAGCGACGCGTGGATGTCCGGCGTCGCCGTCCCGCGGATCTTCCAGTTGGGCGAGTTCACGGTGGGGCTCGGACCGCTCCTCTCGGAGCGGGCCGCGCTGCTGACGGCGATAAACTGGTCGTGGATCGCGCTCCTCGCGGCGTCCCCCGCGCTGATCGTCGCGACCGGGCGGCGCCGGACCGGCGTCGCCCTCGCGTTCGTCGCCGCGCACCTCGGCATGGCGGCGACGATGCGGCTCGCCGTGTTCCCGTTCGTCATGACCGCGATCCTCCTCCTGTTCCTCCCGCCCGGCGCGTGGGACCGCCTCGAGGCCGTCACGGCGAGGCTCCGCGAGTCGACGCGGCTCGCGGACCCCGTCCGTGCTCACCGGAGCGACGGCGGGACGGAGCCCCGCGCCGTGGACCCGACTCCGTCGCGCGCTCGGCGCGCGATGAAGGTGGGGACGAGCGCGCTGCTCGTGGGGTTCTTCCTCGCGCTCGTCTGGTGGCAGGCGGCGGGCGTCGGTCTCGTCGATCTCCCGGCGTCGGAGACGACCGGCGACCTGTCGGAGGTGAGCTGGTCGTTCTTCGCGCCGAACCCGCCGGACGCCTCGAGCTGGTACGTCGTCCGGGGGACGCCCGAGTCCGGCGATCCGATCGACCTGCGAGACGGCGAGCCGGCCACCTACGACCGGCCGCCCGACGCGGCGGAGACGTATCCGTCGACCCTCTGGCACCAGTTCGGATTCAGGATGAAGCACGCCGGCGAGTCCCGGTACCGCCCGGTCGCGTCGTACCTCTGTGAGCGCGCGGACCGCGACGTGGCGTCCGTGACGGTGTTCCGCGTCGAACAGTCGGTCGACGCGACCGGGCCGGTCGACGAGCCCGAGGCGGAGAAACAGATACGCGTCGCCTGCTGACCCGGACCGGTAACCGACCGGCCTCAGGCCTCGACGAACCCGCCCGCCCGCAGCGCCTCCTCGACGGTGGCGTCGTCGTGGACGATCGCCGACACCGCCCGCGCGATCCCCTCGGGGTCGTCGTGCTGGAAGATCGACCGCCCCATCGACACGCCGGCGGCGTCGCCGTCCATCGCGCCGCGGACCATCTCGACGGTCTCCCGGTCCGTCCCCTTCGAGCCGCCCGCGATGACGACCGGGAGCCGCGTCGACTCCGTGACGCGGGCGAACGAGTCGCCGTCGCCGGAGTAGCCCGTCTTCACCACGTCGGCGCCGAGCTCCTCGGCGAGCCGGACCGCGTGGCCCAGCGACTCGGGATCCGTGCTGTCGACGCTCGGGCCGCGCGCGTACGCCATCGCGAGGACCGGCAGCCCGAGCCGCTCGGCGTCCGCGGTCAGCTCGGCGAGCTCCTCGATCTGCTCCGGCTCGTGCTCCGAGCCGACGTTGATGTGGAACGAGACGGCGTCGGCGCCGGCGCGGACCGCGTCCTCGGCGGTGCCGGTGACGCGCTTGTCGCGCTCGTCGGGGCCGATCGTCGTCGACCCGTTGAGGTGGACGATGTAGCCGGCGTCGTTCTTGTTGTCGTGGACGCGGTCGGCGATCCCGCGCTGCGTGAGCACCGCGTCCGCGCCGCCGCGCGTGACGCCGTCGATCGTCGACTCGATGTCGACGAGCCCCTCGACGGCCCCCATCGTGATCCCGTGGTCCATGGGGACGACGAGGTAGCGGTCGTTCGTGGAGATGCGGTCGAGTCGTGCCGAGAGTCCTGCTGTCATGGTGGGGTGGGTCGTTGTGTGAGAGTGTGGCAATCGGAGGTAAGTCGGTTTCGTTCGGGGACGTATTGGATCGTTTCGGCTCAGGCGGACTCGACGGGCTCGGTCCGCGAGCGGTGCCCGCGCTCCGCGCCCGCTTTCAGCTCGCGGGAGAGCGCCTCCAGTCGGTCCGCGACTTCCGCGGACGAGCGGTCCTCCGCGACCCCCTCGGCGACGATGTCGACGAGCGCCGAGCCGACGATGATCCCGTCGGCGCCGCCCGCGACGATGCGCTCGGCGTGCTCGCCGGTCGAGATGCCGAACCCGACCGCCTTCGGCACGTCGTACTCGCGGAGCCGGTCGAGGCTCTGCGTGGTCTGGTCCGAGACGTCGTCGCGCGCCCCGGTCGTCCCCAGCCGGGCCTGGACGTACACGTACCCCGACACGCGCTCCATGAGGCGGTCGAGACGGTCGTCGCGCGTCGTCGGCGCGACGATGAAGACGAGGTCGAGCCCGAGGTCGTCGCACGCCTCGCGCAGGGGGTCCGCCTCCTCGGCCGGCAGGTCCGGGACGACGAGCCCTTGGATGCCGGCCGCCGCGGCGCGCTCGACGAAGGGGCGCGGCCCCTCGCCCTCGCCGTACTGGTAGATGAGATTGTAGTACGTCATACACACCAGCGCGGCGTCGACGTCGAGCTCCTCCGCGAACTCGAAGAAGCGAGTGGGCGTCATCCCCGCGTCGAGCGACCGGACGAGCGCCTCCTGTATCGTCGACCCCTCGGCGATCGGCTCGGAGAACGGGAGCCCGAGCTCGATCACGTCGGCCCCGCCGCGGTCGAGCGCCTCGACGTACGCCTTCGACGACTCGTAGTCCGGGTCGCCGACGACGAGGTACGGCACGTAGGCGGGGCCGTCGTCGAACGCGGCGGCGACGGCCTCGGAGTTCGCCATCTACATTCCCCCCGTGAACATCGACATGTCGGGCGCGTTCGCCACGTCCCGCTGGTCGGTCTCCTCGATGGCTGCGTCGAGGTCCTTGTCGCCGCGCCCGGAGACGTTGACGACGACGCGGTCGCCAAGCTCCTCGTGGTGCTCCTCGAGGTAGCCGAACGCGTGCGCCGTCTCCAGCGCCGGGATGATCCCCTCCGTGTTCGAGAGGCGGTGGAACCCCTCCAGCGCGGCGTCGTCGTCGACGGCGACCGGGTCGACGCGACCCTCGTCGACGAGGTACGCGAGCTCCGGGCCGACGCCGGCGTAGTCGAGGCCGGAGGAGATGGAGTGGCTCTCCATGATCTGCCCGTCGGAGTCCTGGAGCAGCTTCGTCCGCGCCCCGTGGAGGACGCCCTCGTCGCCGGTGTACAGCGACGCGGAGTTCGGCGCGACGCCCGCCTCCTCGTCGACGTCCAGCGTGGAGCCGCCGGCCTCGACCGCGCGGAGCGCGACGGACTCGTCGTCGACGAAGTCGGCGAACGTGCCCATGGTGTTCGACCCGCCGCCCGCGCAGGCGACCACGTCGGTCGGGAGCCCGCCCGTCTGCTCGATCGTCTGCTCGCGGGCCTCCTCGGAGATGATCGCCTGGAAGTCGCGGACCATCACCGGGAAGGGGTGCGGGCCGACGATGGACCCGATCACGTAGTGGGTGTCCTCGACCGTCTCCGCCCAGTCGCGCATCGTCTCGGAGATGGCCTCCTTGAGGGTGCCGCGGCCGGTCGTGACCGGCTTCACCTCGGAGCCGTTCAGCTTCATCCGGAAGACGTTGGGACGTTGGCGGTTGATGTCGCGCTCCCCCATGTAGATCGTACAGGGCATGTCCAGGTGCGCCGCCGCCATCGCGGTCGCGGTGCCGTGCTGCCCCGCGCCGGTCTCCGCGATGATGCGCTCTTTGCCCATGTACTTCGCCAAGAGGACCTGCCCGAGCGCGTTGTTCAGCTTGTGCGCGCCGCCGTGGAGCAGGTCCTCTCGCTTGAGGTACACCTCCGTGTCGTAGCGCTCCGAGAGCCGGTCCGCCCGCTGGAGCGGCGTCGGCCGCCCGCCGAAGTCGGCGAGGCGCTCCCGGAACTCGTCCACGAAGCCGTCCTCGTTGTCGAGGACGTAGCGCTCGTAGGCGTCGGCCAGCTCCTCGATCGCGGGCATCAGCGCCTCCGGGACGTACTGGCCGCCGTAGCGGCCGAACTTCCCGTCGTCGCGGCCGCGCTCGCGGCCGGGGCGTCGACTCATCTCCTCCGTCGTCCGCGTGTCGGTCTCGCTCATGTGGGTGTCTCCGTCGCGTCGGTGGTATCGCTTTCGCCGCTCGCGCCGCCGTCTCCCGCCTCCGCCCGCACCAGGTCGCGGGTGTTCGCCTCGACGTCGCCGTCCATGATCGCGCTGCCGACGAGCAGGGCGTCGGCGCCCGCCGCCCGCATCCGGCGGACGTCCGCGGGCGCCCCGATGCCGCTCTCGGCGATCAGCGTCACGTCGTCAGGGACGTGGGGCGCCACGGACTCGAAGGTTCCGAGGTCGACGACGAGCTCCGCGAGGTCGCGGTTGTTCACGCCGATCGTCGTCGCGCCCGCGTCGACGGCGCGCTCCAGCTCCGCCCGGTCGTGGACCTCCACGAGGACCTGGAAGCCGCGCTCGCGGGCGGCCGCCAAGAGGCCGGCGAGGTCGTCGCCGACGAACCGGGCGATGAGCAGGACGACGTCGCTCTCGGCGGCGTCCAACTGCGCCTCCTCGACGACGAAGTCCTTCCGGAGCACCGGCACGTCGACCGCGTCGCGCACGCGTTCGAGGGTCTCGACGCTCCCGCCGAAGTGCTCGGGCTCGGTGAGCACGCTCAGGGCGGCCGCCCCGCCGGCGACCATCCCCTCGGCGAGCGCGACCGGGTCGTCCTCGCGGGCCCCCTCGGTGGTCGGGCTCGTCGGTTTCACCTCGGCGATCAGCGGCACGCGCCCGTCCGCCGCCGCCCGCTCGAACGCGGCCGAGAGGTCGCGCGGGGCGACCGAGACGGTCGCCCCCGCCCTCGCGTCGGCGCGGTCCCGGGCGGCGGACAGGATCGATCTGACCGCCGGCGCCAGCTCGTCTGGATCGTCCATTACTATACACTAATGTACGTATCTGTTCATAAGACTTGCGGGGGATCGGGTCGCCTCACGCGCCCACAGAGCGGCGACGCGAGCCGCGCTCGCGGGAGATGTTTTAAGTGAACCACCCGCCCAATGAAGGGTATGAGTATGGCCGGCACGTCCGGCGTCTTCGCCCGGGAGTTCGACGAGATCGACCGGACCGTCCAAGTGGGGTTCGCCGGCGGCCGCGTGATCTCGCTGTCGTTCCCCGCCGAACCGCCGAGCGACGCCGACGGCGACCACGAACTGCTGGACAGGATCGACGTGTACCTCGACGGCGAGCGCGACGAGTTCGCCGAGGTGGCGCTCGGCCTCACCGTGCCGACTGACCAGCGGGAGGTGCTGGAGGCCCTCCGGAGCGTCCCCTACGGCGAGGAGGTCTCCGTGAGCCGGCTCGCGCGGCTCGCCGGGTTCGACCCCGACGACGCGGACGACTTAGAGACCGTCACCGGCGCGCTCGCCGACAATCCGGTCCCCGTCCTGCTCCCCGACCACCGGGTGAGCGGCGGCCCGTACGCGACGCCGGGCGGCGTGCGGGGCGAGCTGCGCCGCGTCGAAGGGCTCTCTCGGTGAGGTCGGGCCGCTCCGAGCGCGCGGACCGGAAGAACCCGGCAAAATAATCCTTTGCTATCGTTCGGTACCGATACACGACCGAGCCAGGTCTAAGACGGCCGCGCCCCGCCAGTTCCGACTGTGGTTGGTGATTCGACATGAACGGTGAGAAGCGCACGGAGGCGGAGAGCGACGGACCGACGGGCGGGATGCCGCGGCGCGGCGCGCTGCGGTTCCTCGGCGTCGCCGGGTTCGCCGGGGTGTCGAGCGCGACCGCGAGCGCGAAGGGAGCCGACGGAAACGGGGGCGGAAACGGGAACGGGCCCGACGCCAGCGCGGAGATCAACGTCCTGACGAACCCGAACTTCATTACGGACGCGGCGGGAGAGACGGCGCCGTTCGCCCCGGCCACGGAGCTGTTCGACCCCGGTCCGGTGTCCATCCCGCTCGACGAGATCATCGAGGGGAGCGACGAGTACGACTCGACGCTCGGCCGCCCGCTGAACGACGGGAAACACCAGGTCGTCCGCCCGCCGGAAGGGTACGACCGCGACGCCGGCTACGACGAGCCCTGGGTCCCGGTGACGTGGGGCGAGTACAGCGACGTCGGCGGCACGGCGACGGTCGGGGGCGTCAAACCCGCCGGGGGTTCTAACGGGAACGGCAAGGGCGGAGCTACGGGGACGCGCGTCAACATCAACGTCCGCGGCGCCCTGCCGAACGGCCAGTACACGATCTGGGTCGTCAAGTTCGCGGCGCTCGCGGACGACAGCGAGCTCGGCCCGGAGGACCCGTTCGTCACGCCGGCGGGGAACGGGCTGGTCGGGTTCCACAACCTCGGGCAGAAGTCCGGCGACGACGGCGACTCGGAGAACGACTTCGTCGTCGACGAGAGCGGCGACGGCGGCATCCGCGTTTTCAACGAGGGAGGAGCGCTGACCGGGATCCCGGGGTTCGAAGAGCCGGGGTACCCGTTCGTCGGCGAGGCGGACGACTACGAGCAGAGCGCCAGTCGCCTGAGCGAGGTCGCCAACGACCTGCGCGAGGAGGACGAGATCCACTTCGTCGGCGCGTTCCACTACGACGACCAGGTGTGGGGCGTCTACCCGGGGCCCTGGCACGTCAACCACTTCAGCGCCGTCTTCCGGTTCTGACGGCGGCGACCGGCCGTCGGTCGCGGCCGCTCAGATCTCGAAGTCGGGCGTGTCGAACGCGCCCTCGTCGTCGTCGACGTCGTAGCGCTCGATCCCGGTGAGCGCGAGGTCGAGCGTCGCCTCGGCGTCCCACCGCCCCGTGTTGATGACCAGGTCGTAGATGGAGCGGTCCGACAGGTCGATCCCGTAGTAGGACTTGTAGCGCTGCTCTTCGATCACCTCGCGGACCTGCATCTCGGAGGTCATCTCCTCGCGGTCGACCGTGCGGTCCGCGCGGACCTCGTCCGGCGCGTCGAGCCAGATCCGGATGTCGGCGCGGTTGCCGGCGATCCAGCCCGCCAGCCGCGACTCCAGCACGAACGCCTTGTTGGCGGTCCCCCACTTCTCGGCGATGCGGCGGAGCCGCTCGTCGAGCGCGCGGTCGATCTCCTCGGACTCGCCGGTCTCGGCGATGAGCTGCGAGAGGCTCATGTCGCGCTCGGCGGCGATCTCGCGGAACAGCTCCCCCCCGGAGACGTAGCCGCAGTCGAGCGATTCGGCGATCCCCTCGACGAGGGTCGTGGCCCCGCACCCCGGCGGCCCCGAGACGGTGACGAACAGGTTGCGGTCGATCCCTCGGTCGGGCTCCGGCGAGGTGCCGCTCATGCGTGTGGCGACACGAAAGCGCGGGGGATAAACGGGTCGGTCGCGCGAAGTTCCGCGGGGCCGACGGACGACGGGTCGGTCGCGCGAAGTTCCGCGGGGCCGACGGACGACGGGTCGGTCGCGCGAAGTTCCGCGGGGCCGACGCAACCGATTTCCCTGCCCGAGCCCTCGTAGAGTTCGTGAGCGAGACCACGGACCGCGGCGAGGAGGCCGCCGCGCGGGCGCTCCTCCGGGACGCGATCGATCGGGGCGCGATCGAGGCCCCCGAGTTCGACCCAGAGACGGTCCCGATCGCGGACGCCGACGTCCTCGCTCGGCTCTCGCCGCCGGTCCGGCGCTGGTGGGTCGAGCGGTTCGGCGCGTACGTCGGCGAGAACGGCGGCTTCTTCACGCCGCCGCAGCGCGAGGCGATCCCCCACGTCGACGGCGGCCGGAACTGCCTCGTCGCGGCGCCGACCGGCAGCGGGAAGACGCTCGCCTCGTTCCTCGCGGTCCTCGACGACCTCTTCGCCCGCGACCGCGACGGCGAGCTGGAGAACTCCGTCTACTGCCTCTACGTCTCGCCGCTGAAGTCGCTCGCGAACGACATCGAGCGCAACCTCGAGACCCCGCTCAACGGGATCGGCGAGGCGGTCGCCGCCGCGGAGGCGGAGAGCGCGCCCCACGACGCGGAAGGGGACGCCGAGGCGGCCCTGGGCGACGCCTACGACCCCGGCGTCAGGCAGGCGATCCGCCACGGCGACACCTCGAAGGCGGACCGGCAGGCGATGCTCTCGGAGACGCCGCACGTCCTCAACACCACGCCCGAGACGCTGGCGATCCTGCTCAACTCGCCGAAGTTCAAGGAGAAGCTCCGCACCGTCGAGTACGTGATCGTCGACGAGATCCACTCGCTGGCGGCGAACAAGCGCGGCACGCACCTCTCGGTGTCGTTGGAGCGGCTGACAGAGCTGACGCGCAACGAGGGTCCTGACGCGGACGACGCGGGCAACGGTCCGGAGCCGCACGCGCCCGGCGATATCACCCGGATCGGCTGCTCGGCGACCGTCGAGCCGCTCGACGGGATCGCCTCGTTCCTCGTGGGGCGCGAGCGCGCCGCGGGCGCGGTCGGCGAGTTCGAGGGGTTCGAGACGCGGCCCTGCGAGGTGGTCGACGCCCGGTTCGCCCGCGAGTTCGACCTCGAACTCCGGACGCCCGCGGCCGACCTCGTCCACACGCCGCGCTCGACGGTGACCGACCGCTTCTACGAGTCGCTTCACGACCTCGTCGAGGGCCACGAGAACACGCTCGTGTTCACCAACTCCCGGTCGGGGGCCGAGCGCACGCTCCAGGAGCTCCGCCAGCGGTTCGGCTACGACGAGTCGGACTCGGGCGTCCACCACGGGAGCCTCGGCGAGGCGCAGCGGACGCGCGTCGAGGAGGGGCTGAAGTCGGGCGAGCTCGACGTGGTCACCACCTCGACGAGCCTCGAGCTCGGCATCGACATGCCGCACCTCGATCTGGTCGTCCAGGTCGGCTCGCCGAAGTCGGTCGCGGCGCTGCTCCAGCGCGTCGGCCGCGCTGGCCACAGCCCGGGCGAGACAGTCGAGGGCCGGGTGTTCGCCCTGGACCGCGACGAGCTGATCGAGTGCGCGACGCTGCTCGCGCGCGCCGAGGACGGGTTCGTCGACCGGGTGTTCCCGCCCGAGGGGGCGTACGACGTGGCCGCGCAACACGTCTACGGGATGGCCATCAACCGGATCCGTCCCGACCGCGAGATCCGGGAGGTCCTGCGCCGCGCGCACCCGTACCGCGGCTTCGACGACGAGGCGTACGAGCGGCTGTTCAGGTACCTCACCGGCGACTACGACGGGTTGGAGGAGAAGAACGTCTACCCGAAGGTGTGGCGCGACGGCAACGACCCGCCCGACGGCGAGCACCACCACGCCGAGTTCCCGGTCGGCGAGACGCTCGTCGGGAAGCGCGGGCGGCTCGCGCGCGTCATCTACATGACGAACGTGGGGACGATCCCCGACTCGTTCACCTGCGACGTGTTCACGCGGAACGACGAGTGGGTCGGCACGCTGGACGAGTCGTACCTCGACACGCTGGAGTCGGGCGACGTGTTCGCGCTGGGCGGCGAGCGGTTCGCGTTCCGCTACCGCCGCGGCTCGAAGGTGTACGCCGACCGGACGAGCGAGCGCCCGACAGTTCCCTCGTGGTTCGCCGAGCGCCTCCCGCTGTCCGCGGACCTCGCCCGGGAGGTGTTGGCGTTCCAGGCCGATCTCCTCGACCGGCTGGCCGGCGACGACCCGAGCGCCGGTCCCGCGGCGGTCCGCGCGTGGCTCCGCGGGTTCCCCCTCGACGGGAACGCCGTCCGCGCGCTCGCCCGGATGTACGACGAGCAGGTCCAGTACGCCGGCCCCGAGTCCGTCTCGACGCCCGACCGCCTCGTCGTCGAGGAGGAGCTCGACCGCAGCGAGTACAAGCGCCGCTTCTACGTCCACTCGACGTACGGGCGGCGGTTCAACGACGGCCTCTCGCGGCTCGTCGCGGCGGCGGTGGCGAACCGGACCGACGCCAACGTCGCGGTCGCGGTCGCGGACCGCGGGTTCAGCCTCGCGCTCCCGCTGAACCGCAAGGTCGACGTGGCGCAGATCCTCGCCGACCTCGACCCGGAGACGGTCCGCGAGGACCTCCGCGAGGCCGTCCAGGGGACCGATCTGCTCCAGCGGTACTTCCGGATCGACGCCGGGCGCGCGCTGCTCATCCTGAAGCGGTACAAGGGGTACGAGAAGTCGGCGGCCGAACAGCAGGTCTCCGCCGAGATGCTGCTGTCGTTCGCGGCCGACTTGGAGGAGTTCGCCGTGTTGGAGGAGACGTACCGCGAGCTGCTGGAGGACCGTCTGGACGTCGCGGGGATCCGCGACGTCGTCGGCCGGATCGCGGCGGGCGACCTCGCGGTCGAACACCGCGTCGTCGACTCGCCGAGCCCGCTCGCGTTCGGGCTGGCGACGCTCGTCGACTCCGACACGGTCATCGCCGACGACGAGTCCGCGGTCCTGCGCGAGTTCCACGCCCGCGTCATGGAGGAGATCGGCGAGGAGCCGCGGGGCGCCGACCGCGACCGGAGCGACGGGAGCGGCCCGCCCGAGGACGGCGGAGACGGGGAGCGCGACCCGCCCCCGAACCGGGAGGACGACTGAGATGGCCGACTCCGAGTCGCCGCCGGTGGCGTCTCCGCGCTCCCGGCTCCGGATCCGGTTCGCCGGCGCGGCGACGCTCGGCGCGCTCGGGCTCGCCGCGCTGTGGCGCACGTTCGGTACCGCGTGGGTCCTCGCCGCGGCCGCGCCCGGCGCGTACCAGGCCGCGTACGCGTGGACCAACCTCTCGGCGAACCGCCGCCCCGGCGACGACCGCCCGGAACCGCGGCTCGGCCCGGCGAACGCGATCACGCTGTTCCGCGGCTGGCTCGCGTCGGTCCTCGCCGGCGCGCTGGCGGCCGCCCCGCCGCACCCGTGGGTCCCGATCGCCCTGTTCGCGGGCGCGGTCGGCCTCGACGCGGTCGACGGGGCGGTCGCCCGCCGCACCCGGGAGACGGTACTCGGCGCTCGCCTCGACGGCGCGACGGACGCGCTGGCCGTCCTCGTCGGGGCCGCGGTCGCCGTCGCGCTCGGGGCGCTCCCGGCGTGGTACCTCCTCGCCGGCGGCGTCTGGTACGCCTACGCCGGGTCGCTGTGGCGGCGGCGACGCGCCGGGACGCCCGTGTACGAGCTCCCGCCGAGCCGGATCCGCCCGTTCGTCGGTACCGCGCAGTTCGCTGTCGTCGCGCTCGCGCTCGTCCCGAGCGGGGCGGGCGAAGGGTCGCCGCTCACCGCGTTCGCGGCGCTGGCGCTCGCGGCGCTGCTGGCGAGTTTCGCCCGCGACTGGGCGGCCGCGACGGGGCGGCTCGGCCGCGAGGACCCGCCGATCGCGGCCGGCCGGAGCCGCGACTGACCGGACCCCGTGGCGCGGGGCGACGCCGACGGACGCCGAGCCCGGGTGTCGCGCGGTCAAAGACGCCCCCGCCGTCGGCGCGTTGCGGCCGTCAGGACTCCCGGGACAACAGGACCGCGAGGACGGCGATCAATGCGATCTGCGCGACCTTATCGACGGCGCCGTACACGCCGATGTCGGCCGGGAACGAGTACGTCCCGAAGACGAAGTTGATGAGGTACCACAGGACGATCTGCCCGGCGGTGAACGGGATCCCGAGCGCGTACACCAGCCGCCGGCGGTACCCCGAGACGATCGCCGTCACGCCCGCGCCGAAGCCCAATGTCGCGAAGAAGAACGAGATCCCCAACGCTCCCCCGACTAAGAAGCCGAGAGCGACGTGGACGATCCCGGACACGGTCGCGGCGAGGATCCCGATCCAGTGGAGCGGAGTCAACGGTTCGACGTCGACGCCGGTGTCGGTGCGTGCCATGAATGTCCGACCCACGGACTCGGTCGGCTTATGTCTACTCCCGCCCCGAATCGACGGCCGACGGGGGGACGCCCGCCGTCGCCGCCGTGGGTTTATGACCTACCGGTCCGTGGTATCGCTAATGCCACACCGTCTCAGTCGTCGCCCGCGGACGGGTGAGTCCGCGTGAGCGACGGCGACGCCGGACGGGCGGTCGAGTTCGTCGGTCCGGAGCGCGTCGAGGTCGTCCCGACGGAGGCGCCCGTCCCCGCCCCCGACGAGGTGGTCGTCGACGCGTCCGTCTCGGCCGTGAGCGCGGGGTCGGAGCTGCTGGCGTACCGCGGCGAACTCGACCCCGAGACGGTCGCCGACGAGGAGCTGGCCGCGCTCGAGGGCGACCTCTCGTACCCGCTCCGCTACGGCTACGCGGTCGTCGGGAGCGTGACCGCGGTCGGCGACGCGGTCGACCCCGCGTGGCGCGGCCGGACCGTCTTCGCGTTCAACCCCCACGAGACCCGGTTCGCCGTCGCCCCGGACGCCCTGCGGCCGGTCCCCGACGGGATCGACCCGGAGACCGCGACGCTGTTCGCGAACGCCGAGACCGCGGTCACGCTGACGCTGGACGCCGCCCCGCGGATCGGCGAGCGCGTCGCGGTGTTCGGCGAGGGCGTGGTGGGGCTGCTCACCACCGCGCTGCTCGCGCGGAGCGGCGCGGAGACCGTCGTCGCGGTGGAGCCGAAGGAGCGCCGCCGGTCGCTCGCCGCGGAGTTCGGCGCCGACGCCGTCGTCGACCCGAGCCGGTACGACGGGCGGGCGGGCGTCGTCGACGCCGTGCGCGAGCACACTGGCGGCGTCGACCTCGCGGTCGAGGTGTCGGGCCGGCCCGAGACGCTCGAAACCGCCGTCGAGACCACCCGGTTCGACGGCCGGGTCCTCGTCGGGTCGTGGTACGGGACCAAGCGCGCCGACCTCGGCTTCGGCGACCACTTCCACCGCGGGCGCGTCACCGTCCGCAGCAGTCAGGTCACCACCATCGCGCCGGAGCTCCGCGGGCGCTGGGACCGCGACCGCCGCCGCGAGACCGCCTGGCGCGAGCTCCGCCGACTCGACGACGAGATCGACGTGACGGACCGCCTCGTCACCGATCGCGTCCCGGTCGGCCGGGCGGCGAGCGCGTACCGCCGGCTCGCCGACGAGACCGAGCCGACCCTCCAACTCCTCTTCACTTACCCATGTACGAACTGACCGTCACCGAGTCGTTCGTCGCACAGCACTACCTCACCGTCCCGAACCCGCCGGCCGACGAGGCGCAGCTCCACTCGCACCGCTTCACCGCGGAGGCGACGTTCCGCGGCCCCGAGCTCGGCGAGTACGGCTATCTGCTCGACATCGACCTCGCGCTCGACGCCCTCGCGGACGCCGCCGACCGCTACCGCGACGAGACCCTCAACGACCACCTGGAGGGCAACCCGAGCGCCGAGCGCCTCGCCCGAGCGCTGTTCGAGGCGCTGGCGACGGTCGACGCCCCGGCCGCGACGGAGCTGACGGTGAGCGTCCGCGAGGACGACGTCGCGAGCGTCTCCTACACCGGCGAGCTCCGGTGACCGCCGGATGCGCGTCGCCCTCGTCCTCGCCGGCGACGTCGAGTCCGAGTCCGGGGGGTTCTACTACGACCGGCGGCTCCGCGACCGGCTCCGCGAACGCGGGCACTCGGTCGAGGTCGTCTCGCTCCCGCGGGGCTCGTACCGCCGGCGCCTCGCGCCGAACCTCCGCGCGAGACGGCTCGCGGACCGCTTGTCGCGGTTCGACGTGGTCGTCGAGGACGGGCTGGCGCACCCGTCGGTGCTGCTCGCGAACCGCTGGGTCGACGCGCCGACCGTCGCGCTCGTCCACATGATCGCGTGGCGTGCGCGGGCGGCGACGGGGGAGAGCCCGGACGCGTCGGGCGCCGTCGAGCGCGCCCGCTCGGGCCTCTCGCGTCGCCTGGCCGCGGCGGTCGAGCGGCGGTTCCTCCGGAGCGTCGACGCCGCGGTGTACAACGCCGAGGAGACCCGCCGGGACGCGGCCGGGTTGGGCGGTCCGCGGCGATGCGCCGTCGCGCCGCCGGCCGGCGACCGGTTCGATCCGCTCGTCTCCGCCTCCGAGATCGAAGCGCGGGCGCGGGACGGCCCGCTCGAGGTGACCTTCCTCGGGAACGTCGTCCCGCGGAAGGGGCTCGACGTGCTCGTCGACGCCCTCGCGCGGCTCGGCGGGGGCGACGTCGACTGGCGAGCGACCGTCGTCGGCGATCAGACGATCGCGCCCGACTACGTCGAACGCGTCGCGGACGCGATCGCGGCGGCCGGGATCGGCGACCGGGTTCGGTTCGCCGGTCGACTCGACGACGAGGCGGTCGCGGCGCGGCTCCGGGACACCCACGTGTTGGCGGTTCCGTCGCGCTACGAGCCGTTCGGCATGGTGTACTTGGAGGCGATGGGGTTCGGCTGCGTCCCGCTGGCGACGACCGCGGGCGGCGCGGGCGAGTTCGTCCGGGACGGCGAGTCGGGGGTCCTCGCGCCGCCGGACGACTCGCGCGCAGTCGCCGCGGCGCTCCGCGATCTCGACGACAGAGCGCGGCTGGCGGCGATGGGCGTCGCCGCGCGGCGCGACTACGAGGCGCAGCCGGGGTGGCCGGAGACGCTCGACCGCGCGATCGACTTCCTCGCGGCGGAACACGCCCGGAACGGGGAGAGCGAGCGCCGCGGCGGCGGGGGGACCGAGCGGCTCGGCGCTGGAGAGAGTGACCGCGGCGAGGACCGGCGGGGTGAGCGGGCGTGAGCGACCACGCCGCGTACCTCGACGCGAAGCGCGCGCTCGACGACCGCTCGCTCGACCGCGGGGTGCTCGACCGGTTCGCCGCCGAGCTCCCGCCGAAACCGACGGTCCTCGAAGTCGGTGCCGGCACGGCGACGATGGTCGAGCGCCTCGTCGACTGGGGCGTGCTCGACGGCGGCCGATGGGTCGCCGTCGACGCCCACGAGGCGGCGCTCGCGGCGGGCGAGGCCCGGATCGGTGACGCGTGCGGCGACGTCACCGTGGAGTTCCACGCCGCCGACGCCTTCGACTTCGCGGCGGAAGCCGCGGCCGCGGGCGAGCGGTTCGACGCCGTGGTCGGCTGCGCGTTCTTCGACGTGGTCGACGCGGCGCCGGCGGTCGACGCCTTCGCCGACGTCGCGCCGGTCGCGTACGCGCCGATTACCTACGACGGCGAGACGTGCTTCGCGCCCGCCGACCCCGACGACGACGCCGTCCTCGACGGCTACCACCGGCACATGCGAGAGTTCCGAGCCGGCGGGCCGGACGGTGCGGCGGCCCTGGCCCGCGAGGTGACCGTGATCGCGGAGGGGGCGTCGCCGTGGGTGATCGAACCGCCGTACGAGTCTGGCGAGCGGAGGGTCCTCTCGCACCTGCTCGACACCGTCGAGGGCGCGGTCGGCGAGACCGGCCTCGACGCGAGCGACTGGGCGGATCGGCGGCGAGCGGCGCTCGAGGACGGGCGGCTCCGCTACGAGGCCGCGAACCGCGACCTGCTGGTCCGCCTCGACTGACGCCCTCTATCGACGGAGGGGTCCGGTCCGGCCCGGTCTATCCTTGTCGGGGGACGAACTATGGGCCGATCGGCTCGGTCGGAATCGGCTCCGGGAGCCCCTCGAGCACGAGCGTCGTGTAGTGGAGGAAGACCGCCAGCGCCGCGATCGACAGGAGCAGCAGGAACAGCAGGATCATCCGCTCGTTGCTGCGGACGAGCCCCGCCCTGTCCGCGAGGAAGCGGACCCAGACGCGGCGCTCGGGCATGGTCGTGACGTTGCGGCCGCGGTCGCTTAAAAGTAGCCGGCGGGCCGAGTCGGCGCGGTCCCCGCGCTCAGTCGTCCGAGGGCGACGGGCGGGACCGGGTGAGCGGCTCGCCGTCGACGGGCTCGTCCGGGTTCGCGTCGACGGCCGCCTCGCTCAGCCCGAGCCGCGCGTCGACGTCGACGTCCTCGCGCACGTGGACGGTGCCCCGGTGGACCGCGATGGCGTCCGCGAGGTGGAGCCGCACCGCGTCGAGCAGCACCTCGGCCTCCAGCGGCTGGCCGCGGCGCTTGATCTCGTCGACGTCGGCCCCCGGCGGCACGTCGAAGGCGCGCTGGGCGATCACCGGGCCCTGGTCGAGGTCCGTCGTGACGTAGTGGGCGGTGACGCCCGCGACGCGGACGCCCGCGTCCTTCGCCTGCCGGTACGCCTCCGCGCCCGGGAACGCCGGGAGCAGGGACGGGTGGACGTTGACGATGCGGCCCTCGTACCGGAAGACGACCTCGGGCGAGAGGATCCGCATGTAGCGGGCCAGAGCGATCAGGTCGACCTCGTACTCGGCCAGCAGGTCGAGCAGGCGGTCCTCGTCGGTGTTGCCCTTGCCGTCGCCCACGTCGTAGAACGGCTTGTCGTACCGCTCCGCGAGCGACCGGAGGTCGCCGCGGTTGCCGATGACGACCGGGATCTCCGCCTCCGCACCGTCGTCCGCCAGCTCGCCGTTGGCCTCGGCCTCCAGGAGCGCCTCCGGGGCGTGCGTCTCCTTCGTGACGAGCAGCGCGACGCGGCGCGCGTCGCGGTCGCTCGGGAACCGGACCTGGATGTCGACGTCGAGCTCGCGGCCGAGCTCGGCGAGCGCGCGGCGGAGCTCGCCGCGGGACGTCTCCATCTCCGCGGCGTCGACGCGGGTCGTCATCCGGAAGACGCCCTCGCGGACGGCCTGGTCTAAGTCCTCGATGTTGATCCCCCGCTCGAACAGCAGGGAGGTGACCCGCGCGATGAGTCCGGTCTTGTCTCCTCCGACGACCGTGATCTCGGTCAGTTCGCGGGTCATGCGACGATCACCTCCACGGGTTCGAACGGCTGCATACACCGCCTTCAACAGCCGGAGGGGTTTGCCCCTTTCGTTCCGCGCGGTCCCTGCCTCCCGCACGAACGACCGATCTATATCCACGAACGTGTGTAGAAATGGCGTTCCAAAACGGTTTTTACACACGACTCCGCACCAACGCACATGACCGCATACACGGCGACGGTGACGGTCCGGCTGAAGCGGGGCGTCCTCGACCCCGAGGCCGAGACGACCCAGCAGGCGCTCGAACGGCTCGGGTTCGATCTGTCGGACCTCCGGTCGGCCGACCGGTTCGAGGTAGACCTCGACGCCGCCGACGCCGACGAGGCGGCCGACCGCGCCGACGAGATGGCCGAGCGGCTGCTCGCGAACCCCACGATCCACGACTACGACGTGGCGGTCGCGGAGCGATGACGGTCTCTGTGATCCAGTTCGGCGGCTCGAACTGCGACCGCGACGCGGTCCGCGCGCTCGATCACCTCGGCGTCGACGCCGAGCGCGTCTGGCACGCGGACGGTCTCCCGGCCGACACCGAGGGGATCGTCCTCCCCGGCGGGTTCTCCTACGGCGACTACCTCCGCGCCGGTGCGATGGCCGCGCGCGACCCGATCCTGAACGAGGTCCGCGCCGCGGCCGACGAGGGCGTCCCCGTGATCGGGGTCTGTAACGGCGCGCAGATCGGCTCGGAGTCCGGGCTGACGCCCGGGGCGTTCACCACGAACGCCTCCGCGCGCTTCCAGTGTGAGCCGGTCCGCCTGCGCGTCGAGCGCGCGGACACGCCGTGGACCGCCGCCTACGACGCGGGCGACGTGATCGAGGTCCCCATCGCGCACGGCGAGGGGCGCTTCGAGATCGACGACGACGCCCACGCCGACCTCGTCGCCGACGACCGCGTCCTCTTCCGCTACTGCGACGCCGACGGGAACGTCACCGATGCCGCGAACCCGAACGGGTCCACCGACAACATCGCGGGCGTCCTCGGCGAGCGCGAGACGGTCGCGGTGCTGATGCCCCATCCCGAGCGCGCCACGCTCCCGGACCTCGGACGCAGCACCGACGGCGCGGGGATCCTCGAAGCGTTCGCCTGACCGACTTCCCGGTCCTACCGCGCCCGCTCCGTCTCCGTCGCCGGATTCGGCTCGCCGACCGCCACCGTGCCGGCTTCGGTCGTCCCGTCGCTCGCCAGTTCGCGCTCCAGCGCCCGCTCGAACTCCGCCTCCGTGAGTTCGCCCTCCGCGTACCGACGCTGGAGGCGCTCGACGGCGGTCTCGGTCGGTTCCGTCGACCTCGATCTCTCGTCGGAATCGCCGGCCACCCTCCAGATGCCCACGGCGCCCGCGACGACCAGTGCCGTGAGAGCGAGGACAGCGACGAGCGGAACGAGGCCCATCGCGCCGCCCATTCCGCCCATCCCGCCCGCGAGCGGTATCGCCGCGGAGAGTTCGAGTACAGACATGTGCGACGGTTACACGTCTACGCATAAGTGTACCGTGCGCGTTCGCAGTTCGCAGGACTGCGACGCGGTCGCCGGTCGCCGCGTCGCCGGTCGGACGCGGACCGGCGGCGTCCCGCCCAACGACTTTTGCGGCCGGCCGCCGAATCCCCACCCGTGAAGGCACGCCACATCGACCACGTCAACCTCCGCATTCCCGAGGACGGCGCCGGGGACGCCCGCGAGTTCTACGGCGGGGCGCTCGGCTTCGGCATCGAGGACGCGCTGTGGGCGGCCGGGGAGAAGCCGTTCTTCGACGTGCGCCTCTCGGCGACCGCAGTGATCCACCTGTGGCCGACCGACGAGTTCGAGCGGCCGACGAAGACGAACTACGATCACGTCGCGGTGGTCGTCGAGGAACCGGTCGAGGAAATCGAGGCCGAACTGACGGGAGCAGGCGTCGAGATCGAGAAGACGCTCGATTCGCCGCTCGGCGCGACCGGCGAGGCGGGCGCGGTGTACGTCCGGGACCCGTTCGGCTACCGGGTGGAGCTGAAGGCGCGGGTGTGAGCCGCGACGCGACCGCGGTCAGTGCGGGCCGCAACCGAACCCGTTCGCCCCGCCGAGCAACCATCGCCCCGACGCGGCGGTTTAATACCCCCGAGCGACAGGGGCGAGTATGAGCGAACAGCAGTCGCGATCCGACGACGAGCGCCGTCGTCGCCGGGAGGACGCGGACCGATTCGCCGGGACGAAAGACGAAGATCTGCCGAGCCGCGAGGTCACCGAGGGACCGGACAAGGCGCCGCACCGCGCGATGTTCCGCGCGATGGGGTTCGACGACGAGGACCTCTCCTCGCCCATCGTCGGCGTGCCGAACCCGGCGGCCGACATCACGCCGTGTAACGTCCACCTCGACGACGTGGCGGACGCCGCGCTCGACGGCATCGACGCCGCCGGCGGGATGCCCATCGAGTTCGGCACGATCACCATTAGCGACGCCATCTCGATGGGGACGGAGGGGATGAAGGCGAGCCTGATCTCGCGGGAGGTCATCGCGGACTCCGTCGAACTCGTCTCCTTCGGGGAGCGCATGGACGCGCTCGTGACCGTCGCGGGCTGCGACAAGAACCTCCCCGGGATGATGATGGCCGCGATCCGGACGGACCTGCCTAGCGTCTTCCTCTACGGCGGCTCGATCATGCCCGGGCAACACGACGGGCGCGACGTGACGATCGTCCAGGTGTTCGAGGGCGTCGGCACGTACGCGCAGGGCGACATGGACGCCGACGAGCTCGACGACCTGGAGCGGCACGCCTGCCCCGGCGCGGGCTCCTGCGGCGGCATGTTCACCGCGAACACGATGGCGTCGCTGTCGGAGGCGCTCGGGCTCGCGCCGCTCGGGTCGGCCTCGCCGCCCGCCGAAGACGAGGAGCGCTACGCGGTCGCGGAGCGCGCCGGCGAGCTAGCGATGGACTGTATCGAGAACGACCGCCGCCCCTCCGACATCCTCTCGCGGGAGTCGTTCGAGAACGCGATCGCGGCCCAGACCGCGATGGGCGGGTCGACGAACGCCGTCCTCCACCTGCTCGCGCTGGCGGCCGAGGCCGACGTCGACCTCTCGATCGAGGACTTCGACGAGATATCGCGGCGCACCCCGAAGATCGCGAACCTCCAGCCCGGCGGGAGCCGCGTCATGAACGACCTCCACGAGGTCGGCGGCGTGCCGGTCGTGCTCCGCCGGCTGCTGGAGGCCGACCTGCTCCACGGCGACGCGATGACCGTGACCGGCCGGACGCTCGCCGAGGAGATCGCCGAGCTGGAGGCGAGCGGCGCGCTGCCGGACGACGACGAGATCGACGCCGACTTCCTCTACACCGTCGACGACCCGAAGGAGCCGGAGGGCGCGATCAAGATCCTCGACGGGAACCTCGCGCCGGACGGCTCGGTGCTGAAGGTGACCGGCGACGACGAGTTCTACCACGAGGGCCCCGCCCGCGTGTTCGAGAACGAGGAGGACGCGATGGAGTACGTCCAGTCCGGCGGGATCGAGTCCGGCGACGTGATCGTCATCCGCAACGAGGGGCCCCGCGGCGGCCCCGGGATGCGCGAGATGCTCGGCGTCACCGCCGCGGTCGTCGGCGCGGGCCACGAGGACGACGTGGCGCTGCTCACCGACGGCCGCTTCTCGGGCGGGACGCGCGGCCCGATGATCGGCCACGTCGCGCCCGAGTCCGCGGTCGGCGGCCCGATCGGCCTCATCGAGGACGGCGACCACGTCACCGTCGACATCCCCGAGCGCGACCTGACGGTGGACCTCTCCGAGGCGGAGCTCGCCGAGCGCCGCGAGTCGTGGGAGGCCCCCGAACCGCCCTACGAGGGCGGCATCCTCGCGAAGTACGGCCGGGACTTCGCCTCGGCCGCCGAGGGCGCGGTGACGAACCCGCGGCTCACGCGGGACTAACGGCCGGCACTGGCGAGGCGTCCGGCTCGGGCACAGCGACTCGGCTCCGGTACCTCAGCGGACGAGCACCACCGGGACGGGCGCGCGCTTCGAGACCGTCTCGGCCACGTTGCCGACGAGGAAGCGGCGCGTCGCGCGACCGCGGTCGGCCCCGTGCGCGCCGATCACGACCGTGTCGTACCCCTCCGCGCGGTCGATGATGTTGCGAGCGGGGTGTCCCACGCCGACGACCGTCTCGATTTCGCGGTCGCGGTCGGCCGTCAGCTGTCGAGCGCGCTCGAAGACGGTCGCCGCGCGTTCCTCCGCGGCCGCCTCGAAGTCGTCGGCGAGCGCGAGCGACGCCGCCTCTCCCATCATCGCCGACGGCGTCCCGACGACGTGGACGACGGTGACGCTGGCGTCAGGAAAGCTGTCCAGCGCGTACGCGAGCGCCCGTTCGGCCTGTTCCGAGTCGTCCATCGGCACGAGGATTCGTTCGACCATGTCGTCCCCGTGATCACGGACCCACCTAACTGCTCGCGTCAGGCGACGCCCGGGACGAGGACGAAGAACGCGTAGGCCAGCAGGGTCGACACCGACGGGCCGATGATCCACATCGAGACGTATTTGAGCACCGCCCGGGGGTTGAACAGGTCCCCCGCGCTCAGCACCGCCTCCGGCTCGGCCTCGCCGATCGGCGCCGACTGCTCCTCCTCGTCCCCCGAGACGGTGATCGCCCCGGTGACGATCTCGTTGTCGCCCGTCTTCCGGGAGACCGCCTCCTGAACGGTCACCGGCCGCGTCGCGCGCCCCCAACCGATGCCGACGATCGTCATCACCGTGCCCATGACGAGGCTGATCGGGATGCCGAGGTACGAGAGGACCGTCGTGATCGTCGACGCGGTCGCCATCACGAAGAGGGCGGCGAGCAGGGGGATGTCGCTGAGCTCGCCCCCGACCGACTCCATCGTCCGGCGGGCGATCGTGAAGCCGCCGAGCCCGATGGCGACCGTGGCGATCCCGATCGCGGTGTCGTCGGGCAGCCCGCCGACCCCGCTGACCAGCGGCGCGGCGGCGTTCGGCACGTTACTCGCGCCGGCGCTGAACGCCATGTAACACCCGATCACGAGGACGACGACCGTGCTCACGAGCTCCGTCACCGTCGTGTTCGGTCCGAGCGCGGGGGTCGGCAGTCCGCCGTCGCGGTCGAGGCGCAGCAGCGGCCCGGGCGACTTCTTGATATCTACCCGCCGGTTCACCGCCGGGTAGACGTACCGCCCGATCACGAGCCCGATCCAGAACCCGATGATCGGCGTGACGATCCACCAGGAGACGATCCGCGAGACCGTGGCGTAGTTCAGCGTGTCGGTCGCCAGCCCGAGCCCGGCGATCGCCCCGACCGTCGTCATCGACGTCGGCACCGGGACGCCGAAGACGTTCGCGATGAGGATCCCGAAGCCGATGAAAAACAGGATCGCGACGCCCGCCGAGAGCGGCAGCTCGGTCGTGACGATCCCGCCGCTCAGGGTGTCCATCACGTTCCGACCGACCGTCCAGCCGCCGAGGAAGACGAACACCGTCATCAGGGCCGCGGCGGTCGTCTTCGTCACGATGCCGGCTCCGACCGGCGGCCCCCACGCGATTCCGGTTGAGGATCCGCCGATGTTGAACCCGACGAACAGCGAGGCCACGATCCCGATAGCGAGCAGCGTCTCGACCATCACCCGGGCCTACTCTCATCGGTCGCAAATAGGTGTCGCAACGGCCGGCAGCGTCCCGGCGGCAGCGTCCCGGGCGGCGACTGCCTCGTAGGAAGAGATTCGGGGCGTAGACGCCGGTTACCGGCGCTCGCCGCCGTCGGTCTGGGCCGGCTTGACCGACTCGGCGCACCAGACGTTGCTGCGACGCCCCGCGCGAGACAGTTCCATCCGGACGACCGAGCCGACGGGCAGGTCCGCGACGCGCTCCCGGGCGTCCTCGTCGGCGTAGTCGACGATGTGGAACGTCTCGTTGCGCGGATGGGCACGTACGGTGGTACATTCGTGATCGTTCTGTGCGGAAATGACGGTGTACGCGTTTGATTGCGACATCTTAACCCGTTATTGCTGGACATCCTACTTCAAACCTCCGTATATTCACTACGGTCGTCAGGCAAGACGTAATATCGATATAAGGTGTTGAAGTCCCGAAACGAACCGGCGGGTTCGGGCCCGTCGTCGCACCCCGCCCGCCCCGCGGATCACCATACATATCTCTCGCGACGGCGAAGGCGGGCCATGGACCGAGGCGACGGGCCGGCGAGCGAGACGACCGACGACGGCGTCGCGAGCGGCGACGCCGAGACGCGCACGGACGGTGCGAGGAACCCCGGCGCGGACGGCGAGAGGGACCACAGCGCGGACGGCGAGACGGACCCGGACGCGGACGGAGTCGCGCTGTTCGTCGACGGCCCCAACGTGTTGCGCGAGGAGTTCGACGTCGACCTAGACGACGTGCGGTTGGCGGCCGAGGCCGAGGGGCCGCTGGTGGCGACGCGCCTCTACCTCGACGAGCACGCGACGCCGGGGCTGATCCAGGCCGCGGAGGCCCGCGGCTTCGAGGTCGTGGTCACGAGCGGCGACGTCGACGTGAAGCTCGCGGTCGACGCCGCGCGGCTCGCGGCCGAAGGGGTGATGGACACGCTCGCGATCGCCTCCCGCGACACGGACTTCAAGCCGGTCGTGGAGACCGCGAACGGCTACGGGATCCGGACGCTCGCCATCGCGCCCGGCGAGTTCGGCCGATCGGACGCCCTCCGCAACGCCGCCAACGGCTCGGTGACGCTCGACGGCGACGAGGCGGTCGCGCCCGACGACGGAGAGGCGTCCCCCGAGTCCCCCTCGTCGTAGGCGGACGGACGCGCCGCCTCTCGACTCACCGTCGGTCGCCGGGTCGGACCCGCCCGATCAGCAGCGCGCCGACGCCGCCGACCAGCCCCGCGAGGCCGACGAGCACGACCCCCGTCGCGACCCCGCCGTACCGCGCCGCCGCCGCGTCGACCCCCACGCGGACCCAGCCGAGGTTCGGCACCGCGAACAGCGCCTTCCCGGCGATCCACTCCTCGGGGACGACTGGCGCGATCCCGGCGCTCTGATCGTACAGCCCGTTCGCGTCGCCGCGCGTGACGTAGCCGTCGTACGGGGCCGGACAGGTGGCGAGCTCCGCGCAGTCGGCCGCGAGGAGGTCGGGGTCGCCCCGATCCGTCCAGTCCTCGCCGGCGTCGACGGGGAACGCCAGCCGGTGGAACACCGGTCTCCCCCGGACGCCCGGCACCGCGTAGACGACCACGTCGCCGGGACCGCCCAGCCGCGTCGGCGCGTCCGCGTCGGCGGCGGTCGAGAGGTCCCCCCACGGGGCCCGGTCCGCCGCGGTGACGACGACCAGGTCGCCGCGCTCGACGCCGGGGGTCATGCTGCCGCTCTCGACCGCCACGAACGGCGGCCAGGTCCCCACGAGCGCGCCCAGCAGGACCGCGATCAGGACGACCGCGACCGCGGGGGCGATCGGACCGGAGCCTGCGGGGCGTCGACTGCTCACGGCCGATAGGGGGACCGGCGACCGCTTGAGACTGTCGGCCGAGCGGGACCGCGCGGACCGCCGATGTCACAAAGCCTTAGGCTCGTCCCGGAGTGGTGCGCGTATGACCGACCGACACCCTCCGCTCCACGGCGCCCACGAGGCGCGCGGTGCCAAGTTCACCGACTTCGGCGGCTGGCAGATGCCCGTCGAGTTCGACTCGATCCGGACCGAACACGCCGCGGTCCGCGAGTCCGTCGGCGTCTTCGACGTCTCGCACATGGGCGAGATCGAGGTGGCCGGCCCGGAGGCGACCGCCCTCACGGACCGGCTCACGACCAACGACGTGAGCGCGCTCGACCCCGGCGACTCGCAGTACGCCGCGATCACGGACGAGGAGGGCGTGATGCTCGACGACACGGTCGTCTACCGGCTCCCCGACGGGACCCCGGCCGGCGAGGGGGCCGCGTCGCTCGCCGACGTGGAGCGCGACCACGACGGCGACCTCGACGCGCCGGGCGGCGACCCGGCGTACCTCTTCGTGCCGAACGCGGGCCACGACGGGCAGATGGAGGACCGCTGGACCGCGCACCGCGACGAGTGGGGGCTCGACGCGACCGTCGCGAACGCCACGGCCGACTGGGCGATGCTCGCGGTCCAAGGGCCCGACGCGGCCGACGCCCTCGACGAGGCGACCCCCCGCGACCGCGTCGGCGACCTCTCGAAGTTCGAGGCGACGACGGCGGCCGTGGCGGGCGTCGAGAGCTGGGTCGCGCGCACGGGCTACACCGGCGAGGACGGCTTCGAGGTGATGTGTCCGGCCGACGCCGTCGAGTCGGTCTGGGCGGCGTTCGTCGACGACCGCGAGGCGCAGCCGTGCGGCCTCGGCGCGCGCGACACGCTCCGGACCGAGATGGGGTACCTGCTCTCCGGCCAGGACTTCGACCCCGAGAGCGATCCCCGGACGCCGTACGAGGCGCGGATCGGCTTCGTCGTGAAACTCGACACGGAGTTCGTCGGGCGCGACGCGCTGGAGGCGCAGAAGGAGGCGGGCGTCGACGAGAAGTTCGTCGGCGTTAGACTCTCCGAGCGCGGGGTCCCGCGCGGCGGCTACGCGGTCACCGACGGCGACCTCACGCGCGTCGGTAAGCTGACCTCGGGGACGATGAGCCCGACGCTCGACGAGCCGATCGGGCTCGGCTACCTCCACGAGTCGTACGCCGACGCCGGGACGGAGGTGAGCGTCGTCGTGCGCGGCGACGAGAAGCGCGCCGAGGTCGTGATCCCGCCGTTCCTCGACCGCTGAGGGGGGTCACCAAGGACCGAACAAGGCTCATACGACCCGCCGGAGAAGCGCCGCGTATGGCGCCGACCGACCCCGCGAGCGACGCGACCGCGGCCCCGAAGTCCGACCTCGCCGTCGCGCGAGCGAGCGAGCCGCGACCGATAGCGGACGTCGCGGCCGCGGTCTCGACTCCGACGACGTCGAGCGCCGCGGCGAGGGCATCGCGAAGCTCACGCACGCGGCGGTCCGCGACGCCGTCGGCGGCGTCGACGAGCCCGACGGGACGACGGTCCTCGTGACCGGCATGTCGCCGACGCCGAAGGGCGAGGGGAAGACGGTCACGTCCGTCGGGCTCGGCCAGGGCTCGCCGCGCTCGGCGAGCGGACCGCGGTCGCTGTCCGCGAGCCGTCGCTCAGCGCCCCTATTCGTCCACGCGCTCCTTCCGTTTCTCCGCCACTTCGACGTCCGCGATCCGCGTGTCCGGGTACCCCCCGTCGGCGTCCTTCTCGGCCGCCTTCACCATGTCCCAGACGGTGTTGAGGCCGGTCGTGACGCCCTCTAGCGCCTCCATCTCGCAGCCCGTCTTCCCGGTGGTCTCGACGGTCACGGTCAGCGCGATCCGGTCGTCGCCGACCGCGAACTCGGTGTCGACGTTCGTGATCGGGATCTGGTGGCACATCGGGATCGTCTCCCAGGTGTGTTTCACGGCCTGAACGGCCCCGATACGGGCGGTCGCGAGCACGTCGCCCTTCTCGACCGCGTCGGCCTCGACCGCCGCGATCGTCTCCGGCGTCAGTCGGATCTCGCCGCGCGCGACCGCTCGCCGGCTGCTGTCGGGCTTCGCGCCCACGTCGACCATCTGGACGTCGCCCGACTCGTCGGTGTGGGTCAGCTCGTCCGGGCTCCCGGCGGCGGACGCCGCGGGTTCCTCGTCACTCATCACGCATCGCCTCCGGCAGCCGGTCGGGTAAGTCCGTCGCCACCAGCCCCGCGCCGTTCGCCTCCGCGGCCGCGTCGCCGGCCCGCCCGACGACGTACGCGCCGACCGCGGCCGCGCGGAACGGGTCGGTCACGGCCGCCAGCGCGCCGACCGTCCCCGCCAACACGTCTCCGGTCCCGCCGACCGTCATCCCGGGGTTGCCCGTGCGGTTGAGCCGCACGCCGCCGCCGTCGGCGACCACGTCGACCGCGCCCTTCACGAGTAGGGTGTGGCCCAGGTCCGCGGCGAACTCGCGGACCAGTTCCGCGCGCTCGTCCGGGTCCGACGCCGTCTCGCCGCCCATGCCGACGAGTTCGCCCTGATGCGGCGTACAGACCAGCTCGGCGTCGGTGTCGACGTCGGGGACGATTCGGAGCGCGTCCGCGTCGACGACCGCGCGCCCCTCGAACGCCGTCAGGAACTCGCGGACGAACGCCTCGGCCCCGTCGCCGCCCCCGAGCCCAGGTCCGAGGACGACGACGTCGTTCTCCGCCGCGAGCGACGCGACCCGCTCGACGTGGGCGGGACCGACGCGGTCGCCGGGCAGCGGGCGGACGATGAGGTTCGGCGAGAACCCCTGGACCGCGCCCGCGACCGACTCGGGGCACGCCACGCGCACCAGGTCCGCGCCCGCCCGGAGCGCGGCCAGCGCGGACAGCGTCGGCGCGCCGGTGTACGGCCCCCCGCCGACCACCAGCACCTCGCCGTTGTCCCCCTTGTGGGAGCCCGGGTCGCGCCCGAGTCCGAGGAGGTCCCCCGGGCCAGTGTACCGCTCCGCGGCGGCCGGGATCCCGATGTCCGCGACCGTGACCGCGGCGTCGAGCGACCCCAGTCCCGGCTTCTCGTCGTGGAACGTGACGACGCGGTCGGCCTCGACGGCGGTCGACCCCGACCCGCCCGGCGGCTCGCCGGTGTCGGCGTCGATCCCGGAGGGCACGTCGACGGCGATCGCGGTCGCGTCGGTCGCGTTGATCGCCTCGGCCGCCGTCCGCTCCGGCTCGCGGAGCCCCCCGGCGATCCCGGAGCCGAGCATCGCGTCGACGACGACGTCGGGGGCGTCGCCGTCGGGGCCCGCGAGAGCGAAGTCGCGCGAGTCCGTCACCGTCTCGGTCGGGACGTCGGCGTGCGCGAGCGCGGCCCAGTTCTCCCGCGCGATGTCGGTGCGGATCGTCTCGGGGCGGCCGAGCAGGTGGACCGCGACGTCGTACTCGTCGAGGAACCGCGCCGCGACGAGGGCGTCGCCGCCGTTGTTCCCCCGGCCGCAGACGAGCGCGAC
Source organism: uncultured Halorubrum sp. (assembly GCF_937146585.1). Classification (GTDB taxonomy): domain Archaea; phylum Halobacteriota; class Halobacteria; order Halobacteriales; family Haloferacaceae; genus Halorubrum; species Halorubrum miltondacostae. The sequence goes on along the minus strand of NZ_CAKZRO010000141.1, from coordinate 16,867 downwards.
CGCCGCGCCGGGCTGCGCGACCGCCCGGACCTCGCGGGCGACCGCGTTCCCGGACGACTCCATAAGCTGTTTGCGGGGCACGCCGAGCGCGGCCGCGTTCGCGTCGACGGCCGCCATCCGGTCGGTCGTGATCATGGTCGGCCGTTCGGACGCCCGGGGATTAAGCGGGCGGGGTCGGCCCCGTCGGCGCGACCGTTCCCGGGCGTCGAACGCGCTCCGAGCCCCGCAACGGGTCGCGCTTCGGGAAATGAAAATGTTGAAGCGGTCCGGTGGAGAACCTCGCAGGTAACTGTGGTATCGGCACTCTCCGTCGTCGCGACCGCCTCGGTAGCGCCCCGCGCGCCCGACGGACCCGGTCCGTTCCCTCCCCTCGACGTCCGCCGCGACGGTCGCGGCCGACCGCTCGACAGACAGACGCCACCATGAACATCGGATTTTTCACCGACAGCTACTTCCCCGGGATCGACGGCGTCACGTACACCATTCAGGCGTGGCGCGACCGCCTCGAGTCCCGCGGCCACGAGGTGTACGTCGTGTATCCGGAGAGCGGCCACGAGCCCGACGACCACGAGATCCCGGTCCCTTCGCTGCCGAACCCCTTCTACCGGCAGTACCGCTTCCCGACGTACCGCCGCCTCTCGACGCTGCCCGACCTCGACGTCGTCCACTGCCACGGTCCGGCGTCGACGGGGCTGATGGGCCTCCGCTACGCGAAGCGGTACGGCGCGACGTCGGTGTACACCCACCACACCCCCGTCGAGGACTACTTCGTCCAGGGGCTCAAGTCGGAGCGGCTCGCCGCCCTCGCCGGGCGGGCGTACGTCGCCTACGAGAACCGGTTCCTGAACGCGTTCGACTGCGTCACGGCCTCGACCTCCCGGATCCGCCGCGACGTGGATCCGGTCAAGCTCCCGGTCGGGATCGAGATGGGCCGGTTCCGGCCGGGCGAGAGCGACCGGGTTGCCGCGCTCGCGACCGACGGCGGCCCGACGGCGGCCGACGCGCCGGTGGTCGGGTACAGCGGCCGGATGGCTCACAAGAAGAACGTCGACGAGATCCTCCGGCTCGCGGAGCGGCTCCCGGAGGTGCGGTTCGAGCTCGTCGGGGAGGGGCCGGTCCGGGCCGAGCTGGAGGCCGACGCGCCGCCGAACGTCCGGTTCCACGACTTCCTCCCGCGCGGGGACCTCCCCGGGTTCTACGCCGCGCTCGACGTCTTCGTCACCGCGTCGACCTGCGACACGCTCGGGCTCTCGACGCTGGAGGCGAACGCCTGCGGCACCCCGGTCGCCGCCGCGGACGTGGCCCCGTTCGACGAGACGATCGAGTCCGAGAACGGCGCGCGGTTCGCGCTGGGCGACCTCGAAGATATGGAACGCGCCGTCCGGGACTGCCTCGACGGCGACAGGGACACGCGCGCCGCCGTCGAGCAGTTCTCCGTGGAGCGGACGATAGACGAGCTCGAGTCGATCTACGGGGTGACCGGCTAGATGGGCGCGGACAACGTCGACGCGTTCCAGCGGCTCGTGTTCTCGGTGCCGCGGCTCCGGGTTCAGGCGGCCGCGCTCGTCCTCCTGAGCGGGGTGTACGGCGTCGCCACGGTCGCGGCGATCACGCTCTTCACCCCGTTCGTGCCGGACCCCTCCCGCATCGTTCCCGTCGCAGTCCTCATCTTCTTCGTCCCGTTCGCGGTCGCCGCCGAGCTGTTCCCCCGCGTCCTCGACGGCTACCCGCGGCCGTGGAGCTACTTCCTCGCGCTCACCTCGCAGCTCGTCCTGTTCGTCTACGCGCTCGTGCTCTCCGGCGCGGACAACGTCGGGAACGCCTGGAGCATCATCTGGCTGAGCTTCATCACCCTGTACCTGATCAACATCCTGGTGCTCGTCGTCTCGACGGGGATCGACCGCTCCGACCGGATCCTCCTCGCGTCGCTCGCCGAGCCGGCCCTGCTCATCGCCGCCTTCTACGCGCTGGGCGGAAGCGAGCTCGGCTTCTCGACGTACCGGCACGTGTTCGCGTTCGCCTCGCTGCTCATCGCGGCCGGCTTCCTCGTCTTGGTGCTCCTCGTCGTCGACTACCTGATCCGGAGCAACACCGACGTCTCCGCGTTCGAGCTCACCTCCGGGCTGCTCCGGAACGACCGCGAGTCGCTCGAATTGGGCGTCGAGGCCCGCCCGGCCGTCGAGACGTTCGCGGTCGACAACGGGGACCGGCTCACCGTCGCGGCCCCGTGGGTCCACCCCGGCCCGCTCGGCGGGTTCGGGGGCGGCCAGCTGAGCGGGAGCCTGATCGACGCGCTGAACGAGGGCAGCGGGGTCGACGCGGCCGACCGCGCCGCGGTCGCGGCCGACGGCGGGACCGGTACCGCGGAGGGCGACGCCGGGTTCTTCTTCCACGTCCCGTGTACGCACAAGGAGGACCTCTCGAACCCGGCGGACTCCGAGCGGATCCTGGACGCGGTCGCCGACCCGGACCGGACCGACCGCGCGTCGCGGCTCGTCACCGAGTCGTACGGCGAGCGCGAGGGGTACGCGGACGTCAGGTTCCACGGCCGGCGGATCGGCGACCGGCAGGTGATCGTCCTCCACGGGGAGGGGATCGACGACTACGACACCGGCGTGTTCATGCGCGACGTCGACCACGACGAGGTGCTGCTGATCGACCAACACAGACACGACATCCAGCGGGGGCCCGACGTGGAGATCCAGTACGGCTCCGCCGAGGCGGACCGCCTGAAGCGCGCCTTCGACGACTTCCGCGACCGGCTCGCGGCCGCCGACCTCGCCGACGACTACGCCGCCGGGTTCTCGGTGACGCGGGACAGTCAGGACGCGCTGGCGATGGTCGAGCGCGTCGACGGGCAGGAGGTCCTCTGGATCGGGGTCGACACGAACGGGCTCACCCCCGACGTGCGGGCGACCGCGGACGCGTACCGCGACGAGTTCGACGCCGTGATCCCCTTCTCGACGGACACGCACGCGTCGATCCACGAGCTGGCGAACATGCGGCAGTCGGACACCGACGCCATCGAGCGCGCGGTCGACCGCGCCGTCGACGACCTCTCGCCCGCGACCGTGGGGTTCGAGAGCCGACGCGCGGCCCCCGTGAAGCTCCTGAAGAACGACTACAACGGGCTCGTGTTCAGCGTGAACATCCTCATCCGGCTGACGGTCATCTCGCTGGTGACGCTGTACGTGCTGCTCGTGTTGTGGCTGTTCTTCTGAGACGGGGGTACCCGGGCGAAGTCGCACCCGCCGTTTTTGTGCGCTCTCTCCGAGACCCCGATATGGTCTCCCGGGCCCTCCTCCTCAGCACCGATCGGACTCCGAAACGCGCCCTCGGCGTCGTCGCGGCCGCGTTCGTCGCCGCCTCGATCCTCGTCGCCCTCCCGTGGGAGCCGATAGGAGCCGCCGGACGCTATCCCCTCTGGGCGGCCCTCATCGCCGTCGCGGTCGGCGCAGCCGGGTGGGCCGGGCGACACCGCGGCGGCCTCCTCGCAGGCTGGGGAGCCGTCTTCCTCGCGACCGTCTGGGTTTTTGTCGTCCCGCCACTCGCTGCGCTCGCCCGCGGCGATACGCTCGGCGACGGCGGCTACGCGGTCCCGCGTCCGTCTATTGTCGCTCTGAGTCCCCGAGCCGAACTGCTGACCGGGGTCCGGATCGCCCCGGTCGTCGCTCTCGTGATCGCTCTCACGCTCGGGAGCGCGGCATTCCTCGCCGGCGCGGCGATGCGCAGACGGACGGATCGGCCATGACGACCCGCGTCACTCGAACGCCTTCACGCCGAGCGCGGAGGCCGACGCCCCGCCGATCAGCATCGGGAGCCAGTAGACCGCACCGCGGAAGACTAAGACCGCGGCGGTGATCGCGGAGGCGGCCACGCCGGTCGTGGGGACGAGCAGGCCGACGAGCGCGGCCTCGATGCCGCCGAGTCCGCCGGGGAGCGGCGTCGCGCCCGCGACGTACGACAGCGGGACGACGAAGACGGGGACAAGCGGCGAGATGGGGTGGCCGACCGCGGCGAACGCGACCGTGAGCGCGGCCGCCTGAAACAGCCAGCCGACGAGCGATAAGCCGACGATGCCGAGGAGCCGGGCGCGGTCCGTGCCGACGCGCTCGATGTCGGCGAAGAAGTTACCCAGCCGGTCGGCGAGCCCCGCCTCGATGGTCTCGGCGTCGAAGCGCTCGAACCGCCCGAGGAACGGTCCGACGGCGCCGGGGACGCGGTCGACGACGGCGGTGCGGTAGCGCCAGATGAAGGCGATCGCCGTGACGATCGCGGCGATCAGGCCGACCGCGCTCGCGACGGCGAACCCGACGCGGTCGCCGACCGCGGTGGTGGCCGCGTACGACCCGACGCCGAGGAACACGAGCGAGACGGAGGGGACGACGTTGAGCACGTCGACGCTCGCGATGCCGACGAGCCCCGTCTCGTAGCGCGCCTCGCCCACCTTCGAGATGAGCGCGGCGGCGACCGGCTCGCCGCCGGCCTGGCCGAACGGCGTGACGTTGTTCGCGAACGCGGCCCCGCTGTACACGAGGAACGCGGTCGGAACGGACATCTCGACGTCGAGCGCGCCCAAGACCGCGCGCAGCATGAGGCTCCACGCGGCGAGCCAGCAGAGGCCCAGCCCGGCCGCCGCGGCGACGAGGGGCGGGTCGGCGGCCGCGAGCGCGCCGACCACGGGGTCGACGCCCACGACGACGAACAGGACCGCGAGGAGCAGGACGGCGCCGCCCGCCCCGAGGATCAGCGCGCGCCGTTGTGGGCCTTCCATGGACGAGGTGACACCGTAGCGAACTTGAAACGTCTGCTTCGCGTCCGTCGCGCGGCGGCCGCCGCGACCGAGGGCCGGAATGAGAATACATACGTACCGGCGGGCCGACGACTCACCCAATGGAAGATCAGCGGTTCCTCGAGTCGGAGTGGGACTACTGTCTGGTGCTCGACGCGTGCCGGTACGACGTGTTCGCGGACGTGTACGACGAGTACCTCGACGGGACGCTCGAGAAGCGCGAGAGCGTCGGCTCGTCGACGCCGGAGTGGGCCTACCGCACGTTCACCGGCGAGCACGACATCGCGTACTTCTCCGGGAACCCGTTCATCAACGACCTCGGGATCCCGCTGAACGAGCTCAAGTGGGGCGCGAGCTGCGACTACGAGTGGACCGCCTCCGAGCACATCAGCGACATCCACGACGTCTGGAAGACGCAGTGGGACGACGACCTCGGCACCGTCCCGCCGGAGGGGCTCACCCGCGCGTACCGGAACAACCGCGACGCGGTCGAGCGCGCCGACCGCACCGTCCTCCACTACATGCAGCCGCACGCCCCCTACCTCTCGCGGGGGAAGGGCCAGAAGCTCAAACAGATCCAGAAGGGGATCAGAGAGCAGGGGGAAGAGGAGGGGAGCGACGCCGCAGACGACGACGGCGGGCTCCTCTCCTCGCTCAGCGACACCGTCCGGCCGAAGATCGAGAGCCGACTGGACGACAGCGAGTTCGCCCAGAAGGCGGGGCTGTGGCTCGAGCTCGACCCGAAGGACCTCGTGAAAGACGGCACCCGCGTGACGGCGCTGTCGATGTACGAGGAGAACCTCCGGATCGCCTTGGAGAGCGTCTCGGAGCTCGTCGAGGAACTCGACGGCGACGTCGTCGTCACCGCCGACCACGGCGAGGCCTTCGGCGAGGAGGGCGTCTGGGAGCACCACATCGAGACGTACATCCCCGCGCTGATGGAGGTCCCGTGGCTGGAAGTCGAGTGACCAAGCCCGTCCGGGTCCGTTCCCGCTGACGACGATGAAGGTCAGCCACTACTTCGAGTTCGAGGAGCACGTCACCGGCGGCATCGCCGCCTCCGTCGACCACCAGCGCAAGATGTTCGATCTGGCGGGGATCGAGTACACGACCGAGCCGACGCTCGACGCCGACGCGCTCCATCTCAACCTCATGGGGCCGCGCTCGGTCTGGTACGCGCGCCGAGCCCGGAAAGCGGGCGTGCCCGTCGTCGCGCACACGCACGTCACCGCTGAGGACTTCGGCGACAGCTTTCGGTTCACGAACGCGCTCGCGCGGCCGCTCGAGCCGTACCTCCGGCGGGCGTACGGGCTCGCCGACCGGCTGGTCTGCCCCTCCGAGTACAACCGCGACCTGATCGAGGGGTACGCGGACGTCCCGACGACGGTCGTCTCGAACGGCGTCGACCGCGGGAAGCTCGACGGCTTCGAGTCGCTGGAGGAGGAGTACCGCGAGCGCTACGACCTCGACCCGCCGACGGTGTTCATGGTCGGCCACGTGATCAAGCGGAAGGGGTTAGAGACGTTCGTCGAGACGGCCCACCGCATGCCGGACGTCGACTTCGCGTGGTTCGGCCACGTCGACCGGTCGCTGAAGGGCCGCGAGACGAAGCGACTCATCGACGAGGCGCCGTCGAACTGTACGTTCACGGGGTTCGTCGACGACATTAGGGGCGCGTACGCCGCGGGCGACGTGTTCTGTTTCCCGACCCACGAGGAGAACGAGGGGATCGCGCTGCTGGAGGCGATGGCGGCCGGGAAACCGCTCGTCGTGCGCGACATCGAGACGTTCTCGTGGCTGGCCGACGGCGAGGAGTGCCTGAAGGTGGGCGACGAGCGCGACGGAGACGGGGCCGCGGGCGCCGTGGCGGCCGACGCGCCCGGCGACAACGTCTCCGGGTTCGTCGAGGCGATAGACGAGCTGCGCGACGCGGACCGGCGGGCGGCGCTGGGTGCGACCGCCGCCGAGCGCAGCGAGGCGTTCGCCCTCGACGCGATCGCCGACCGGTACCGGTCGCTGTACGCGGAACTGGCGTAGGACCCCCGCTGCGACCGTCTCGCGGCGGGCGCGCGGAAAATTGCGAAAACCGCAGTTGGTATGTCCGGTGACCGAGTTCGTAGGGCCAAATGGTCCGAGTGAGCGTTATCGGCTGCGGCAACATGGGTGGGGCCCTGCTCAGGGGGTTGGCCCGCGCGGAGGGGTACCACCTCACGGCGATCGACCTCGACCCCGAGGCGCTCGCCGCGATCGAAGACGTCGTCGACGAGACGACCGAGGACGTGGCGGCGGCGCGCGACGCCGACATCGCGGTCCTCGCGGTGAAGCCGGACGTGGCCCCGGCGGTGCTCGACGAGCTCGCCCTCCGAGCCGACCAGCAGCTCGTGACGCTGGCCGCCGGTCTCCCCCGCGAGTTCGTCGCCGAGCGCACGGACGCGTCGGTCGTCCGCATCATGCCGAACCTCGCGGCCGAGACGGGCGACATGGCCGCCGCGGCGACGAACGCGGGCCTCACCGACGAGGTCCGGGCGATGCTCGACGACGTCGGCGAGTTCGTCGAGGTCGACGAGTCGCTGATGCACGTCTCGACGGCGGTCAACGGGAGCGGCCCCGCCTTCGCGTTCTACCTGATCGACGCGATGAAGCGGGGCGGGGTCGAGAGCGGACTCGACCCCGAGCAGGCGGAGACGCTGGCCGCGCAGACGTTCAAGGGCGCGGCGGAGACGGTGCTGCGCGACGACCGGAGCGTCGACGAGCTGATCGACGCGGTCTGCTCGCCGAACGGCACCACCATCGAGGGGATGGACGTGCTGTGGGACAGCGACGCCGACGCGGCGGTCGAGGCGGCCGTCGCGGCCGCGGAGCGTCGGTCGCGCGAGCTCGCCGAGGCGTTCGACGATGGCTGAGGACGCCGGCGTCGAGCGGGTGGGCGCGACCGACGGCGAGCGCGTCGAGGCCGCTCGGCGGGAGGCGGCGACGGCGGACCGGGTGATCGTCAAGGCCGGGACGAACTCGCTCACCGACGACGACTCCCGGCTCGACCGCGTGAAGCTCGACAAGCTCGTCGCTGACGTGATGGACCTCCGCGAGCGCGGGACCGAGGTCGTGCTGGTGTCGTCCGGCGCGGTCGGCGCGGGGACCGGGCGGCTCGACGTGGGGCCCGAGTCCCGAGACGGCGTCGACTCGATCGCGGAGAGTCAGGCGCTCTCGACGGTCGGACAGGGGCTACTGATGCGCCACTACACGCAGAGCTTCGAGCGGTTCGACCAGGACGTCGCGCAGATCCTGGTCACCGGGACGGACCTCGACGCGCCCGACCGGTTCGACAACTTCACGAACACCGTCGAGACGCTCCTCTCGTGGGGCGTCGTCCCGGTCGTCAACGAGAACGACGCGGTGGCGACCGACGAGCTGCGGATCGGCGACAACGACATGCTGTCGGCGTCGATCGCGATCGGCCTGGACGCCGACCTCCTCGTGACGCTCACCGACGTCGACGGCGTCTACACTGGCAACCCGAAGCGCGACGCGGGCGCGGAGCTGATCGAGGCGGTCGACGACGGCTACGACCGCCTGCGGGAGATCGTCGGCGACGGCACCGAGACCGCCTTCGGCGGGATCCGGACGAAGGTGGAGGGGGCCCACGACGTGAGCCGCCACGGGATCCCCGCGATCATCGCGGGGTCGGCCGAGCGCGACGTGTTAGAGCGGATCGCAGCGGGTAAGCCGACGGGCACGCTATTCGTGCCGAAGACTGGTGACGACGATGAGTGACACCGACACGGAACCGGAGACCGACGTTGAAGCCGACACCGACGACCTGGCCCGGCGGGCTGAACGCGCCGCGCTTCGGCTCGCGAACGCCGACGAGGCCACCCGGAACGGGGCGCTCCGGGCCATCGCCGACGAGATCCGCGAGCGCGAGGCGGAGATCTTGGCGGCGAACGCGGTCGACGTCGAGGAGGCGGAGGCGATGCTCGCGGACGGCGAGTACACGCAGGCCCTCGTCGATCGCCTGAAGCTCGACGAGACGAAGGTCGAGGAGATCGCGTCGATGGTCGAGTCGGTCGCCGAACAAGACGACCCGCTGGGGGAGACGCTCGCGGCCCGTGAGCTCGACGACGGGCTGGAGCTGTACCGCGTCGCCGTCCCGATCGGCGTCGTCGCGACCGTGTTCGAGTCGCGGCCGGACGCCCTCGTCCAGATCGCGGCGCTCGCGCTGAAGTCGGGCAACGCGGTCGTCCTCAAGGGCGGCAGCGAGGCCAGCGGGTCGAACCGCGTCCTCCACGAGGCGATCGTCGACGCGACCGCCGACCTCCCCGACGGCTGGGCCGCGCACATCGAGGCGCACGAGGAGGTCGACCGCCTCCTCGAGCTCGACGACCGCGTCGACCTGGTGATGCCGCGCGGCTCCAGCGAGTTCGTCTCGTACATCCAGGAGAACACCCAGATACCCGTGTTGGGCCACACGGAGGGGGTCTGCCACGTCTACGTCGACGAGGCGGCCGACTTGGAGATGGCCGAAGACGTCGCCTTCGACGCGAAGGTCCAGTACCCGGCGGTGTGTAACGCCGTCGAGACGCTGCTCGTCCACGAGTCCGTCGCCGACGCGTTCCTCCCCGACCTCGTCGAGCGGTACGAGGAAGCCGGCGTCGAGGTGCGCGGCGACGAGCGGACCCGCGAGGTCGTCGACGTCGCCCCCGCGACCGACGACGACTGGGACACCGAGTACGGCGACCTCGAACTGTCGATCAGGGTCGTCGGCGACGTCTACGACGCGGTCGGACACGTCAACGACCACGGGTCGAAACACACCGAGTCGATCCTCACCGAGGACGCGAAGACGGCCGAGACGTTCATGACCGGCGTCGACGCCGCGAGCGTCTTCCACAACGCGTCGACGCGGTTCGCGGACGGCTACCGCTACGGCCTCGGCGCGGAGGTCGGCATCTCGACCGGGAAGATCCACGCCCGCGGCCCGGTCGGGCTGGCGGGACTCACCACCTACAAGTACTACCTGGAGGGCGACGGCCACCTCGTCGCGAGCTACAGCGGCGAGGACGCCCTCCCCTTCACGCACCGGGAACTCGACGGCGCGGAGTGGACGCCGGGCTCGCTGTCGACGCGATAGCGACGGCGCCGATACCCCGCCGGTCCGATCGCCGCCGGTCGGCTCGGCCCGTCACTGCGCGGGCCGTGAGGGGCGGGCGGCCGACCCGCACCGGTCGCTCACTCGCCCGAAGCGCCGGGGACGATCGTCACCGGCACCGATGCCCCCTCGGCGACGGAGAACGCGGTGTTCCCCTCTCGGAGCGACGCCAACTGGCCCTTCGACCGGTGGCCGATCACGATGTGCTCGACGGCGACGTCGTCCGACATATCGACGAGCTGTTTCCCGACCGCCGTTCCGGACCGAAGTCCGCTCCGGTCGAGGTGTTCGAGCGTGACCGTCGTCTTCACGTCGACGCCTTCGAGGAACGACTCGATCTCGTCGCGGAAGCCACGCTCCGCGCCCGAGGCGGTCGCGTTGGCGGTGACGTGGGCGACCGTCAGCGACTGTCCTGTCGCCCCGGCCAGCCGCGCCGCGGTCTCGATCACCGCCTCGTACCGGTCGTCGTCGCTGATGGCAGCGAGAATAGCCATACGCGTCTCACGTGTCAGATAATATTAACGGTTGCTCCGGTCGAGGTCGGCCACCCGTTCGCCCCGCTCGTCGCCCGCTGGCGCGACCGTGACGGGCCGGGATCCTCCCGATCAGGCGTCGAACTCCGGTAGCCGCCCGCCGTCGACGGCGACGTTCTCGCCGCTGACGTACGCGGCCGCGTCGCTCAGGAAGAACCGGAGCGGCGCGGCGACGTCCTCGAAGTCCGCCGGGCGGCCGCGGGGGAAGTCCTCGACGCCGGCCTCGGTGTTCGAGACGGCGAACGGCGAGACGGCGTTGACCGTGATCCCGTCGTCGCTGGTGTCCGCCGCCAGCATCCGCGTGAACATGAGCACGCCCGTCTTCGCGACGAAGTAGGGGAAGTTCACTGGGTGAGCGTGCATCCGGTCGCTGTCGGCGAACCCGAGGTTCACGATCCGGCCCCACCCCCGGTCGCGCATGGCGGGCAGGGCGCGACGCGAGCAGAGCACCGTGCCGTAGAACGTCGTCTCGACCACGTTCCGCCACGACTCCCACCCGATGTCGCTCCAGTGGCGAGCGTCGAAGTCGCCGACGTTGTTGACGAGGACGTCGACGGACCCGAGCTCCGCCTCGACCGTGTCGAACAGTTCGTCGACGGCGTCCGGGTCGGTGATATCGCCCTGAGCGGTGACGGCGGTCCCGCCTCGCTCCCGGACCTCCTCGGCGGTGGCGGTCGCCGCCGCTTCGCTCTCGTTGTAGTGCACCACGACGTCGGCGCCGCAGTCGGCGATCGAAAGCAGTAGCTCGCGGCCGACGCGCTTCGCGCTGCCGGTCACGAGGGCCGTCCGTCCGCTCAGATCGGGGCGTAGCTCCATGTGGGATCCATGTACCGGATCGCCCCTAAGCGTTCCTCACGGATCACGGCGCCGGCGGTCGAGGGGTTGGCATCGGCTCGAAAAGGCAGTGGCGCAACGGGCACCGGCGAGTCGACCGCCGGGCTACTCGTCGTCGCCGCCGTCCGTGAGGATCTCGACGTCCGTCGCCTCGTCGGGTTCGGACAGCGACGGGTCTTCGGCGGCCTCCTCGGTCGTCTCCTCTTCGTCTCGCGTCCACTCTCGCGGAGTGTGTCCGTGACACATGGTACAGTATATCATACCAATTGCGAACGAATAAATCCTCGGTCGCGATCGGCCCGCATCGACCGCGAAAGGCCCTCTGAGCCGGTCGGCGGCTCGTTACGCGACCGGTGCCGACGCGGGTCCGGCGGAGTGATTGCTGGGGGGAGGCCGGCGGTGGGAGGTGGACGAGCGGCGACACACGCGTCGCCCGAACGTTCCCGGAGGAGACCGCGTCACTGGGAGCCGCCGTACGCGTCGGTCCTGCTCACCCCTGAAGCAGGTTCAGGACCTCGTCGGCGACGTCCGGCTCGACGGCGACGATGTAACGCTTCCCCGGCGTGAGCGTCGTGTCGGAACGGGCGACCCGCTCGGCGTCCGCGGCGGAGACGACGAGCGCACCGGCCGGGAACCGGATCTGCGTGAGCGATTTCCCGGCGGCCGGCGCCCCCTCCGCGACGCGGACGAGCATGATGTCGAGGTCCCCGGTCACGTCCGCCAGCGTCTGGACGTCGTCGCCGATGACCTCGTTCGCCGCCACGCGGGCGCCGGCCCGCTCCGGGAACAGCACCGCGTCGACGAACCGCGTGTACTCCTTCCCGGCGGCCCGGTCGATGCGGGCCACCGTGCGGACCTCCGGCGCCAGCTCCCTGGCGGCCAGGCAGACGGCGAGGTTCAGCCCGGTCTCCCCAGTGAGCGCCGCGACGACGTCAGCCCGCTCGATGCCGGCCTGCTCGATGATGTCGGGGTTCGTCGCGTCGCCGCGGACCACCGTGGCGACGTACGCGTCGGCGATCTCGGAGACGACGCGTTCGTCGCGCTCGACGATCGTCACCTCGTGGCCGCGCTCCGCGAGGATCTCAGCCGTTTGGAAGCCGACACGCCCGCCGCCAGCGATCACGATGTCGAGTGAGCTCGTCATGGGTTCAGTCCTCCGCCCCCGGCGCGGGGGCCGCCTCCGCCGCCGGTGAGTCCGCGTCCGGTTCCGCCCGCAGTCGGTTGAGCGCGAGATACGCGACGCCGCCCAGCAGGATCCACGCCGCGCTGAGCCCCAGCGCCAGCGGGTCCGTCCGCAGCAGGTAGTCCACGAGCACCCCGGTCAACACCAGGTTGAGCGCGATGCCGATCAGCGGCGGCGCCGGGTAGAACGGCATCTCGTAGGGACGGTGCATGTTGGGTCGCTCGCGGCGCAGCCTGATCGCCGCGACGTTGACGATGACGAACGAGAGCAGGAAGAAGAGGCTCGACATGTTCCCCGCGCTCTGGGTCGGCAGCGCAACGGAGCCCAGCATGACCACGGCGCTCGCGAGGATCGCGACGAACGGCGTCCCGTACCGATGGTGGATCTGCCCGAACGAAGGGAGCAGCTGTCCCTCGCGCCCCATCGAGAACGCGACCCGCGAGGAGGCGATCACGACCGCGTTGAGCGCCGTCAGCGTCGAGAACACCGCGCCGAAGACGACCAGCGCGCCCCCGTTCCGGATGATCGGCAGTCCGGTCGGCATGAACGAGGTCGCCGCCGTGGCGATCCCGGCCTCACCCGCGTCCGCGAGCCCCTGGGCCCCGAGCGTGCCGACGGCGACGGAGACCACGGCCAGGTAGACGACCACGGTCACGGCGAGGCTCACGAAGATCGCCTTCGGGATGTTCTCTCGGGGGTTCTCCACCTCCTCAGTGACCGTCGTGATGAGGTCGTACCCCTCGAAGGCGATGAACGTGAGCCCCATCGCCGGCAGGACCGCTCCCGCCCCGCTGCCGGCCGGGAACAGCGGCTGGAACTCCGCGCTCGAGAACATCGGCGAGGCCAGCCCGAAGATGACGAACACCACCAGGATGCTCACCTTGATGATGGTGAACACCGTCTCGGCCTTCCCGCTGGCGGCCGTGGAGACGGCGTTGAGCGCCACCAGCCCGAAGACGGCGACGAACGCCAGCAGGAAGCCCGGGCTGAGCTCCGCGCCGACGACCGGGAGGGCGACGGCCCCGATCTCGTCCGGCGGGGCGACGGCCCCGTAGACGTGGAGCAGTTCGAGGAAGTTCGGGGCGAATCCCAGCGCGTAGAGGGCCCCAGCGATCATGTACGCGAACCAGAGCATCCAGCCCATGATGAACGACGAGAGGTCGTCGAATATCTCACGGACGAACGCGTACCCGCCGCCGCTCTTCGGGATCGAGCTGGCGAGCTCCGCGTACGACAACCCGGTGAACGCCGTGACGACCCCGTTCAATGCGAAGACGAGGATCGCCGCCGGGCCGGCGATCTCCGCGGCGAGTCCGGTCAGGACGAAGATGCCGGCACCGATCATCGCCCCCATGCCGATCATCGTCGCGTCGAGCAGTCCGAGTTCGGCCTCGGGGGAGCGGGTCTTGCTTCCACTCATCTGTCGGGAACGTCGCATCCCGTGTCGTTCATCGTACGCCCAATGTTCCGTATTCTTGCCACTTTATCTCTCGGGTGAGTTGGGCTGTCTCAGAATCGCAGGGCGACCGCATACGTCCGCCTAGCGGGATGCGCACGGGCGGCCGTTTCAGACGCACGGAATTTCAACCTGGATTAAAGGAGTCGGGGCCCGAGACACGACACGATGACCCAGACAAAGCGATTCATCATCGCCGGCGGCGGGCGCGTCGGACTCCAGGCCGCGGAGAACCTCACCGAACAGGGTCACGAGGTGTTGCTGATCGAGGTCGACGCCGACCGCGTCGAGGAGCTGTCCGACGCGTACCTCGGGCCGGTGATCCACGGCGACGCCACCGAGCAGTCGATCCTCAGGCAGGCCAACTTGGAGAACGCCGACGCGATCGCTGCGCTGACCGACGAGACGGGGACGAACACGGAGATCTGTCTGACCGCCCACCACCTCGCGCCGACCATCCGGACTCTGGCCAGGTCTGAGGACCGGACGGGCGGCGATTACGGCGAGGTCGTGGACGCCACGCTGCTGCCGCAGTCGCTCGGCGGCGACCACGCGGCCGACATGCTCACCGGCGAGGAGATCCGCACCCTCGTGTTCCCCACCGCCGACCTCGACATCATCGAGGTGACGGTCGCCGAGTCGGCCCCCGTCGCGGGACGCCGGCTCGACGAGATCGCGCTGCCCGCCGGGAGCCTCCTCATCTCCACGGCTGACCGCGAGTCGCTCGCCGGTCCCGACACGCTGCTCGAATCGTCGGAGCAGTACATCCTCGCCGTCGAGTCGGACGTCGTCGACGAAGTCGTCAAGCTCTTTCGCGGGTGACCGCTGCGCGGCGGTAGCGACGTCGTCGCGCCGGTTCTGGGTCCGGTTCTGAGCAAGCGTTCCTCACGACCTCGGAGGACGTGTTTGATGCGTGCTTTATTTTCACGGCTATCGGGTGGTTATCCACTGAGGGTATGCGTGATCAATCGCCGTCGTGGTCGACTAGTTGACCGTGTGGACCGCGTTTCGTGACCCCCTGTATCGACCACGGCCGAACAAAATGCATCACCCCGGAAGAGTTTCAACAGAGCCGAATCGACCTAAGCCATCAGCAGCGAAGCGCAACCTTACGATCCACTCTGATATCGTAACTCCGTTACAACCTTGTAATTCGATAGCATCGAACAATCCTCGACCGATTGTGTCGAATTCGACTTGCTCAAGCGCAGGTCAATTATCTACCGTGGCTACATATCTTCAGTACCTGCTGCGGACAAAATCTCAGGATACCGGTTCCGTATCGTCATCTCGCTCACGTCTGCGCTACGAGCGATATCGGCCTGCCGGAGAGACTCATCGCATCGTTTAGCAGCCGCATACAGTGCACCTGCGGCGATGCCTACCGGGTGTTTCCCACTGTGAACGCCGTTTTCCACCGCCGCTCCGGCGAGACGTCGTGCCTCTCGCTCCGTTGCGTCCGTACACTCTACGTCCGACGCGATCCGTCCAATGAACGACCGGGGGTCTGTCGGAGCGATTTCCAATTCGAGTTCACGTGAGAGCTGTCGATACGCCCGCTCAACGCGAATTTGTTCGACGCGGCTCACCGTTGAGACCTCATCGAGAGAACGCGGGGTCCCATCTATGCGACTTGCCGCGTACAGCGCAGCAGTAGCGACACTTTCAACCGCTCGACCTGGCAGGAGTCCGTCCCGAAGTGCGCGCCGGTAGACGGCGCCTGCTGTCTCTCGGGCGCTGTCAGGCACACCGAGCGCGGAAGCCATGCGATTGATCTCACCGAGCGCATGCATGAGATTCCTATCCGTCGATGAACGCCGCTGAAACCGCTCATTCCACCGTCGAAGGCGACGCATTTGTTGTCGACGTTCTCCCGACAGCGAGTTTCCCTTTGCGTCGGTGTCTTGCCACCCTATCTCCGTTGACAATCCCTTGTCGTGTAAGAGATTCGTGCTCGATGGCCCGAGGCGAGAGCCCTGATCGCTGGTTCCGCTCGGCGTGTATCGTTCGGGACTCGTATCAAGCGTCGCGTCCGGGACAACGAGTCCACAGTCGTCACAGACCGCGTCCGCGCTATCGCCGGGTCGACGAAGTCGTCCTTGACACTCCGGACATGTCGTTTGAGTGTGCTGTCCGTCTCCACCCTTCTGTGAAACTGCATCGGTAACGGATCGTCTCTCGTTAGCTTCGCTCGATGATGGCCTCTCAGTCCCATCCTTTTGAGAGTCTGTGTTCGGCCGCTCTTCGCTAGTGCGTTCGTTCACCAAGTGACATCACCTCTCGTGCCCGAGACAGAGCAGACACGACCGACTGACTGTCCATCGTATGCTGTTCATCACGTGCTTTGAGCTGGCGTTGAATCGCTGAGCCTGATCCCGTGCGCGGTAACTCTCGTAGCGACGGCAGCCGGGACTGACCACACCGTATCAGTGGGTACCGCCACTCCGTCAATGGCGAGACAGACGAGTTCTCCCCGCCCGCGACGCGCCGAAACGACAAACTCGAAGCGACGAGAGTGGGCATCGACCGCTGTCACGTGGATCGTCGAGAGACTACTGGCACTCTCCCACGTTGTCGTGTCGACGACGGTGAGTTCGCCTGCCGGCGTAACGACTGACGAGCCGCAGGCCGGACAGGAGCCCTCGTGCGGTGTCGTTCCAAGATACCCGTAGTCACTGTCACATGCGAAGCAGTGTTCCATCGTTCGCTACGAGCGACGGGATAACACGGTCTCTGCGATGTTTGCCTTATTAGAACACGCCGGACAGGCAACTACGTCACCACCGTCTAACCCGAACACAGTCACAAACTGTTGTGAGACGTGTGCTCCGCAGTTTTCGCACTCCGGCATTAGATCACCCCAGCGAGCCCTCCATCTCGAGTTCGACGAGCCGGTTCAGCTCGACGGCGTACTCGATCGGCA
>NZ_CAKZRO010000140.1 GCF_937146585.1 uncultured Halorubrum sp. | reverse complement strand
CCGCCCTCATCCGGCGAGATCGCGGATGTCGGACACGTCGAGCAGCCGCTCTCCCGGGTCTATCGCCGCGCGGTAGGTCGCCCGGGCGACGGTGTCGACGGAGAGCGGCCGCGACTCGCCGAGCCGGGACGCGATCGGCGGCGCGCTCGCGGCGAACCGGAGCACGCGGTCGGCGACGCCCGGGAGGTGCGGCTGCCCCTCGCCGTACACCGGGCCCGGCCGGAGGCTGACGGCGTCGAAGTCGAGGTCGGCGATGGAGGACTCGGCGCGGCGCTTGGCCGTCAGGTACGCGTTCCGAACGCCGGGCGGCTTCGCGGCCGCCGAGAGGAAGACGAAGGTGTCGACGCCGGCGCGCTCGGCCTCCAAGGCCGTGAGGATCGCCGCGTCGCCGTTGACGCGTTCGAAGGTCTCGCCGTCGGTCGGCGACTCGGTGAACGCCCCGACCGAATGGACCACGGCGTCGACGCCGTCGAGGCGGTCGCGCCACGCGTTCGGCCGGAAGAGGTCGGCGCTCGTCCACGAGACGGCGTCGGCCCAGTCGTCGTCTGTGTCGGGCCGGCCGCCACGGGAGACGCTGCGGACCTCGTGGTCGTCGCGGACGCCGAACCGGCAGACGTTACGCCCGACGAAGCCGCTGCCGCCGACGACGAGGAGGGTCGACATACGACCGAGTACGACCCGGCCCGTCTTGTGGTTTCGGGAGTGGGCCGACGCCGAGGTGTCGGGGAGAAGAAACGGGTGACGGGGGCTCAGCGCCGCAGGAACCCGAGAAGCGCGTAGTCGCGGTCGGGGTCGTACCGCCGGAAGAGCAGGCTGTTCGTCAGCACCGAGACGGACGAGATCGCCATCGCACCGGCCGCGAGGGCCGGCTGGAGGAGCCCGAGCGACGCGAGCGGGATCATCGCCGTGTTGTAGCCGAGCGCCCACACGAGGTTCTGTTTGATCTTCTGGAGCGTCGCGTCGGAGACGCGGATCGCCTTCGCGACGTCGAGCGGGTCGTCGCGCATCAGCGTCACGTCGGCGGCCTCGATGGCCACGTCGGTCCCGGAGCCGATGGCGGTGCCGACGTACGCGACCGCCAGCGCCGGCGCGTCGTTGACGCCGTCGCCGACCATCATCGCCTTCCGGCCGTCGCTCTGGATCGCCTCGACCGCGTCGGACTTGTCCTCGGGAAGGACGCCGGCCCGGACGTTCTCGGGGTCGATCCCCACCTGCTCGGCCACCGCGCGGGCCGTGCGCTCGTTGTCGCCCGTGATCATCATCACGTCGACGCCGCGGTCGCGGAGCTGGCTCACGGCGTCCTTCGCGCTCGGCTTCACCGTGTCCGCGTCCGCGACGACGCCGAGGAGCTCCCCGTCGTCCGCACCGGCGGGGATCCGGGCGACGAGCATCGCCGTCTTGCCCTCGCGTTCGAGCCGCTCCATCGTCTCCGCGGCGGGGGCGGGGTCGACGCCCGCGTCGCGGAGCAGCTTCCGGTTCCCGACGAGCACCTCGTCGCCCGCCACGGTGGCGCGGACCCCGTGGCCGGGGACGTTCTCGAACGATTCGGGGTCCTCGAGTTCGAGCGCGCGCGCCTCCGCTCCGTCGACGATCGCCTGGGCCAGGGGGTGTTCGCTGCCGCGCTCCGCGCTCGCGGCGAGGCGGAGGACCTCGTCTTCGGCCGTCGTCGTCGAGTCGTCCGCCGTCGCCGGGTCGTCCGTCGCCGCCGCGTCGCCGCGCTCGGCGACGGCGCCCCCGTCGGGCACCTCGCCGACCGCGACCACGTCGGTAAGCTCCATCTCGCCCCGCGTGAGCGTCCCCGTCTTGTCGAAGACGACCGTGTCGACGTCCTTCGCGCGCTCGAGGACGTCGCCGCCCTTGAACAAGACGCCGTTCTGCGCGCCGATGGTGGTCCCGACCATCGTCGCGGCCGGGGTCGCGAGCCCGAGCGCGCAGGGGCAGGCGATAAGCACCGCGGACGCGAAGACGACCACAGCGAACTCGAACACCGAGACGCTGCCGCCGACCGCCGCGGGGCCGCCCGCGACCTGGCTCCACAGCGGGAGCCGGTCGACGAACGCCGCGAGCGTCTCGGGGAAGAGGAACCAGACGACGCCCCACAGCAGGGCGTTCGCGATCACCGCGGGCACGAAGTACGCGGAGATGCGGTCCGCGAGGTTCTGGATCTCGGGCTGGCGGGACTGCGCCTCCTTCACCGTCTGGACGATCTGCTGGAGCGCGGTGTCCGCGCCGACCTTCGTCGCCTCGACGACGAGGAGCCCGTTCTCGTTGATCGTGGAGCCGACGACCTCGTCGCCCTCGGTCTTCTCGACGGGGACCGACTCGCCCGTCACCATCGACTCGTCGACCGCGGACTGCCCCTCGACGACGACGCCGTCGGTCGGGACCTGCTCGCCCGGGCGGACCTTCATCCGGTCGCCGACCGAGACGTCCTCGACCGGGACCTCGCGTTCGGTCCCGTCGGCGTCGACGAGGGTGGCGGTGTCGGCCTCCATCTCCAAGAGCTTCCGGAGCGCGTCGCCGGCCTGCCCCTTCGAGCGCGCCTCGAGGTAGTTCCCGAGCGTGATGAAGAAGAGGATGAGCGCGGCCGTGTCGAAGTAGACGCTCCCGGCGACCAGATCGAGGAGGACGGCGACGGAGTAGACGTACGCGGTCGTCGAGCCGAGGGCGATCAGCACGTCCATGTTGGCCCGCCCGTTCGTGACGAGCGCCTTGTAGGAGTTCACGTAGAACGGCCGGCCGAGCACGACCTGGACCGGCGTGGCGAACGCGAACGCGGCCCAGTGGATCCCGACGCCGAAGAGCCGGTCGGGCACGACCGCGCCCCCGAGCAGGAAGTTGTCGACGAGCATGAAGAGGAGCGGGGCGGACAGCGCCGCGCCGAACAGCGTCAGGCGGAGCTGCTTGCGGATCTCCGCGTTCCGGGCCGCGTCGCGCGCGCTCTCGCCGGCGTCGCCGCCCTCCCCGTCCGCGTCGCCAGCGTCGCCGCCCCCGACCTCGCGGACCGGCGAGTAGCCGGCGTCCTCGACGGCGTCGTACAGCGCAGACCGCGAGGTCTCCGCGGGGTTGTACCGCACCTGCGCCTCGTCGGTCGCGTAGTTCACGTCGGCCTCGACGACGCCGGGCACGGACTCGAGCGCGTCGCGGTTGGCGTCCGCGCAGTTCGCGCAGGACATGTCGGTGATCGCGACGGTCGCCGTCTCCGAGACCGCCCCGTAGCCGGCGCCCTCGATCGCGTCGAAGATCTCGGCGAGCGAGGTCGCCTCCGGGTCGTACTCGACGGTCGCCTCGTCGGTGGCGTAGTTCGCGTCCGCCTGCGCGACGCCGTCGAGCGACGCCACGGCGTCGCCGACGCTCGCCGAGCAGTTGGCGCAGCTCATCCCCGTGATGTCGAGGCGAGTGGATCTGGTGCTCATCTTACCTTCTACTACGGGATACTCCCTTAGTGCGTTTTCCCATTCGAAACCAAAGCCGAAGCGGCGCCGAAATTTGGGATCGAAACCTATCTGCGGAGAAGAGCTAATTCAGCACGTTCATACCGGCGCGAATACGGCACACAACACTTATATCCACGTCGGGAGACGCACTAGACGCGATGGCGACAGGCAAGGTCGACTTCTTCAACGACACCGGCGGCTACGGATTCATCGAGACTGACGACGCTGACGAGGACGTGTTCTTCCACATGGAAGACGTCGGCGGCCCGGACCTCGAGGAGGGACAGGAGGTAGAGTTCGAGATCGAGGAGGCGGACAAGGGTCCGCGCGCGACGAACCTCACTCGGCTGTAACTCGTCCGGCGGCATCCGCTACCGGCGAACTCGGACAGCTCTCGAAACGCGTCCCGCGTATATTACGCCCGCGAGCGACGGCGTCGCCGTTTTACTCGCCGAGCGACGAGCCCTCCGCATGGAGCCCGACGACTCCCGAAGCCGCCCCGACGACCTCGACGCGTTCGTCGCCGAGAACCTCGACCGCTACGCCGACACGCAGGGCGTCCTCCCCGCCCGGCTCGACGAGTTCGGCGAGCGGTACCGGTCGCAGGGGCACCTGACGCGCGAGCAGCTGTACGAGATCGCCTACGAGTCGTCCACCCGGAGCGCGTACCACGTCGAGAAGAATCCCGAGGCGCGCTGCCGGGAAGTCACGCGCAACGTCCGCGCCGTCGACGGCGACTTCTCGACGATCACTCTCATCACCGGGCTCGCCGGGTTCAAAGCGGCGACCGCGTCGTGCGTGCTGGCCGCGCTCGACGGCGACCGACACGCCGTCGTCGACACGCGGGTCTGGGCGTCGTTGGAGCGGCTGGGCTACCTCGACGGGCGCAAGGAGTCGTTCGACGCCGCCGACTACGTGACGATGATCGAGCCGATCCGCGCGATCGCCGACGAGATTGACCACCGACCGGTCGACGTGGGGTACGCGCTGTTCGCGTACGACGCGCACGTCCGGGAGGGGACCCTCCACTGACGCCGCGGGCCGGCGCGCGTCCGCGCTATACTGGGTACTCGACGTCCGTCGCCTCCGTCGAGTACTCCCAGAGCTTCCGGGCGTCGTCGCGGTCGTAGGAGGCGTCGTTCGACCGCCCGACGGTCGGGTGGCCGCGCATGTTCATCAGGCCGCCCGGCTCGACGTACGCGCCGCCGTCGACGTCGACGGTGGCCGCGTACAGCATCGGCTCGACGCCGATCTCCGGCTCCTGTCCGAGGACGGCGTTGGCGGCCTTCATCCCCACCTTCATCAGGGGGTTGCCGCTCTCGGCCGCGGTGCGCATCTGGAGGTTCGTGTCGGTGTAGCCGGGGTGGCAGGCGACGCTGCGGATCCCCGGCTCGCCGTCCCCGTCGCCGGCCGCGTCGAGCCGGCGCTGTAGCTCGTAGGCGAACAGCAGGTTCGAGAGCTTGCTGCGCCCGTACGCCTTCCACTTGCCGTAGGACTGTTCCCAGTTGAGGTCGCCGAAGTCCATCTCGCCCTGCTCGTGGGCCCCCGACGACTGGGTGACGACGCGGGCGTCGCCGTCGATCCCCTCGGCCGCGGCGAGGAGGTCGAACAGCCGTCCGGTGAGCGCGAAGTGGCCAAGGTGGTTGACGCCGAACTGGGTCTCGAACCCGTCCTCGGTCTCGCTGCGCGGGATCGCCATCACGCCGGCGTTGTTACAGAGCACGTCGACCGCGCCGTAGTCGGCGGCGAGGCCGTCGGCGAACGACGCGACCGAGCCGAGCGACGCGAGGTCGCACTCCCGGACGTCGAGCTCGCCGTCGACCGTGCCGCCCGCGTCGGCGCGGATCTCGTCGGCCGCCGACTCGGCGCGCTCGACGCTCCGGCACGCCATCACGACCGTCGCGCCCCTCGCGGCGAACTCGCGGGTCCCCTCGAAGCCGAGCCCGCTGTTCGCCCCGGTGACGACCACCGTCTTCCCGTCCAGCCGCGGCATCTCGTCGGCCGTCCATCCTGACATGCTCGGACGGAGGGGCGTCACGGGGAGAAAGCTGTCGGCGGCCGAACCGCCGCCCGAGAGCGTCGCCCCGGGACGGCGGCGACGCTCCGCGATCAGGTCTCCTCGAACCCGCGTAGCACAACGGTCACCGCGTCCGCGGACGGCACGTCCCGGACCGCGTACTCGGTCGGGTGCTGTCGGTCGTGCGGGTACGCGTTCGGCTGCGGGACCGCGTACGTCTCCCGCCCCTCGAATCCCCTGAGGAACTCCCGCGTGAGCATCGGCTCGACGAACGCCAGCCGCGGCGGCTCGCTCTCGTCGGGCGCGATGAACCCTTGGATGAGCGTGTTCGAGAACGCGTCCGGGTTCCCCCGCTCCCCCGGCGCGTCGGGGAGCTCGGGCGCGTCGCGCGGCGCGGTGTGTTCGCCCATGTCCGTGATGTACCGCTGGTCGGCGACCGGGTCGGGCGACCGCGCGTACCCCTCGGGGAGCTGATCGTCGTCGAACCGCGTCTCCGTCACCTCCCCGGCGGGGTCCGGATCCGGACTGCCGGGCGCGTACTCCCCGTTCCCGGTGTCGTACGGCGGGAGTCGCGGTCCCTCGACGGCGTCGACCGTCGCCGGGTCGAGCATGTGGAAGTGGACGTCGAAGTGCGGCTCGAGCCACGCGCCCGCACCGCCGAAGTGGCCGCCCGGGTTCCAGTTGAGCCCGAGGAACGTGAACGGCGTCCGCTCCGCGGCCGGGAACGGGACGAAGAACTGGAGCGACTGCTTGAAGTGGACCGCCGTCGCCTGCCCGCCGGCGCGGTACTTGTCGGTCTCGGCGCGGTTGTCTGCCGCCTTCAGGTCGCCGGCGCTCGGGAGCCCGTCCAGCGCCGCGCGGTCGAACTCCACCCCATGGTACTTCGGCTCTCCGGACGGCGTCTCGGCGGTGAACGGCCTGACCGAGCCGTCTCCGAGGTCGACGCTCCGGCCGTAGGTCGTGATCCCCTTCGGTGGGAACGCGTTCGCGGAAGACTCGTCGGCCCCGTTCCTCCCGCTCGGTTCGCCGACGGCGGTCGACGTGCCCCAGGCGAGGGCGGCACCGGTCGCGGCCGCGGTCCGGAGTGCCGCCCGTCGGCTCGCCTCGAGCGGTCGGGTCGTGGTTCGCGCTCGGTTCGCCTCGCCCGTCGCGTCGTCGTCTGTCATTCTCGTGCTCCCTCCCGGCACGGTCGTCTAGTCACACGGTACCGTGCCACACTAATCAACAAATTTAAATTATTTGAATTTGGCGACGGGGAGGAATCCGACGGTGCGTCGAGAGACTGGGTTTACGTGCGCGCCGCGGCTGACGCGCGAGAGAGCCACACGCGCACCGCGCAGACGGCTTCTTCGGCGCGGATACACTTTCACCGTGCCGCCGGTGCGTTTTTAGGTGCCTCGGGGAAAGGGGTGAGTACCGAATGACGTCCTTCCAGTCGACGATCGGCGACGAGGAGGGGATCGCGGAGGAGCTGGCCGAGGGCCAGCGCGAGATCTCCATCGCCGAGTTCTTCGAGAAGAACAAACACATGCTCGGGTTCGACTCGGGCGCGCGTGGGCTCGTCACCGCCGTCAAGGAGGCGGTCGACAACGCGCTCGACGCGACCGAGGAGGCCGGCATCCTCCCCGACATCTACGTCGAGATCACGGAGGTGGGCGACTACTACCGGCTCGTCATCGAGGACAACGGGCCGGGGATCACGAAAGAACAGCTCCCGAAGGTGTTCGGGAAGCTCCTGTACGGCAGCCGGTTCCACGCCCGCGAGCAGTCCCGCGGGCAGCAGGGGATCGGCATCTCGGCGGCGGTGCTGTACTCGCAGCTCACCTCCGGCCAGCCGGCGAAGATCACCTCGCGGCCGAAGGGGCAGTCGCGGGCGCAGTACTTCGAGCTCATCATCGACACCGACACGAACGAGCCGGAGATCAGTGCGGACGAGGAGACGACGTGGGACCGACCCCACGGCACCCGGATCGAACTGGAGATGGAGGCGAACATGCGCGCCCGCCAACAGCTCCACGACTACGTGAAACACACCGCGGTCGTCAACCCCCACGCGCGGCTCGAACTGCGCGAGCCGGGGCTCGACGAGCCGCTGAAGTTCGAGCGCGCGACCGACGAGCTGCCGGCTGAGACGGAGGAGATCCGCCCGCACCCGCACGGCGTCGAGCTCGGCACGCTGATCAAGATGCTGGAGGCGACGGAGTCGTACTCCGTCTCCGGGTTCCTCCAAGAGGAGTTCACGCGGGTCGGCAAGAAGACCGCCGACGGCGTGATCGACAACTTCCGCGACGTGTACTACGGCCGCGAGCTGTCGTGGTCGCCGCCGCGCGCGCACGACGACGGCGACGTCGCGAGCGCGGTCTCCGAGGCCGTCGCCAACAAGGGCGCAGAAGCGACGACGGCCTTCGCGGAGGGCGTCGCCGAGACGGTCGAGAACGACGACCGAGTCACGCGCTCCGAGCTCGCGGCGATCGTCGACGACGTCGCCGAGACGGTCGAGGGCGACACCGGCAAGACGTTCGGCGGGACCGTCCGCGAGAACGCGGTCGACGCCGGGTGGCGGGCGATCACCGGCCGCGGCGACGCGGACGACGAGGAGGCTGACTCGGGCGACGGACCGGACGAGTCGCCGCTCGTCCCCGACGTCTACGCGCTGGTCGACGAGGCCACGTCAACGCGGAAGGACGACGCCGCGGTCCAGTCGATGGCCGAGGCGCTCGCGCGCCGGTTCGAGAACCTCGACGGCGACGCGTTCAGGGTGACCCGCGACGACCTCGAGCGCCTCGTCGCGGACGCGGCCTCGTTCGTCGCCGAGCAGCGCGACGCGACCTTCGGCGAGACCGCGCGCGAGAACGTCGTCGAGGCGTTCTGGTCCCGCGCCCGGACCGTGCCGGACGACCCGCCGAAGGTGAAGTCGATCGCGGGCGACCGCGACGCCGCCGCGGACCTGCTCGAGGCGATGCGGACGACGGACATCCTCGCGCCGCCGACCGACTGCCTCGCGCCGATCACGGCGGAGCTGGTCGAGGCCGGCCTGCGCAAGGAGTACGACGCCGACTTCTACGCGGCGGCGACCCGCGACGCCGAGGTCCACGGCGGCGACCCGTTCATCGTCGAGGCCGGGATCGCGTACGGCGGCGAGATCCCCGCCGAGGGGTCGGTCGAGCTGCTCCGGTTCGCGAACCGCGTCCCGCTCGTCTACCAGCGCGGCGCGTGCGCGACGACGGACGTAATAAAGCAGATCGGCTGGCGGAACTACGGGCTCGACCAGCCCGGGGGGTCGGGGATGCCGAACGGGCCGGCCGTCATCAGCATCCACGTCGCCTCCACGAACGTCCCGTTCACGAGCGAGTCGAAGGACGCGCTCGCGAACGTCCCCGAGATCGAAGACGAGATCGAGCTCGCGGTCCGGGAGGCCGCCCGCGAGCTGAAGTCGTACCTCAACAAGCGGCGCTCGATGCAGCAGCGCCGGGAGAAACAGGACGTCCTCGGCCGGATCCTCCCGGAGATGGCCGACAAGGTCTCGGAGGTCACGGGCCGCCCGCGCCCCGACATCGACGGGGCCTTGGCGCGGATCATGAACAACGTGAGCGTCGAGCGCGAGGTGAACGGCGAGACGGTGTCGCTCGTCGTCGAGAACCACTCGGACGTGAACGAGCAGTTGGACATCACCGACATCGTCTCGGCGGAGCCGACCGACCTCTCCGACGGGACGGTGGTGGACATGGACGGCGAGTGGTTCGTCCAGTGGAAGCCCGAGATCCCCTCGGGCGACGAGCGGGAACTGACGTACGCGGTCGACGGCGACCCCGAGTTCGAGGTCAGCGTCGGCGGCGTCGAGACCGAGAAACTCACGGTGAACGACTAAATGACGACCGAAAGCGACGCACGAGACGAGCTGATCGACCTGGCCGCCGACTTCTACGACCAGTTCGCGGCGGGGTCAATCCCGGAGATGACGCTCCCGACGCGGACGAAGAGCAACATCGAGTACGACGAGGAGAGCGGCGTCTGGACGTACGGCGACCGAACGTCCACGCGCAGCGCGAACTCGGTGCGGGGCGCGCGCAAGCTGCTGAAGGCCGCCTACACCATCGAGTTCCTCGCGAACCAGCTCGACGACGACCGCTCGTCGACGCTGCGTGAGCTGTACTACCTCTCCGAGTCGTGGAACAACGACGAGGCCCAGTTCAACTCTCAGGACGAGTCGAACGACCTCGTGGAGGACTTGGAGATCGTCACGGGCGTTACCCGCGAGGACTTCCACATGCGCCCGGAGGAGTCGGGCGCGAAGGTGATGGGGCCCCTGGAGCTCCGCGAGCAGACCAACCGCGGCGACCGCGAGATCCACTGCCAGCTCGACGTCGGGCAGGGCGGCTACCAGATCCCGAACAACCCGGACACCATCGAGTTCCTCGACAACGACGCGGAGTTCGTCCTCTGCGTCGAGACCGGCGGGATGCGCGACCGGCTCGTCGAGAACGGGTTCGACGAGGAGCACGACGCGCTCGTGGTCCACCTCGGCGGCCAGCCCGCCCGCGCCACCCGCCGCCTGACGAAGCGCTTCCGCGACGAGCTCGACCTCCCGGTCGTGGTGTTCACCGACGGCGATCCGTGGTCCTACCGGATCTACGGCTCCGTCGCGTACGGGTCGATCAAGTCCGCGCACCTCTCGAAGTACCTCGCGACGCCCGAGGCCCGGTTCATCGGGATCCAGCCCGAGGACATCGTCGAGTACGACCTCCCCTCGGACCCGCTCTCCGACTCGGACGTGAACGCCCTAGAGTCCGAGCTGGAGGACCCGCGGTTCCAGACCGACTACTGGGAAGAGCAGATCGAGCTCCAGCTCGACATCGGCAAGAAGTCCGAGCAGCAGTCGCTCGCGAGCCGCGGGCTCGACTTCGTCACCGACACCTACCTCCCCGAGCGGCTCGGGGAGATGGGCGTGATCTGAACGGTCGCCGTCGCCTCCGGCGGCCCGCCGCTACCCCCCTTCTGCGGCGAGCTCGCCGACCTCGCGGCGCTCGCCGTCGGGGTCGTCGTCCTCGTACTTGTACACGACGCCGTCCTCCTCGTCGGCCGTCGCCTTGTGCGACCCGTCACAGAGCGGCTTCGCGTCCGACAGGCCGCACCGACAGACGAAGATCAGGCCGTCGTCGCCCTTGTCGTCGTCGTCGAGCACCGCCGGGCCCCGCTCCTCGTGCGTGACTTCGCGTGCCATGAGAGCGAGTCGGACCGCCGACCGAATACCGTTTGGGGCGCGAACCGCGCCGGCGAGGCGGCTCGCCCGCCGCAACCCCCTTGCCCGTGGGGCGCGTATCGGTGGTATGAGCGAGACAGGCGAGCGCGACCCGGCGGAGCTGACCGACGAAGAGTGGCGCGAGCGACTCTCCGACGAGGAGTACCGCGTGCTGCGCGAGAGCGGCACGGAGGCGAAGTTCTCCGGCGAGTACGTCGACCACCACCCCGACGACGGGGAGTACGAGTGTCGCGCCTGCGGCACCGTCCTGTTCGAGGCCGAGACGAAGTTCGAGTCCGGCTGCGGCTGGCCCGCGTTCTACGCCGCCGAGGAGGAGTCGGTGACGACGACGGTCGACACCAGCCACGGGATGCGCCGCACCGAGGTCCGCTGCGCGAACTGCGACTCGCACCTCGGACACGTGTTCGACGACGGCCCCGAGCCCACGGGGAAGCGGTTCTGTATCAACTCGGTCGCGATGGAGTACGACGACGAGTGACCTGCCGCGACACGGCGCGTCGCAGGGTCACTCCGTACAGAGCGGGAGCCTGACGACGAAGACCGCGCCCTTCGGCTCGTTGTCCTCGACCCACACGTCCCCGCCGTAGATCTCGACGAGCGACCGGACGAGGTACAGCCCGATCCCCGCGCCGGGGCTGTCGAGGCCCTTCTCCCCCTTGCCGAACACCTCGTCGCGCTGGTCCTCGGGGATCCCGGGCCCGTTGTCGGCGACGCGGACCTCGGCGACGCCCTCGCCCTCGTCGACGGACGCCGACACCGTCACCGTCGGCGGGGCCTCGTCGTTGTGCTGGACCGCGTTCCGGAGGAGGTTGCGGAACACCGAGCTCAGCATCTCGTCGCCGACGACCTCGACCTCGGGGTACGAGCCCTCGACGGTGAAGACGGCCTCCGAGTACGCGGAGCGCACTTCCTCGACCTGCTGTGAGAGGACCCGGTCGAGCGCGACGCGGCTGGGTTCGGCGTCTTCCCGGAGCATCACCTCCGCGAGGTCGCGGACCGTCGTGGTGAGCGAGACGGCGCTCTGCGTGTTCCGCTTGATCACGTCCAGGTACTCTCGCCCCTCCTCGTCGACGTGCTCGTCGAGCAGCTCGGCGTACGCGCCGACGAGCTGGAGGTCGTTGCGGATGTCGTGTCGCATCACCTGGTTCAGCAGCTGGAGGTCGTCGCGCTGGCGCTTGAGGCGCTCCTCCGGGTCCGCCTTCTCGCCGCCGCCGAACCTCGCGTCGTCCCGGTCCGCTCGGGCCTCCTCCTCGTTCATACCGACGACGTAGGCGCGCCGGAGGTTTTAGATGTCGGTTGGGGGCGCGCGCCGGTCCGGCCCGTCTTCACATCCCCTCGTCGAGCAGCTCGCGGGCGACGATGTTCTTCTGGATCTCGGTGGTCCCCTCGTAGATCTGGGTGATCTTCGCGTCGCGGTAGAGCCGCTCGACGTCGTGGTCGTTGACGAAGCCGGCGCCGCCGTGGACCTGGACGGCCTCGTCGGCGACCTCGACCGCGGTCCGCGAGGCGAACTCCTTGGCCATCGACGCGAGCGCGGTCAGGTCGCCGGCCTCGTTGTCGACCGCCCACGCGGAGCGGTAGGTGAGCCAGCGGGCGGCCTCGGTGTTCGTGTGCATCTCCGCGAGCTTGTGTTTGATCGCCTGGAAGTCGGAGATGGAGCGGCCGAACTGCTCGCGCTCCTCGGCGTACTCCAGCGCGCGCTCGGCCGCGCCGCGGGCGATGCCGACGCCCTGCGCGGCGACCGCGGTGCGGGTCTCGTCGAAGAACTGCATGAGCTGGAGGAACCCCATCCCGCGCTGGCCGATGAGGTTCTCCTCGGGCACCCGCACGTCGTCGAAGCGAAGCTCCGCGGTGTCGCTCGCGCGGATGCCGAGCTTCCCGGTGATCTTGTCGCGGGTGAGCCCGTCGCGGTCGCCCTCGACGAGGATCTGCGAGTAGCCCGAGTAGCGGTCGTCGATGTCGGGGTCCGTCTCGCAGACGACGACGAAGTAGTCGGCGACGGTGCCGTTCGTGATCCACATCTTCGAGCCGTTTATCACCCACTCGTCGCCGTCCTTCTCGGCGCGCGTCGCGACCGAGGTCACGTCCGAGCCGGCCTGCGGCTCCGAGATGGCCGAGCCCATCACCGCGTCGCCCGCCGTCACCTCGGGCAGGACGCGCTCCTTCTGTTCCTCCGTGCCGAACTCCATCAGCGCCTCCGCGCCGAACCCGGCGCTGGAGATACAGAGGCCGATCCCCGGGTCGGCCGCGAACAGCTCCTCCGTGAGGATCGCGTTCTCCAGCGACGAGTAGCCGATCCCGCCGTACTCGACCGGCACGTGCGGCGCGAGCAGCCCCATGTCGGCGGCCTCGTCCATCACCTCGTGCGGGTACGCCTCGTCGACGTCGTACTCCGTGGCGACCGGCCGGATCTCCTCGTCGGCGAACTTCCGCACCTCCTCGCGTAGCTGTCGTTGCTCGTCGGTCAGTTGGAACTCCATACGGGGACGATCATGGTAATACGTGATAGTTGTTAGCGAACGCCGAACAATTGGCGACGAGTTGTCCGTTTACCTGAGGCGGGTCACGGCGCGAGCGCGACGGTCGGCCCGCGGCGCGGACCGATTCGGGACCGCGGCCTCAGCGTCCCTCGACGAACGTCGCGATCCGGTCGGTCGCCTCCTTCAGCTCGCGCATCGAGGTGGCGTACGAGACGCGGAGGTGGCCCTCGCCGCCCTCGCCGAACACGGAGCCGGGGACGACCGCGACGCCCTGCGCCTCCAGCAGTCCCTCCGCGAACGCCTCGTCGTCGCCGCCGCACTCGGGGAACGCGTAGAACGCGCCGCCGGGCTCGAACGTGTCGAGGCCCATCTCGTTGAACCGCGAGACGACCAGCCGCCGCCGGCGGTTGTACTCCTCGACCATCTCCGCGACCTCGTCGTCGCAACGGTCGAGGGCCTCGATGGCGGCGTACTGCGGCGTCGTCGGCGCGGACAGCATCGTGTACTGGTGGATCCGGTTCATCGCGTCGATGGCCTCGGTCGGCCCCAGCGCGTACCCGAGCCGGAGCCCGGTCATCGCGTACGCCTTCGAGAAGCCGTTGACGACGACGGTGCGCTCGCGCATCCCCGGCTGCGTCGCGACCGACGCGTGGTCCTCACCGTAGGTGAGCGCGGCGTATATCTCGTCGGCCACCACGCGGATCTCGTTGTCGCGACAGAACGCCGCGACCTCGGCGAGCTGTTCGTCGGTCATCGTCGCGCCCGTGGGGTTGTTCGGGTAACAGCACACAAGGAGGTCCGCCTCGGCCGCGCCCGCCGCTTCCAGCGACTCCCGGGTGAGCGCGAAGTCGTCCGCGGCGCGCGTGGGGACCGTCAGCCGCTCGCCGCCCGCCAGCTCGATCCCCGGTCCGTAGGAGATGTACGTCGGCTCGTGGACCGCCACGGTGTCGCCGGGGTCGACCAGCGCGCGGAACGCGAGGTCGACCGCCTCGCTCGCGCCGGTGGTGACGAGGACTTCCTCGGCCGGGTCGTACGACTGGTCGTAGCGCTCGTGATGGTCCGCGATCCGCTCGCGGAGCGCCGCCATGCCGCGGTTCGCGGTGTAGGAGGTCTTCCCCCGTTCGAGCGAGTCGATCGCGGCGGTGCGCGCGCTCCACGGCGCGGAGAAGTCGGGCTCGCCGACCCCGAGCGAGATGACGTCGTCGCGCGCCTCCGCGAGCTCGAAGAACTTCCGGATCCCCGACTCGGGGAGGGTGCGCGCGCGGTCCGAGATCCTCATGGCGACACGGAGAGGCGGTCGTCGTCGTCCCCGTCCTCGAACCGGATCCCGCCGTCCTTGTACGTCTCCATGATGTAGTGGGTCACCGTCTGGGTGACCGCCGGCATCGGCGCGACCTGCTCGGAGATGAACTCGGAGACGTCCTGCATGTTCTCGCCGAGCACCTCGACGGCGAAGTCGTAGTCGCCCGAGACGAGGTGTAAGGCGTCGACCGCGGGGAACTTCGCGATGCGGTCCGCCACCTGCTCGTAGCCCGTTTCGCGGTCGAGTTCGACGTTGATCTCGACGACTGCGCGGATCTTCCCCTCGTCGACGCGGTCCCAGTCGACGACCGCCTGGTAGCCGTGGACGACGCCGTCCGCCTCCAGCGCGTCGATCGCGTCCGCTACCGCCGCCGCGTCGAGGCCCGTCTGGGCCGCGATGTCGTCGATGTCCTCGCGGGCGTTCCGCGCCAACACGTCGAGTACCTCGCGCTCGGCGTCCATACCGTACGATTGCCCGGGGGCGGCTTATGAGTAGCGACGGGCGCAAGACGAGCGAGCGGCGGGCGACCGCGCCGCTCGCCGCCGACCGCCTCCCCTTCCGCCATCCCCACGGCTTTGGGCGTGGCGCGAGACGGAGCCACCATGGCTTCCCACACCAGCGGCGGACGCGACACGTTCGACATCGGCGGCGAGCTCACCGTCGACCGGCTCGGCTTCGGCGCGATGCGGGTGACCGGCGAGGACATCATCGGTCGCCCGGACGACGAGGCGGCGGCGAAGGCGGTCCTCCGGCGGGCGGTCGACCGCGGCGTCGACTTCGTCGACACCGCCGACTCCTACGGGCCGGGCGTCTCGGAGCGGCTCATCCGCGAGGCGCTCGGCGACCCCGACGACGTGGTGATCGCCTCGAAGGCCGGGCTGCTCCGCAACCGCGAGGGCGAGTGGCTCCCCCACGGCGACCCGGACTTCCTGAAGAACCAGGTGCTGTGTAGCCTCGACCGGCTCGGAACCGACACGATCGACCTCTACCAGTTCCACCGGCCCGACCCGGACACCGACTTCGAGGCGTCGGTCCACGCGTTCGCGGAGATGAAAGACGCCGGCCAGATCGCCCACGTCGGCCTCTCGAACGTCACCGTCGAGCAGCTGGAGACCGCGATGGAAATTGTCGACGTCGCGACGGTCCAGAACCGGTACAACGTCGGCCACCGCGACGACGAGGACGTGCTGCGCGCCTGCGAGGATCACGGCGTGGGCTTCATTCCGTGGGGGCCGATGTACGCGGTCCAGGAGGGGGAGTCCGCCGCGGTCACAGAGGAAGTCGCCGGGCGACGCGACGCAACGCCCCAGCAGGTCGCGCTCGCGTGGCTGCTCGATCACTCCGACGTGACGCTGCCGATCCCGGGGACGTCGAGCGTCGACCACCTGGAGTCGAACCTCGCGGCCGCTGACCTCTCGCTGACCGACGAGGACCGAGCCGCGCTCGACGCCGTCGACCCGCAGTAGAGAAGTCGGGCGGCGGTCCGCCCGGGCCGTCACTCGACTGTCTCGATCCCGGCCATCTCGGCGACCTTCAGCGCGGTCGCGACGTTGAACGCGAGCCCCAGCGGCGCGGCGACGACCGCCGCGAGCAGGCCGCCGACCGGGCCGATGCGGGCGACGAGGCTGAGGGGAACGGAACAGAGCGCCGTGACGAACGCGACGGAGAGGAAGAACCCGATCGGCCGGTGCTGTCGGACGAGGTCGCGGGCGCGACCGAGGGCGGACCCGACGCCGCGGTCCTCCAAGACGAGGACGTACACCGTCGGGAAGTAGAGGTACGAGAGCACCAGCGCGGCGAGTATCGCCGCCACGAACAGCGGCGGCACGATCACCAGCGGGAGGAAGGCGGCCGCCAGCGCGAGGACGACGAGCGCCTCCAGCGTCACCGTCCGGGCGCCGAACCGGCGGACGTTCGCGACGAAGTCGAACCGACCGGTTGTGACGCCGTCGGCGATGCTCCCGAAGTAGCCCGCGCTCAGGAGCCCCGAGACGAGGACGTACGCACCGAGCAGGGGGACGAGGAGCGTGAGCGGCTCCAGCGTCCCGAACGGGAGCGACACGGACAGCCCGCCCCCGCGCGGCGCCTCGAGGAAGTTCCAGACGTCGTACCGGTAGACGGGGAACGACGCGCGGACCGAGACGCCGTCCGTCCGCGACACCGCGAGCAGGTCGCGGACCCGCAGGAGCGCCGTCGCGAGCGGGACCAACGCGAGCGGGAGCAGCCGACCGACGTGGCGGGCCGTCCGTGCGACGAGCGGTTCGGTCCGGGGGGGCTCGCGGTCGGGCGGGTCGCGGGAGGGCTCGGCCATGGCTGTGCGTCTCGCCCGGGACGCAAAAGTGTGCGTGAGGGCGGGGCGGTTCGCACGGGGCGCTACCGGCCCTCGCGAGCTACTCGTCGAACGGGTTCGTCAGCTCGACCGTCTCCTCGCGGTCGGGGCCGACGCCGACGGCGTAGATCGGGGTGTCGATCTCGTCGGCGAGGAACGCCAGGTAGTCGCGGGCCGCCTCGGGGAGCGCGTCGTAGCCCGCCTCGGCGACAGCCGAGGAGTCGAACGGCTCCCACGTGTCGAGCGTCTCGTACACCGGCTCGCAGCGCTCCCAGCGGTCCGTGGTGGTGGGCACGGTGTCCAGCTCCTCCCCGTCCAGCTCGTAGCCCGTACACACCTTCAGCTCGTCGAGTCCGGCGAGCACGTCGACGTGGTTGACCGCGACGCCGGTGAACCCGGAGACGCGCGCGGCGTGGCGGAGCATCGGCAGGTCGAGCCAGCCGATCCGGCGGGGGCGGCCGGTGACCGTGCCGAACTCGCCGCCTTTCTCGCGGATCTCGTCGGCGAGCGCCTCCTCGTCGGCGTCGCCGTCGAGCTCGGTCGGGAGGGGCCCCTCGCCGACCCGCGAGAGGTACGCCTTCACGATGCCGACGACCTCGCCGTCGCCGACCCTCGTGACGCCGAGCCCGGAGCCGACGGCCGCGCCGCCCGCGGTCGGGTTCGACGAGGTGACGAACGGGTAGTTCCCGTGATCGACGTCGATGTGCGTCCCCTGCGCGCCCTCGAAGAGGATCTCGTCGCCCGCCTCGAAGCGGCGGTGGAGGTAGTCGGAGGAGTTGACGGTCATCCCCTCGTCGGCGAGGCGCTCGCCGATCGCGGCGAACTCCTCGTGGAGCGCGTCGACGTCGAAGGCGGCCGCGCGGTCGTCGTCGTCGAGTTCGAGCCCGTACACGTCCTCGACGAGCGCGCGCTTCTGGGGGACCGCGTACTCGAGCTTCTCGCGGAGCGTGTCGGGGTCGAGCAGGTCAGCGATCCGGACCCCGCGCCGCCCGGCCTTGTCCTCGTAGGTGGGGCCGATGCCGCGTCCGGTGGTGCCGACCGCGTCGCCGGCGTCGTCGTCGGCCTTGACCTCCTCTTCGATCCCGTCTAACACGCGGTGGTACGGCATGATGACGTGCGCCCGGCGGGCGACGCGCACGTCGGGGTCGAGCCCGCGCTCGCGCAGGTCGTCGATCTCGGTGAACAACGTCTTCGGGTTGACGACGCAGCCGTTGCCGAGGATGCCCACGGTCCCCCGGACCGCGCCGCTCGGGACCAACGAGAGCTTGTACTCCGCGCCGCCTTCGACGACGGTGTGGCCGGCGTTGTCGCCGCCCTGATAACGGACTACGACGTCCGCGTCCCCTCCCCACCGGTCGACGAGCGCGCCCTTGCCCTCGTCACCGAGCTGGGAGCCGACGATGGTGAGTGTCATACGACCTGCCGGTTCCCGGCGGGGGGTAAAACCGATTACGGTCTGCGACGGCGAGACCACCACGGACGTGGATCGGAAAACGCTCCGGTAACTGCGAATACGCTCGTTCGTGTATTCTGCGCCGCGGTCTCCTCGGCCGGTCGCTCACTGCCGGCTCCGCTCCGCTCTGGGCGCGGCCGGGCGGCTTGCGATCGAACACGTTAACTACTGCCACGTCAAAGCGTGCGTTCGAGCGATTCTCGGCGGCCGTCGACAGCAACTTTTAAACGGGGGCATGACGAGTTAACATGTGGCATGATAGACCGACTAGAGAAAGAGGTAGACATGCTCGAACGTCACCTCCAAGTCCTGCGGATGGTCATCGAGAACGAGCCGATCGGCATCGTGAAGATGTCGAACGAGACCGGTTACCCCCATCACAAGGTGCGGTACTCCCTGCGCGTCCTCGAGGAGGAGAACCTCATCGAACCCTCCAGCCAGGGCGCCATCACCACCGAGCGCACCCACGAGTTCGTCGACGAGCTCGACGAGAAGCTCGACGAGACGGTCGACAAGCTCGGCTCCATGCGTATCGACGACGCAGCGGAACTCGAGAACTGACCGGGATTCCGATTTCGCCCGCCGACGTACCTGCCGCGTTTTCCCTCGCCGCCTAGCCCTCGTCGTCGCGCTCAGAGGTCGGGGACCGTCATGTGGAACCCGCCGTCGCGCGCCTCGACGAGGCACAGGTGGAACCCCCGCTTGCGCGAGAGCTTCACGAAGCTCGCCCGCTTCGAGCGGCTGAACAGGCCGCCGCCGACCGCGTCGCTCGCGGTCTCCAACGCGCCCGGCTCGAAGAAGCTCTCCGTCACCGCGAACGCCCCCGCGAACGTCTCGTTCGAACTCGCGATGTCGCGCCCGTTCTCCACGAGCGACTCCAGCGTCCCCTCCGCCGTCGGGTCCCGGCTGTCGTTCAGGTCGGCGACGAACAGGGGGTGCCCCATGCGGTCGCGCAAGACGAGGTCGAACGCGCGCTGCTCGCGGACCTCCTCGCCCCCCTCGCGGAGTTCGACGGACACCGTGCCGCCGATCTCGGCGCGGTCGACCTCGGGGAGCGCGTCGTAGAGGTCGCGGAGGATCCCCTCGTTGCCGGTGCCGCGGACCTCGAACGGGAGGTCCTCGACGAGCCAGCGCGTGAAGCCGTACTCGATGGTGCCCTCGAGGAACTCGTCGAACGACCGGCCCTCCACCGCGAGGCCGTCGGTCTCGAAGCTCGTGTGGTGTTCGACGCGGAGGTTCTCCCGGAGCGCCTCTCGGTCGGTGCTCCCGTCGTGCGCGTCCTCGAGGGTCGCGCCCTCCTTCGAGTCGTACCGGATGAACAGGTTCGTGCCGTTCCGCGCCTCCGCGGGCGTGAGCGTCCGCTCGGCGTCCGGCAGCCGCTCCTTCGCCTCCGAGAGCTCCCGGCGGAGCCGGTCGCGCTCGTCTCTGAGCTCGTCGACCTCAGACTCGAGCCGCTCGACCGCGTCGGCCAGTTCGTCGCGCTCGGTGGCGACCTCGTCGCGCTCGGCCGCCAGGCGGTCCCGCTCGTCCGCGAGCGACCGGCGCTCGGTCTCGGCCTCCTCCAGCGCCGCCTCCAGCTTCCGGAGCCGCTCGGGGTCGGCGTCGGTCCCCTGCCCGCGCGCGTCGCGCTTCGAGACCGCCGACGGGTTCGAGGCGGACCGCGCGGTCGAGCGCGGCGACGGCGACCCGCCGTTCGAAGCCGACTCGCCGCCCTCGCCTCGGCCGCGGTCGCTCCCCGGCCGAGACCGCTGTGTGGATCCGGCTCGTCGGTCGTCGCCGCGGGGCTCCCCGCCCGCCTCGGACGGGTCGAGCGCCGGGATCGACTTCTGTTCCCGCCACTCGGCCTCCTCGGAGAAGACGTCCTCCGAGTCCGGCGCGTCGGCGGCGTCGACCTTCGCGCTCGACGCGTCCGCGGAGTCCGTCTCCGCGGAGTCCGTCTCCGCGGCGTCCGAGCCGGGCGCTCCGCGGGATCCGCTCGCCGACCGCTCCCGCCGGTCTGAGGTGGCCGGGTCCGCGGTCTCGGCCTCCGCGGCGTCGGCGTCTCCGATCCGAACCGCGTCGGGCGTCGAGCCGTCCTCCGATTCGGCGGCCTCTCCGCCCGGGTCGGCGTCGGCGTGATCGTCCGCGGCCGCCCCCGAACCGACCGCCGGCGGCTCGCCCCTGCTCGTCGACGCGCGGGAGCCGTCGTCTCGGCCGGCGTCCGGCGCGGGGTCGACTGGGTCCGGTGTCCTGTCGGCGTCGTCTCCGGCCGGCTCGTCGGGACCGTCCGTCTCGTCTCCCGACGCTTCGTCTCCGGTCGGATCGTCGTCCGCGTCGGCGACGGCGACCGAGTCGGTCCCTCCGGCCCGGTCTGCGGCGTTGCTCGCGTCGTCGCCGTCTGGGAGCGGGCGGACGTCGAGGTCGACCTCGTACACCGTGTAGATGCCGACCTCGTCGGCCGCGAGCCCGAAGGCGTCGTCGCCGGTCTCCAGGCGGCGCGCGTTGCCCACGTACGCCGCCGCCATCGACTCGCCGCCCGTGTAGGCCACGTAGTAGTCGCCGGAGAGGACGTTCTCCGACAGCTCGATGTAGCCGGTGAACCCGCCCTGCGAGAGCTTCCTGTCGGCCTCCTTCAGCGGCGTATCGTTGGTGTAGTACTTCGCCCGCGGCTCGCCGCCGAGCTCCTGCATGGCGAACAGCACCGGGAGCGCCTCGTCGGGGGCCCGGTAGACGGTCCCCGAGGCGTCCGCGAAGGCGTCGAGCGTCCCGTCGACGACCCCGACGACGCGCCCGTCGGCGAAGAACAGCCACCCCGTCCCGTCGGTCGCCGCGCCCGAGAACCCGTCGCCGACGACCTGCCGGAGGCCCGCGAACCCGTCGGAGAACGAGCGGTCGTCCCACTCGGCGATCGCTTCCCTTCGCTGTGCGTCCATATTTGGGTGTACCTCGCCAACACCGACCCAAATACCTTCCGGACCGTGAGACGGCCGTCTGACGCCGCGACTCGCGGTTCGGCTCCGCCGCTCGCCGGTGCGGCCTGGCGCCCCGGACGACTCCTCGTTCAGCGGTCGTCGACGGCGGCGATCGCCTCCCGCCCGAGGTCGACGACGTCGTCCGGGAGGTCGCTCGCCGCGAGCTCCGAGGGGGTGTACCAGCGCCAGCGCGCCGGGTCGACCTCGTCGTCGCCGTCGGGGGCGATCTCCCGGGAGTCGACCCGGGCGTAGTAGAGGTGGTCGACGTGCTGGTGGCCCACCGACCCGTCCTCGTGGACGTTGATGTCGTGGAGCATGAGGTGGGCCGGCTCGGGGAGCCCGCGGGTGTTCGGGCCCGTGATCTCCGACTCGGCGGCGACGAGGTCGGGGTCGAGCCCCGTCTCCTCTCGGACCTCGCGGCGCGCGGCCTCGTGCGGCAGTTCGTCGCGGTCGACGTGCCCGCCGGGCGGCAGCCGGATCCCGAGCCGCTCGTGTTCGTGAAGCGCCGTCGCCCCGTCGTTGACGATGTACGTCGTCGCCGTGAAGTGGCGCGTCGTCTCCATGTCCGCGGGTGGCGACGCGTCGCCTTCGCGGTTTCGGCTCGGGCTGGTGCCGAGACGACGCGGGACCGATTCAGGAAGAGTGCGTCAGTTCAGCGCGACCGAGTCCTCGGCCTCAAGGAGCTCGTGGTACCGGTTCCGGATGGTGACCTCGCTGATGTTCGCGACCTCGCTGACCTCGCTCTGGGTCACCTTCTCGTTGACGAGCAGCGACGCGGCGTAGACGGCGGCCGCGGCGAGGCCGACCGGCGACTTGCCCGAGTGGATCCCCTGTTCCTTCGCGGTGTTCAGGAGGCTGCGGGCCCGCCGCTCGGCCTCGTCGGAGAGGCCGAGGTCGGAGGCGAACCGAGGCACGTAGCTCTCGGGGTCCGCGGGCTGGATCTCCAGCTTGAGTTCGCGGACGACGTAGCGGTACGTCCGGGCGATCTCGTCTTTCTCGACGCGGGAGACGCCGGCGATCTCGTCGAGGCTCCGCGGCGTGCCCGCCTGCCGGGCGGCGGCGTACAGCGAGGCCGTCGAGACGCCCTCGATGGAGCGGCCCGGGAGCAGGTCTTCGTCGAGCGCGCGGCGGTAGATGACGGAGGCGGTCTCGCGGACGTTGTCCGGGAGGCCGAGCGCGCTGGCCATGCGGTCGATCTCGCCGAGCGCCTGCTTCAGGTTGCGCTCCTTGGAGTCGCGGGTGCGGAACCGCTCGTTCCACGTCCGGAGTCGCTGCATGCGGCGCCGCTGTCGGCCGGACAACGACTTGCCGTAGGCGTCTTTGTCCTGCCAGCCGATGTTCGTCGAGAGCCCCTTGTCGTGCATCATGTTCGTCGTCGGGGCTCCGACCCGCGACTTGTTGTCCTTCTCTTTGGAGTCGAACGCGCGCCACTCCGGCCCGCGGTCGATCTCGTCCTCCTCGACGACGAGCCCGCAGTCGACACAGACGGTCTCGCCGTGTTCCGTGTCGGTCGCGAGCTGGCCGCCGCACTCTGGACATCGCAGCTCTTCCTCCTCGCTTTCCGACTCGGTCTCGCGCTCGTCGTCGACGTTCTCGGTCGTGTACGTTCGAAGGTTCTCGCTCATTGGTTTTGTGCTGGAGGGAAAGACGAAACCGAGGGACGGATCTCGGTGTTCTCCTCACCGTCAGGTAAGTGACCCAAATACTTAAATGTTCGCGTGTCTGGCGTCGCGTTGACACGGCCGATAACGACGTGTAGAACCCTGTAAAACTCGGTATTAGTGAGCGGCCGAGAGAGCCAGCGCTCAGGGCGGTCGTGACGGCGATCGCGCGGCATATGATATATAGGCGTTTCGCGAGCGTGGGCGACGGCGTTCGGGGCGACCGGTCCGCCCGTCAGTCCCCGGCCGCGAGCGTCGCGCCCGCACCGGCGAGAAAGCCGAGGACGACGCCCAGTCCGGTCACCAGTAGCAGGGTCGCGGCGAGGTCGGGACCGGCGGTGACGCCGGCGACCTCAGACGCCGGGAGCCCGTCGCCGTCGGAGATCGGTGCCGTGCCGTCGGTCG
This sequence comes from uncultured Halorubrum sp., assembly GCF_937146585.1. Taxonomy (GTDB): domain Archaea; phylum Halobacteriota; class Halobacteria; order Halobacteriales; family Haloferacaceae; genus Halorubrum; species Halorubrum miltondacostae. Next base: position 34,480 of record NZ_CAKZRO010000140.1, on the reverse strand, counting down.
CGTGTCGCGACAGCGGCACGCGAGAGACCGCCCGCAACGCGAGCATCGTCGGGAGGTATCCGAGCGTCGCGCCCACGCCGGTCGCGGCGCCGGCGAGCGGGTCGTCGATGCCGAGGTATCGGACGGCGGCCGCGGCGCCGAGACCGAAGGTCAGGGGAACCGCGCGGAGCGGCCACAGCGCGGCGTCCGACTGTATCAGCGGGTGCCCGAAAGTGACGAGGTTCGACAGCCCGGGGCCCGTCCGGGTCTGGACCCAGTGCGCGTCGAAGAGGAACCAGATCGACCCCTCGAGCGCGGATATCGGTCCGCCGACCATCCAGTGGGCGACGTCCGAGTCCCCCGGCGACACGCCGGCGACCGCGAGTCCGACCCGGGTGAGCGCCAGTCCGAGCAGCGCCGCGCCGACCCCGCAGGCGACGGCGACCGGCAGCCAGCGAGGCGGGAGATTGAGGAGCGAACGGAGGGTAGTATTATCCTCAGCCGACATTGCAACGCCCGCATTCCGACGTGAGCCGTATATGCCTTGTCTCGCGCCGGCCTCGAAGGGGCCCTCCTCGTCCGGCCGGTTCCGCGAGGACAACCGCTTTGAGCGTCGCCCGAGCAGGGAGAGGTGTGAACCGAACCCGACTCGACGACCACTTGGCCGACCTCGATGCGGACGGCTTCCTGCTCGACGCCTCGCAGGAGGACGCAAACCAGCTGTACCTCTCCGGGTTCACCGGACCCGACCCGTTCCTCACGCTGTATGCGGACGGCGAGGTCCACCTCCTCGTCAGCGGGCTGGAGTACGGCCGCGCGCAGACCGAGGCGACGGCGGATACGGTGGAGCGCCACGCCGACTACGACTACGAGTACGGCGGCCGCGAGGAGCGCACCGACATGTACGCCGCGTTCCTCCGCGACAAGGGCGTCGAGTCCGTCTCGATGCCGCCGCGCGGCCCGATCGGCACCGCGGACGCCCTCCGCGAGCGGGGTATCGAGGTGGCCGTCGACGCCGACGACCGTCTTCAGGAGGTCCGGGCGGTCAAGACCGACGAAGAGGTCGACGCGATCCGGGACGCCCAGAAGGCGAACGAGGCGGCGATGCGCGCTGCGGAGGACCTGATCGCCGGCGCGGACGTGGCGACCGAGGCCGACGACGCGGAGGCAGGCGTCCTGCTCCGCGACGGGGAGCCGCTCACGAGCGAGCGGGTGACCGAGGAGATCGAGGTCACGCTCCTCCGGCACGGCTGCGCGCTCGACGAGACGATCGTCGCCGGCGGCGCGCAGGCCGCGGACCCCCACGACCGCGGCTCGGGCCCGCTCCGGGCGAACGAGGCGATCATCGTCGACATCTTCCCGCGGTCGAAGGCGACGAAGTACAACGCCGACATGACGCGGACGTTCTGCGTCGGCGAGCCGAGCGAGACCCTCCGCGAGTGGTACGACCTCACCGAGCGGGCCCTGGACGCCGCGCTCGACGCGGTCGAGCCCGGGGCGACGGGCGAGGACGTCCACGCCGCCGCCTGCGAGGTGTACGAGGAGGCCGGCGAGCCCACGTTCCGCACCGACCCCGACACGGAGACCGGCTTCATCCACTCGACCGGGCACGGCATCGGCCTCGACGTCCACGAGTCGCCGCGGCTCGCGAACGGCGGGGGAGAGCTGGAGCCGGGACACGTGATCACCGTCGAACCCGGCCTCTACGACCCCGACGTGGGGGGCGTCCGGATCGAGGACCTCGTCGTCGTCACCGAGGGCGGGTACGAGAACCTCACCGACTACCCGGTCCGGTTCGCGGCGGAGTGAGTCCCCGGCTCGTCTGACCGCGACCGGAAGCCGCTTTGACGCGTGTCCGGTACGGCGACCGTGAACTGGCGGTACGAACACACGGCGCTCGCGCTCTGTACGCTCGCGTTCACCGGCACGATGGTGGCGCGGCTGGTCGTCAGCCCGCTGGTCCCGGAGATCACCGCGGAGTTCGACGTGACCAACGGGACCGTCGGGCTCGCGCTCAGCGGGATGTGGCTCACCTACGCGCTGGCGCAGTTCCCCTCCGGCGTCCTCGGCGACCGCTTCGGCGAGCGCCGCGTCATCCTCGCCGCGGTGGGCGCGACCGCGGTCGCGTCGGTGCTCCTCGCCGCGTCCCCGTCGATCCTCGCCTTCGGACTGTTCGCGGCCGCGCTCGGCGTGGGGGCCGGGCTCCACTACTCCGTCGCGACGACGTTCCTGACGCGGCAGTTCGACGACACCGGTCGCGCCATCGGCGTCCACGTCGCCGGCGGACCGCTGGCCGGGCTCGCCGCGCCGCCGGCGGCCGCGCTGGTCGGGTCGCGCTACGGCTGGCGCGCCGGCGTCCTCCTCGGGGCCGCGGTGGCGGTGCCCGTGTTCGCGCTGTTCGCGTGGCGGGTCAGACCGACCGAGCCGCTCCGGCCCGACCAGCCGATGGGCGAGCGGTTCGCGGTCGGTCCGCTCGCCGAGCTGCTGTCGCGGCCGCGGATCCTCTACACGACCGCGCTGGCGACGATGGGCGCGTTCACGTGGCAGGCGACCGCCTCCTTCCTCCCGACGTTCCTCGAGGTCGGCACGGGCCTGTCGAGCGCGCTGTCGGCGCTGCTGTTCTCGGCGTACTTCCTCGTCCACGGCGGCACCCAACCGGTCACCGGGTCGATCTCCGACCGGATCGGCCGCGACGCCACCGCGATGGTGACGATGGCCGCCGGCGTCCTCGGCTACGGGGGGCTCGTCGCGGCCGCGGCGCTGGACCTCGGACTGCCGGTCACCGTCGGCGCCGTCGGGCTCGTGGGGCTCGCGATGTCGTGGGGCGCGCCGATCCAGTCGCGGTTCATGGACCTGCTCTCCGACGCCGAGCGCGGTGCCGGCTTCGGGCTCGTCCGGACCGCGTACATGGTGACCGGGGCCTCAGGCAGCGTCGTCGTCGGCAGCGTCTCCGACGCCGCGGGCTGGGCGGTCGCCTTCGGCCTGCTGGCCTGCGTGATGGCGCTCGGACTGGCGACGCTGACGGCGAACCGGCTGCTGGACCTGGGGTACTGATCTCCGCGGGACGCTACGCGAACGCCGGGAGGCGGTCCTCGTACCCCGCCTCGCGAGCCGCCTCGGTCAGTGATTGGACGAGGTCGAACTTGGCGTTCGTGTACGCCTCCATGTCGTCCGGGTGTTCGGCGGCCGCCTCGCGCTTGACCCGGGCGTACTCCTCGCGGGCGTCGGGGTGGTCGGTGAGGTACTCCCGGAACAGGAGGATCGGTCGCCACTGGTCCGCGTCGACGGTGTGCATCCGCACCGCGACGACGTGATCCGGCTCCCGCCGCAGCGCGACGACCGTGTCGTCGGCGTCGTGTTCCCGTTCGAACTCCCCGTCGGTGAGCCGGTCGGCGGCGGCGCGCATACCCGCAGCGCTGTCGTACACGGGCATCACGTCCAAGACCGGCTTCCCCGGGACGCCCGCGATAGCGGTGCTGCCGACGTGGAACACGTCGCATAGCCGGTCGTCCGAGGCGTCCGCCACGCGGTCGCGCACGGATGCGAACCGGTCGTCCCACACGGGATCGGGCTCGAGGGACAGTCCGTCTTCCTTCGGGTCCATTGGTCACCAACCGCTAACCGGCCCACGCGGAAAAATATATCCCTGAAATGAAATTATACTCTCGCTTACTATTTCGAGCGTAACGCGGATATATCTTTTGCCGGAGCCGGATCGCCGACTCCGTCCGGCGGACCGGTCGGCGGCGCGGTTCGCCGAGTCGGCGACTCGGCAGGGTCGAGAAAATTTCGGCGGCGAGGCAGGTTCGGCGTCGAGGCGGGTTCGGCAGCGAAAAGGCGTCAGAGCCGGTCGTCTTCGAGGCTGCCGGGGTCTTCCGCGGTGTCGAACATGTTGTTCTCCGCGCCGTCAAGCATCTCGTCGCGGGGCTCCTCGTCGACGACGGTCACGTTGTACGCCTCGATGCCGGACGCGATGAGGTCCTCGGCGGCCTGCTCCTCGGAGACGAACTCCTGTTCCGCCAGCTGCTGAAACTCCGCGTACACGTCGTCCGAGAGGTTCAGTTCGAATGTGGGCATACCCCTCGTTCCGACCGGACGCTTTTAAATCGTTCCCTCGGGCAGCTCCGGGACGGCCCCCGGGAGCGAGGGCGGTGATTGGGCTCCTCGGTCCGCCGGGGCCGGGTGGCTCGATACGCGGCACCTGTGCCCCCGCGAGGGCGCTCCGCGAGTCACTCGGGAAGTGAACCCTGATCATATACGTCTACCGTTCTACGTACCGGTGTGTCCGGTCCGTGTCTCCGAGCGGGGACGAGAGTCGACCACCGCCAACTCGGGAGGGAGCGAACGTATGTCCAGTGAGGCGACGGACTGGTCCGATCGGCTACACCGCTCACGGACCGCGTTGACGCTGTACTTCCGGCGGCTGCTGTCGCCCCCGCTCCCGGGAGACGGACTGCTGTTGTTCGGGTTCTTCGAGGGGGTACTCGGGTGGGGGCTCTCCTGGGCGTTTAGCCGCGATCCGAGCCTCGCCCCGTTTGGATTGATCCAGTCGATCGTCGGCGTCTGGGCCGTGTTGACCGTCGGGATCGTCATCTTCGGCGTGACCTACACCACGCCGACCGTGCGCCGCAACCGCGTCTGGGTGGTCTGGGGAGGGTTGAACCTCGCTGCGACGCTCGTCAACCTCGCCGCCCTCCTCGAGGTCGTCCCGTCCGGCGCGGTACGGTACGCGTACTGGCACCCGTGGCTGGCGGTGATCGGAATCGGCTATCTCGTGACGGCGTTGTACGACTGGGAGAGCCCGCAGATACGGCGGCAAGAGCGGATCGTCTACGCCGCGACGGGCGTGGCGACACTCGGTCTCCTCGCGGGGAGCCTCGGCCCCCTGCGCGCGTTCGTCACGCTACACATCTTCGCGATCGGCGCGGCCGCTCACCTCGTTCCGATCGGCCACGACGTGCTCGCCGACGCGGTGCTCATCGCCCGGCGGCAGTGACGCGACCACCGCGGTTCCGACGACGGAGAACGGACCCCGAGGGCTTACGAATATGTACGACACGATCCTCTTTCCGACGGACGGTAGCGAAGCGACGATCGGCGCCGCGGAACACGCGTTCAGTCACGCCGAGCGGTACGACGCGTCGATACACGTCCTCTCTATCGTCGAGGTCGCCGGCGGCCTCGGCACCGCCGGTCGAGAGCGGGCGGCGCTCGACGAGAGACGTGACGAGCGCGCCTCGGCCGCCGAGCGGATCGTCTCGGAGACCGAACCGGACGGAGTCGAGACGACGATCGCGGTTGAGTTCGGGAGCCCCGCGAGGGTGATCACCGAGTACGTCGACCGGAACGCGATCGACCTCGTGGTGATGAGTACGAAGGGGCGAAGCGGAGCGGAACGGATCGTCTTCGGCAGCATCACAGACGAGGTCGTCCGCCGCGCGGACGCACCCGTACTCGCGGTTCGGCGATGAGGCGTCGGTCGGTGACCCCGACGCTCAGAGGTCGCTCCACGCGCCGAGGAACCGCTGGACCGCGGTCAGGTGGCCGACGACGGCGAACAGCGCGAGCAGGAGGCCAACGACGTTGAGCCCGGCGACGATCGGTGCGGAGTATATCGCGGCGACGACGCCCACGACGCCGATCAGCGCGAGCCGGTCGGCCCGGCCGAGGAGCCCGCCGTACTCGCGGCCGATGCCGACGGCCTGGATCTGCGTGCCGAGGTAGGAGGTGAGGAGGACGCCGGTGACGGCGGCGAAGCCGAGCGCGTACGCCCCCACCCCCGCCGTGAGCCCGGCGATGACCGCCACGTCGGCGTAGCGGTCGAGGACGTGGTCGAGGAAGTCGCCGCCGTCGGAGGCGATCCCCTGGTGGCGCGCGAGCGCCCCGTCGACGAGGTCGAGCCACCCGTTGAGGAGGACGAGCAGCGCGCCGGCCGCGTAGAGGGCCGTCGATCCGGCGGCGAACGCCCCGGCGGCCCCGACCGCGACGAGGAAGGCGATCACGCTCACCTGGTCGGGCGAGAGCCCGAGCCTGTCGGCCGCGGACACCCACGGGCCGAGCAGGCGGTCGGCCACCGAGCGATACTGGTCGAGGGTCATCTACCGTCTCGACCGTCTCGACCGGCTCATATATAATCGATGAAGTCCACGGTGCCGGCGCTCGGCTCGCGCTCCCCCTCCGCCGCCGCCCGGATCGCGTCGGCGACCGCCTCGGGGTCCCGGTCGGTGGCGTCCACCTCGTAGACGTTCTCCGCGCCGTGCTCGGCGACCGCCTCGGAGAGGATCACGTCGAGCGCCTCGCTCTCGGCGTTCTCGGCTGCGGTCTCCGCGGACTCGCCGCGCGCTTCGAGGCGCGATTCGATCGCTTCGGGGTGACAGCGCAACACGACCACGCGGTCGACGTCGAACCGGTGCGCGAGGTGCGAGTCGAGGATCCCCGACCAGTCGCCGAGTTCCTCGCGGACCGCGTCGAGGTCCGCGACGAGCGTGTCGCGGTCGTCGTCGCGCTCGGTCCAGAGGCCGTCGTCCGACTTGATCCGGTCGTTGAGATGGATCACGTCGTACTCTCCCTCGAGCAGCGCCGTCGCGGTCGTCTTCCCGGTCCCGGGCGTGCCCGTGACGGCGACGCACTCGGCGGGGCCGCGGCCAGGGGTCGTGTCGTCGTCGGCCCCCGCCGTCACGCCCGAACACCGAGTCCGAGGTCCGCCAGCGTCTCGTTGAGCAGCGCCACCGCCTCGCGGGTCTCCTCGCGGGTCCCCGTCGAGATCCGGACGTGTTCGGGGAGCCCGAACGAGGTGCAGTCGCGGATGATCACGCCGCGTTCCTGGGCCGCCTCGGCGACGCGCTCGCCGTCGCCGACCGCGGCGAGAACGAAGTTCCCCGCGGAGTCGACGGTGGGCGCGTCGAGCTCGTCCGCGATGTACTCGCGGGCCCAGCTGGCGGACTCGACCGACTGCTCGACGTGCCCCTCGTCGTCGAGCGCGGCGAGGGCGGCCCGGCAGGCGAGCTCGTTGGCCGCGAACGGCGTGTTGACGCGGGCGTACGCCTCGCCCCACGCCTCGGGGACGACGCTGTATCCGATCCGGAGCCCGGCGAGCCCGTACGCCTTCGAGAAGGTGCGAAGGACCGCCACGTCGTCGCGCTCGTCGGCGAGCGGGATCGCGCTGTCGACGTCCGAGAACTCCCCGTACGCCTCGTCGACGACGACCAGCGTCTCCGGCGCGGTCGCGTCCGCGATCGCCTCGACCTCGTCGAGCGGCATCGTCGAGCCCGAGGGGTTGTGCGGCGAGGTGACGTAGACGATCCGCTCGCCGCCGTAGGCGGACAGCACCGTCTCCGCGTCCTGCGCGAAGCCGTCGGCGGTCGAGAGCTCGTACTCGGTCACCTCGCCGTGGTGGTACCGCGAGGACATCGCGTAGTAGGCGAAGCCCGGGCTCGGCACCAGCACCTCGTCGCCCGGCTCCAGCGCGGCCCGTGAGAGGTAGTCGATCGAGCCGTCGGCGCCGGGGGAGACCCACACCTGTTCGTCACCGATCCCCCACTTCTCGGCGATCTTCGCGGTGAGGTCCGTGTGCGAGGACTTCGGGTACTGGTTCACGCGGTCGGCGTGGTCGCGAATGGCCTCGACGGCCGCCGGGCTCGGGCCGTGCGGGTTCTCGTTCGATGAGAGCTTGATGAGGTCGTCGGGGTCGATCCCGCGCTCGCGGGCGACCTCCTCGACGCCCCGCCCGGGCACGTACGGCGAGTGATCGGAGAGATCCCGTGGTCGCATGCCAGACGGTCGGGGGCGGTCGGGCTTAAGGGTGGTCTTGACGGACGCCGGTCACGGCGCTCCCGGGTCGGAGTCGGGGGCGCTCACGGGGGCGAACCCGCGCCGCGCAGCCGCCGCTCCGCCTCGGCGACGACGTCGGGCCGTCCCGCCAGGTCGACGGCGATCGTCTCGCCGGCGTACTCGACGTCCGTCACGACGCTCCGGTCGTACGCCCACGAGAGCGCGGCCTGCGCGTCGCCGCCGTTCGCGACCTCGACGGTCGCGGTCGCCGTCGGCAGCGCGCCCGCCACCGCGTCCGCGAGGTCGGCGAGCCCCGACTCGTCGCGGGCGCTCACCGGAATCGGTGACCGGAGCGCGTCGGCGACGGGCGTGTCCCGCGGGTCGAGGTCGTCGACGGCGGTCTCGTACGCCTCGACGGCGGCCGCGAGCCCGTCCGCGTCGACCTCGTCCGCCTTCGACAGGACGGGGATCACCGGCCCGTCGGTCGCCTCGATCGCCGACAGCGAGGCGCGGAGCTTCCGGCGGAGGTCGTCGGGATCGTCGCTCGCGTCGACGACGAGCAGCGCGCAGTCCGCGGCCCGGATCGCGCCGATCGTCGCGCGGAACGAGCGCACCGACTCGTGCGGCAGGCCGTCGAGGAACCCGACGGTGTCGGTGAGGAGGGTTCGGCGCCCGCCGACGGTCGCGCGGCGCGTCGTCGTCGAGAGCGTCTCGAACGGGCGGTCGGCGACCGCGAGCGGTCCGTCGTCGTCCGCCGGGTCTCTAGCGTCGGCGTCGCCGCGCGCCACAGAGCGAGTCGAAGCCTCCCCGTCGAAATCGGGGTCGTCGACCTCGTCGGCGAGCCGGCGGGCCAGCGTCGATTTCCCGGCGTTGGTGTAGCCAGCGAGCGCGACCAGGTCGAACCCGGCGTCGCGGCGCTCCGCGCGGCGCGCCGCCCGCTCGTCGGCGATCTCGTCGAGCGCGCGCTCGGCCGACTCGATCCGCTTCTCGACGTCGAGGACGCGGCTGTCGCCCTCCGGCTGGAGGCGCACGTCCTCGCTCGCGTCGCGGGCGACCGCCTCGCGGAGCCGCGGCAGCTCGTAGCGGAGCCGCGCCAGCTCCAGCTGTCGGTCGGCGGCCCGCGAGTCGGCGGCGTCGGCGAACAGCTCCAGGGCCAGCCGCGGGCGGTCGACGACCGCGGTCCCGGTCGGCAGCAGGTCGCCGAGGGAGAACGTCTGCCCCGGAGAGAGCCCGCCGTCGTAGACGACGGCCTCGGCGTCGGCGTCGGCCGCGAGGCGCATCAGCTCCTCGGCCTTCCCGCGCCCGAGGTCGTAGGTCGGGTCCTCGCGCCGCCGCTGGGTGACCTCGCCGACCACCGCGTAGCCGGCCGCGGCGGCCAGCTCGCGGATCTCCGCCGTGTCCGGCGGGCCGTCGTCGGACCGCGCCGCGACCACGGCCCTGGTCGCGTCGGCGTGCGGGGTCGCGGTCTCGCGTGCGTCTGGCCCGCTCGATGCGTCGCGTTCGTTCGTCGCGTCGTCGTCTCGTGACATTCGGTCGGGCGCTCGCGTCGGCCCGGGGAGGGGAGCGTCTCCGCTCCGCGTGCGGTCTCGGCGGCGCGTCCGATCGGTGGGTCCGATTCGAACCACGCCGCGACGGTACAGTCAGAGTCCGGCGACGAACGAACTGGTCTCCATACCTCCGACTCCGGCGGCTCACACATAAGCGTTCACCGGAAACGAGGTGTGGTACCGAACGGCAAGAATCGGCGAGATCGATCGGTCGGTCCGGCGCGTCAGGGCACGCGAACGTCGTGTTCCAGCGTGCCGACGCCCTCGATCTCGACCTCGACGGTGTCGCCGTCGGCGAGCGCGCCGACCCCCTCAGGCGTTCCCGTGGCGATGACGTCGCCGGGTTCGAGCGTGAGGTACGTCGTGATCTCCTCGATCAGCGTCGGCACGTCGAAGATCATGTGCTCGCGGTCGCTCGACTGCTTCGTCTCGCCGTTGACGCGGAGCTCGACGCCCGCGTCCGCCGGGACCTCGTCGGGCGTCGCGAGGACCGGACCCATGGGCGCCGCGCCGTCGAACGCCTTCCCGCGAACCCAGTTCTGCTCCCGATTCTGGTCGTCGCGGTTCGACACGTCGTTCAGACAGGTGAACCCGGCGACGACGTCCATCGCGTCCGCGGCGTCGACCGCCTTACACTGCTCGCCGATCACGACCGCGATCTCCGCCTCCCAGTCGATCCGGTCCTTCCCGGCCGGGACGGTCACGGTGTCGCCGTGGCCCGCCACCGCGTTCGGGGGCTTGAGGAAGAGCAGCGGCCGATCGGGGACGTCGTTGCCGAGCTCCGCGGCGTGGTCGGCGTAGTTGCGCCCGATACACACGATCTTCGAGGGCTCGGTCGGCGCGAGCACGTCGATCGCGGGGTCCGAGAGCGCGTACGCCTCGCCGCCGAAGGCGACCGTGTCGGTCGCCGGGTCGTACTCGCCCTCGCGGATCGATCCGGCCGGGTCGCGGAACCGTGCGCGGTACATACGGCAGCGAACGGCGGGCCGCCCGAAAAGCGTTCCCGGTGAGGCAATCGGCGACCGGGGCGGGGCCGCACCACGGCTCACTCGGTCGACTCGGTGACCCGCTCGTCGGTCGCGGGGTCGCCGGTCGCTCGGTCGTCGTCGGCCGCACGGTCGTCCGTCGCCGAGTCGCCCGCGACCCCGGTTCCGCCCGCCGCGAGGTCGTCGAGCGACGGCGTCTCGTCGCGGTCGCCGAACACCTCCGAGCGCGCGCAGTCGACGCAGTAGTGGTTGTGCCGGACCGAGTGCGTCCGGACCGGGACGCCGGCGACGACCGTCTCGTCGCGCCGCCGCCTGACGAGGCCGCGGTCGAACGACTCGCCGCAGACGACGCAGGGGTCCTCGACGGACTCCGGCGGCCGGACTATCCGGTGGTCGACCGTCTTCTGACGGCCGAACGCCGTGACCCCGTGCCGGCGGCCGAGCCGCCGCCGGACCGGCGGGGCGGTCCCCGCGCCGAGGAGGGCGAACGCGAGACCGATCAGCGCGGCGGGCGGAGAACCCGACTCGAGCGAGAGGAACGCGATCCACCCGCCGATCAGGAGCAGGAGCGCGGTCAGAGCGTACGCGGTGGCCGTCTCCGCCCAGCCGGACTCCTCGGCGCGCGACGGGGCGCGCACCGGCGTCTCGTCGCCGCGCACGATCCGCCGGCGCTCCGCCAGCTTGGAGTAGTGCCACCAGCCGTACAGCAGGTTCCCGATGCCGCTGGTGAAGATGAACAGGAGGATGTGGACGCCCGCGGAGCCGATCCCCCTGTCGACGAGCACCACCCGGTCGCCGTCGTCTCGCTCGACGTCCCACCCGGCGTCGAGGTGGTCCTGAACGCGGCGGCGGAACGCGCGGGGACTCTCCCGCGGTGTCGGCGATCGGGCGGGGGACCGGCCCGGCCCGCTCGACCGTCCGGCCGCGCCGGTCGACCGCGCGGCGTCGGCCGCGTCGCCGGCCGCCCGCGACGCGCCGCAGTTCGAGCAGAACCGGTCGTCGTCGTCGAAGCGCTCACCGCACTCGGCGCAGTAGCTCGGGTCGGCGGGGTCGCCGACGTCGGCACCGCAGGCGGGGCAGAAGCTCGCCCCGGCCGGCACGGCCTCGCCGCAGGCCGGACACGCGGCCGGGCCGCCGGGGTCGCTGGTCTCGGAGGGCATGCGTCCGGCGTTCGCGCCGGTCCGGGTTAATTGCTTTCGCCGCCGGGCCGCGGCTGCCGCGGCGTCGAGTTTTATTACGCCGCGCCGAGACGTACGGAACGGACTATGGAACTCACCTGGCACGGCCACTCCACGTGGCACGTCGTCGTCGACGACACGGAGCTGCTCGTCGACCCGTTCTTCGACAACCCGAAGACCGACGTCGACCCCGCGGACCTCGACCCCGACTACCTACTCCTGACCCACGGACACGGGGACCACATCGCCGACGCGGCCGAGTTCCCCGACGCGACGGTGGTCGCCACCCCGGAGCTGACCGCCTACGTTCAGGAGAACTTCGGCCTCGAGGACACCGTCCCGGCCGGCGGGATGAACATCGGCGGCACCGTCGAGTGCGGCGACGCGTGGGTGACGATGGTCCGCGCCGACCACTCGAACGGCATCGAGAACGACCCCGACTACGCCGGCGGCATGCCCACCGGATTCGTGATCGGCGACAAGAAGCCGACGCAGGAGGCCGACCCGGACTGCACCACCTTCTACCACGCCGGCGACACGGGCCTGATGTCCGAGATGGTCGACGTGATCGCGCCGTACCTCGAACCGGACGCCGCCGCTCTGCCCGCCGGCGACCACTTCACGATGGGGCCCGCGGGCGCGGGCATCGCCGCCGACTGGGTGGGGGCCGACGTGGTCTTCCCGATGCACTACGACACCTTCGGACCGATCGAGATGGAGACGCGCGAGTTCGTCAACGAGGTGAAGGCCGCCGGGGCCGCCGCCGAGCCGGTCGTCCTGGACGGCGACGAGACGTACGTCCTGGACTGACGGGCCGAGCGCTGGCGACCGGGCCGGTGATTCCCCCGATTTTTCGACGCCTCCCGACCGCCGAGCCGCCCGGCCGCGCCGCCGCGACCGACGGCAGGGGCGTCCCGTGCCGGCAGCCTTTAGCGGCGGGAGGACGAATCGGCACTCGACTATGGCAGACATCGAGACGTCCACGGTTTCCGAATCGGGATACGCCAGCACGAGCCAGGTCGGCGAGTTCGACCTCCAGATCGACGCGACCGACGAGACGGGCCCGAACCCGAACGCCACGCTCGTCGCCACGTACGCCTCCTGTTACCTGCCGGCGTTCCGCGTCGGCGGGAGCCAGCGTGGCGAGGAGGATCTCGGCCAGATCCAGATCGACGCCAGCGCCGAGTTGGACGACCACGACGACCTCGAGTCGATCGCCTTCGACGTCCACGTCGAGGCCGACCTCGACGACGAGGCCGCCGCCGACATCGCCGAGCGCGCCGAGGGGATCTGCCACGTCCACAGCGCGCTCCGCGAGGAACTGTACGCCGACGTCAGCGTCTACACCGGCGCGTTCTGAGCCGGGTCGACGCGGTCGAATTCTTTTTCGCGCGCCGAACGCTCAGTCCTGCGGCTCGGCGGTCTTCGCGGGCGACTCCGGCCGGTCGACGCCGGTGAACTCGAAGCGAGCGCCGCCGCGCTCGCCCTCGGTCACCGCGACCTCCCAGCCGTGCGCCTCGGCGATGCGCTGGACGATGGAGAGCCCGAACCCGGTGCCGGTCTCCGAGGTCGTGTAGCCGCTCTCGAACACCTCGTCGCGGTGGTCCGCGTCGATCCCGGGCCCGTCGTCCGCGACGTAGAACCCGTCCGAGAGGTCGCCGACGACGACGCGCTCGCCGCCGTGTTCGTCGGCGTTGCGGAACAGGTTCCCGAGCAGCTGGCCGACTCGCCCGGGGTCGGCGCAGATCTCGCCGTCGGCCTCGACCGCGACCGCGACGCGGGGCTCTCCCTCGGTGTCGTCGCCGCCGAAGGGGTCGTCGCCGTCGACCGACCCGAACGCGTCGTCGCTGTACCGGGCGGCCAGGTCGCCGAGGTGAACGGGCTCGAACGAGCCGACGGCCTCGCCCTGCTTGGCGAGCGTCAGCACGTCCTCGATCAGGCGCTCCATCTCGTCGAGCGCGCGCTCGCAGCGGTCGAAGTACGAGTCGTCTCCGGTCTCGCGGGCGAGCCGGAGGTAGCCCGAGAGGACGTTGAGCGGGTTCCGGAGGTCGTGCGAGACAATCGACGCGAACTCATCGAGCCGCTCGTTCTCGCGTTCGATCCGGCGCTCGTACGCCTTGCGCTCGGAGATGTCCCGGCTGCTCGCGAGGAATCGGTCTTCCCCCTGGACGTCGATCCGCCTGACGTGGACCTCGGCGGGGAACGAGCTGCCGTCCGCACGGGCGAACGTCGTTTCCAGCCGGACCGTCTCGTCCATCTCGAGGCCCTGCCAGAGCCGCTTCCCCTCGTCGGGGTCGAGGTCGGCGTCGACGTCCCAGACGTCCATGCCGACGACCTCGTCGCGGTCGTAGCCGAGCTCCTGGGTCATCGACCGGTTCGCGTCGACGATCTCGCCCCCCTCGTCGTGGATGTCGATCATGTCCGGGGAGCGCTCGAACAGCGCCTCCAGCCGGGCCGTGGTCCGTTCGAGCCGCCGCTGTCGGCGTCGCTCCTCGGTCACGTCTCGGGCGATACACAGCACACCGTCGAACTCCCCGTCGATGACGAGCCGGGTGAGGTCGTAGTCGACGATCATCTCGCCGGTGGGGAGCTCGATGTCCGTCGTCCCGGTTATCGAGTCGCGGTCGCCCTCGACGAGGGCCGCGAACGGGTCGCCGCCGGTCGTCTCGCGGAGCCGGTCGCCGAGGCGGCTCTCCTCTCCGACGAGCCGCTCGGGAGTGGTGTCGTACACTTCGGCGAGGCGGTCGTTGACGAGCGTGAACCGCCCGTCGGCGTCGTACACGCAGACGGAGTCGGGCAGCTCGTTGACGAGCCGCCGGTACCGCTCGAGGTCGCGCTCGCGCTCCTTCTCCTCGGTGACGTCGATGTGGATCCCGACCGCGCGGAGCGGGTCGCCGTCCTCGTCCCGCTCGACGACCCGGCCGCGGTCGCGGATCCACCGCCAGCCGCCGGACTTCGTCCGCATCCGGAAGTCGGACTGGTAGAGGTCGGTCTCGCCGGCGAAGTGGGCCTCGATGGCCCGCCACGCGTCGTCGAGGTCGTCCGGGTGGACCCGCTCCTCCCACGTCGACAGGTCGAAGGCGAGGTCGTCGGCGTCGTAACCGATCATCCCGGCCCACCGCTCGTCGAACCGCACCTCGCCCGTCTCGACGTTCCAGTCCCAGACGCCGACGTCGGCGCCCTCGACGGCCAGCTGGAGCCGCTCGGAGAGCTCGTGGAGCCGCCGCTCGCGCTGCTTCCGCTCCGTCACGTCGCGGAAGTACAGCGCCACGCCGTCGCGGGCGGGGTAGGCGTTCACGACGATGTCCGCGTCGAGGCGCTCGAGGTGCTGCTCGAAGCGGACCGGCTCGCCGGTCTCGACGGCCTCCCTGAGGGTCGCCTCGCCGTCGGTGTCGACCGTCCCGGGGAACAGGTCCCAGAGCCGCTCTCCAAGGAGTTCGGCCGTGTCGAGGTCGATCATCTCCGCAGCGCGGTCGTTGAGGTACGTCACCCGCCAGTCGCCGTCGACCTCGCAGAAGGCGTCGGACACCCGATCTAAGTGCTCGGCGACCCGACGCTCGCCCCGCGTCCGCGAGGCGTTCCGGTCGATGGCGGCCGTGAGCTGCGCGTACGGGTCGTCGCCCGCCCACTTGCGGACGTACTCGTCGACGCCCGCGGCGACCGCCTCGCTGGCGACCGCCTCTGACCCCTCGCCGGTGAACAGCACGAACGGGACGTCGCCGTGTCGATCGCGGACGGCTTCGAGCAGTTCGATCCCGTCGGTCTCCGGCATCTCGTAGTCCGAGACGACGCAGTCGAACGACTCCGCGGAGAGCTCGTCGAGCGCCGCCGCGGCGCTCTCGACCGCGCTCGCGTCGATCCGCTCGTCCCGGGACTCCAGCAGCGAGGCCGCGACCTCCGCGAAGCCCGGTTCGTCGTCGACGACGAGGACGCGGACCCCAGATCGCACCCCCGACTCCGCCGACCCGTCGCCTTCGATCCCTCCGTTCATCTGAGTACGTGTTTTCTATCCGACATGGTAACGGTTTCGTTCGGGGGTCACCGGACGACGGTCGAGACGGCGATTCCGGAGCCGACCGGGAGGATCGACGTCTCGACGGCGTCGTCGGAACGCACGGTGCCCACGTACTCGCCGATGCCCCGCGTCTCCGCGTCGACCGCGTCGTCCGGGAGCGGTTCGCCCGCCTCGAAGTGCGCGACGAGGGTCTCGAAGTCGATCGGGCCGCGAGCGATGTTGTCGGCGACGATCACGCCCCCGGACCGGACCTTCGGTAGGACGGTCCGGTAGGCGTCGGCGTAGCGTCCCTTCTGGTGGTCGATGAGGACCACGTCGAAGGGGCCGTCGTAGCGGTCGACCGTCTCCATCGCGTCGCCGACCTCGAAGGTGACGCTGTCGGCGTAGCCGTGGTCCGCGGCGAACGCGACGCCGCGCTCGGCCTCGTCGGCGTCGAACTCGGTACAGACGACGCGCTCCGCGCCGCCGCGGAGGAACCACGTCGCGGAGTAGCCGAAGCCGGAGCCGAACTCGAAGACGCGGTCCGCGTCCGTCAGCCGCGCGAGCAGCCGGAGGACCGCGCCCGCCTCGGGCCCGATGATCGGGAACCCCCACTCGTCGGCGAGGTCGGCCATCTCGGCTTGGACCGCCGTGTGCTCCGGTGCCGTCGCGGCCAGGAACCGACGCGCGGGGTCTGTGAGCACGTCCATACGGCCGTATCGAACGCGTGATACTTAAATCGGGTCGGCGGGCGCGACGGCGTCGCGCCGCCGGCCGCGCGGGCCGCGTCCGCCCGCTCCTGAAAACTGTTAAGTCCCGTTCGGGCGACCGATTCAATAATGTACGACCCTGACGAACTCGCCGAGATCCGGGAGGCCAAGGAGTCGTGGGAGGCGGGCACCTACGGCGAGACGGTCGACCGGTTCGGCGAGCGCGAAGAGACGTTCACCACCGACACCGGCGGGCAGGAGGTCGACCCGCTCTACACCCCCGCCGACGTCGAGGTGGACTACCGCGAGGACCTCGGTTACCCCGGCGAGGAGCCGTACACCCGCGGCGTCTACTCGACGATGCACCGCGGGCGGCTCTGGACGATGCGTCAGTACGCCGGGATGGGAACCGCCGCGGAGACGAACGAGCGCTTCCAGTACCTCATCGACGAGGGCTCGTCGGGCCTCTCGATGGCGTTCGACCTCCCGACCCAGATGGGGTACGACTCCGACGCCGCGATGGCGGAGGGCGAAGTCGGCCGGTCCGGCGTCGCCATCGACACGCTCGACGACTTCGAGACGGTGTTCGACGGCATCCCGCTCGACGAGGTGTCCACGTCGATGACGATCAACGCCCCCGCCGGGGTCCTGCTCGCGATGTACGTCGCGATGGGCGACGAGCAGGGCGTCCCGCGCGAGCAGCTCCGCGGGACGATCCAGAACGACATCATGAAGGAGTACATCGCGCGGAACCTCTACATCTACCCGCCGACGGAGTCGATGCGGCTCATCACGGACATCTTCGAGTTCTGCGCGGCCGAGACGCCGAACTTCAACACCATCTCCATCTCGGGGTACCACATCCGGGAGGCCGGCTCGACCGCGGCCCAGGAGATCGCTTTCACCCTCGGCGACGGCATCGAGTACGTCGAGGCCGCCCTCGACGCCGGGCTCGACGTCGACGAGTTCGCCCCGCAGCTCTCCTTCTTCTTCAACGCCCACAACAACATCTTCGAGGAGGCCGCGAAGTTCCGCGCCGCCCGCCGGATGTGGGCGCAGATCATGGACGAGCGGTTCGGCGCCGAGAGCCCCAAGTCGAAGCAGCTGAAGTTCCACACCCAGACCGGCGGCTCGACGCTCACCGCCCAGCAGATCGAGAACAACGTCGTCCGCGTCTCCTACCAGGCGCTCGCGGCCGTCCTCGGCGGCACGCAGAGCCTCCACACCAACGGGAAAGACGAGGCGCTCGCGCTGCCGACCGAGAAGTCCGTCCGGACCGCGCTGCGCACCCAGCAGATCCTCGCCCACGAGTCGGGCGCGGCCGACACGATCGACCCGCTCGCCGGCTCGTACTACGTCGAGGACCTCACCGACGGGATCGAGGAGGAGGCGTTCGAGATCTTGGAGGAGGTCGACCGCCGCGGCGGCATGCTGGAGGCCGTCGAGAGCGGCTGGGTCCAGCGACAGATCCAGGACGTCGCCTTCGAGCGCCAACAGGAGATCGAGGAGGGCGAGCGGATCATCGTCGGCGTCAACGAGTTCGAGGTCGACGAAGAACCGGAGATGGACCTCGAAGAGGTCGACCCCGACCAGGAGCAGAACCAGCGGGAGCGCCTGAAAGAGGTCAAAGCCGAGCGCGACGACGCCGCGGTCGACGAGGCGCTCGCCGGGCTGCGCGAGGCCGCGCAGGGGACGGAGAACGTGATGCCGCACGTCGTCGACGCCGTGAAGGCGTACGCGACCGTCCAGGAGATCTCGGACGTGCTCCGCGACGAGTTCGGCGAGTACAAGCCCGGGCGGTGAACCGAGTCGGGCCGGTTTCGCCCCGCGTCCGGTCCGAACCGGCTCAGTCCGCGCCGCGGACGACGTGGCCGTACTTCAACAGCGCGACGAACACCGCGCCGCCGAAGGCGTTCCCGACCGTCGCCAGCGCGAGGAACGCGACGTAGTCCATCGGAGAGATCGCCGAGGAGACGATCAGCCCGAACAGCACCTCGACGTTGCCCGCGATCGAGTGCGGGAGGTGGAGGAGGCCGATCGTCCCGGTGACGATCAACACGAGGAGGATCCGCGCGGTCGTGTCCTGCGCCGCCGCGACGAGCCACGCAAGCAGCCCCATGAGCCATCCGGCGAAGACGCCGCCGACGAACAGCCACGGGAGGTCGTGGTCGACCAGCTTCAGCGCGATGGTCTCGAACGAGGCCGGGTCGACGACGCCGAGCTCCGGCATCAGCAGCGTCACGAGCAGCGTGAACAGCAGCCCGCCGACGATGTTCCCGACGTACACCAGCCCCCAGAGCCGGCCGAGCTGACGGACCGACGCCTGTCGGTCGAGCACCGGGATCACGGCCAGCGTCGTGTGTTCGGTGAAGAGCTCCGAACGCCCCAGTATCACGAACATGAAGCCGACGGAATACACGGACGCCAACAGGAGCTCCGTCGTCAGATCGCCGAAAGTCCCCGGAGAGAGGGTCAACACGACGGCCATCATCAGCGGCCCGAACCCGATGTCGAGCCCGGCGGACAGCCCCGAGAGGAGGAGCCCGGACCGCTCGCGGTTCATCTCGTGGAGCCCGCTCTCGAGCAGCGACCCGAGGATGTTCCGCGAGGTCATCTGCTCGGTCGAGCCGTCTGTCTCTGAGTCGCTCACGGATGGGAGATAGCGAGGCGTACAGCCGGGACGTACCCAAAGCTTGGGATAGGGGCAGGGCGACCGGGAACCGCGCGGTCATTATAAGTCGACGCCGGCGGAACTGGACCGCATGCGCTTCGACCACGTCGGCGTCGCGACCCGCGACGCGACCGACCTAGCCGACCTGTTCGGCGGCCTGCTCGACGCCCCGGTCGCCCACGAGGAGACGTTCGACGACATGCGGATCGTTTTCCTCGAACTCGACGGCGGCGGGTACTTCGAGCTGCTCCAGCCGGACGGCGGGGGAACGATCGCGGAGTACCTCGACAGCGAGGGCCCGGGCACGCACCACGTCGCGCTCGCGGTCGACGACCTCCCGGCGACGCTCGACCACGCGCTGGACCTCGGCATCGACCTCGTCGACGAGGAGCCGCGCCCCGGGGCGTGGGGTCACGAGGTCGCGTTCTGTCACCCGCGGTCCACCGGCGGCGTGCTCGTCGAGTTCGTCGAGCACTGATAAACGCCGGACTTTCGTGAGTGCGTCGCTAACGGCGGAACAGTGACTACACACTCCCGGGGCGTCTCGTCGGTGGTCTCGACGATTCTCCTCGTCGCGGTCGTCGTGATCCTCTCCGCGACACTCTCGGTCTTCGCGCTCGGCGTCGCGGACGACCTCCGGAACCCCGGCCCGTACGTCTCGCAGTCCAGCGGAGAGTTCGCGGTCCAGGACGGCTACGACGGCGGGATAGTCCGTATCACCCACGTCGCCGGCGACCCCGTCCCGGTCGAGGAGATGGAGATCGCCATCGACGCGACGGACGCCTGCGGCGGGCGAGAGCGACTGATCGACCTCCCCGAGGGAGGGAGCAGTTCGGGGAGCTTCGCCGACTCGAACGTCGCGTCCGGCTCGATCGACGAGAGCATCGTCTCCGGCGGTAACCGGGTCGACCTCGGCGTCTTGGACTCGCGGACGACGAACCGCCTCGCCGCCGGCTCGTTCCTTCAGTTCCGTCTCACTAACGAGAGCTGTTCGCTGAGCGAGGGCGACCGACTCGTTGTCAGGGTCGTCCACGTCCCGTCGGGCTCGGTCACGATCCGACAGGAACTGGCGGTCTGACCCCTACTCGCCGTCGGCGTCCTCGACCGCCGGGTCGTGCGTCTCGTACCAGCCGAGGATCTTCTCTAACCGGTGAATCGCGCGGTCGGGGTCGCCGATGTTGTGGTGCTCGTCCGGATAGACGACCAGTTCGGCGTCGACGCCCTGCTTGCGGGCGGCGACGTACAGCTGCTCCGACTGCGAGGGCGGACACCGCCAGTCCTCGCCGCCGGCCATCACGAGCAGCGGCGTCTCGATGTCCCCGGCGTCGAGGATCGCCGACGACGCGTCGAACGCCTCCGGGTTCTCCCACGGGAGGCCGAACTCCGCCTCCATCCAGATGTGCGTGTCGTCCGTGCCGAACGCCGACCGGATGTCGTAGATGCCGTGTTCCGGCGCCGCGGCGGTGAACAGTTCCGGCTCCTGCGTGACGAGGAAGCCCTGCGCGATGCCGCCGTACGAGAAGCCGTGGCCGAACACGCGGTCCGGGTCGACCCAGCCGCGGTCCGCGAGCGACTCGACGCCCGCGGCGATGTCGTCGACCTCTGCGGTCCCCCACTTGCCGGTCAGTTCCGCGGTGAACTCCCGACCGCGGGAGGTGCCCCCGCGGTAGTTCGGCCGGAAGACGAGGTAGCCCCGGCTCGTCAGGGCGGCGTGCCCGAAGCTGAAGACGGGTTCGTCGTACGACATCGGACCGCCGTGGATCGCCACCACGAGCGGATGGTCGCCGTCCTCCGGGTCGACGTCGGGGTCGTGGTAGAGCACGCCGTCGAGCGTCCAGCCGGCCGACTCCCACTCGACGCGGCGGGCCTCCGGCATCGCGAACTCGTCGACGAGCGACTCGTTGACGCTGGTGAGTCGCCGGAACGACTCCGGCTCGGTCGCCGCGTCGAGGTCGGCGACGTCGACTCGGTACAGGTCGGTTCCGGTCTCCGGCTCCGAGAGGACCGTCACCGCGGTCGCGCCGTCGTCGTCGACGTCGAAGCCGGCCATCGCGCGGTCGCGGCCCTGCGCCTCGAAGATCCGCTCGACGTCGCCGTCGGGGTCGACGCGGACCAGCCGCGTGCGGCTCTCGTCGGCGATCCGGGTGTAGATCGACCCGTCGACCCAATCGACCCCGCTGCCGCGGGCGATCGTCCGGTCGAGGGCCGCCGTGAGCGAGCTCGGGTCGTCGCGGTCGTCGGCGCCCCCGCTCGCGGCGTCGATGAGGAAGACCTCCGACGGCGCGGGCGGGTCGTCCGGGTCGCTCCCGACCGTGGCGATCGCCTCGCCGTCCGGGCGCCAGGCGGCCGCACCGTGACTGAGGTCACCGCCCGTGAGCCGCTCCGCGTCGCCGCCTTCGGCCGACACCGCGTAGAGGTCGCGGACGGTGGTGTCGTCGGGGCGGTCGAGCCGGCAGGAGGTGAACGCGATCCGGTCGTCGGGCCCCCACGTCGGCTGCATCCCGGAGATGTCCTCGAACGCGCCGCCGCCGTACGCGTCGTCGAGGCGGCGGGGATCGCTCTCGGGGTCCTCGAGGTCGACGACGAACAGGTACCGCGTCACGTCGTCGGTCCAGCCCGCGCCGTTCACCTTGTGCTGGAGGCGAGTGGTCTCGATGGGGCCGCCCTCCTCGCGGACCTGGTCGAGGTACTCGGACTCCTCGTCGGTCGGGTCGCGCGACTCGATCACCAGTCGGTCGCCGTCCGGCGACCAGTCGAACCCGGCGACGCCCTCGTCGCGCTCGGTGACCTGCCGCGCGTCGCCGCCGAGCGCGAGGTCGAACACCCACACCTGCGGCTTGGGTTCCCCGTCCCCGCCGAGGGGGTCCTCGCCGTCACCGTCGGTCGGTTCGTCGTCCTCGTCGCCCTCGCTCGCTTCGTCCTCCGCGTCGTCAACGCCCTCGTCGTCGCGGTCCCGCCAGCCGACCCGGTTCTCGGCGTCGCGGTCCCGGGCGGCCACGAAGGCGAGACGGTCGCCGTCCGGTCCCCACGTCGGCGCGGACGCGCCCGACGCGCTGGTCAGTCGGTGCGGTTCGCGGGAGCCGTCCGCCGGAGCGACGAACAGCGAGGAGACCGCCTCGTCGGCGGCCTGGTCGTACTCGGTCGCGGCGAAGGCCACGCGGTCGCCGGTCGGGGAAACGGCCACCTCGCCGATCTGGGTCAGGTCGTAGTACGCGTCGAGCGGCAGTTCCGACATGGACCGATCCACCGGCGGGCGGAGGAAATACGTTCGGGACGCGGAACCCCACGGCGCGTGGCCCGTCGGGTCGCGCGCAACTGGCGACGTGCGACCCCCCGGGTCGCGCGCAACTGGCGACGTGCGACCCCCCGGGTCGCGAGCGGGACCGGCGACGGACGACCGACTTAACCTCGCCGCGGTCCAATCGGCGGCCGTGTTCCGCGACCTCTCGCGCCCGATCGAGACGGGGATGCCGACCTACCCGGGCGACCCCGACGTGACGCTCGCGCCCGACGCGACCCACGAGACCGACGGCTACGCGACGGGCGAGCTCCGAAGCGGGACCCACGCGGGGACCCACGTTGACGCGCCGCGGCACGCGCTCCCGGACGGAGAGACGATCGACGAGCAGCCGGTCGAGCGGTTCGCGTTCGACGCTCGCCTCGTCGACTGCCGACCGCTCGAGCCGCGGGAAGCGATCGAACCCGAGGCGCTGCCGGCCCCCGACGCCCTCGAAGGAGACGCCGACCTCCTCGTCCTCCGGACCGGCTGGGCGTCTCACTGGGGGACCGAGCGGTACCGGGACCACCCGTACCTGACTCCGGCGGCCGCGGAGCGGTGTCGCGGGCTGGGCGTCGGCGTCGGGCTCGACGCGTTCGGGCCGGATCCGACGCCACCGGCGCCGACCGCGGAACCCGAGTCCGCTCGCGACGGAGAGCCCCAAGGAACCCCCGCCCACGACGTTCTCTTGGGCGACTCGCTGCCGATCGTCGAGAACCTCCGCGGCCTCGGCGACCTTCCGACGCGCTTCCGGCTGTACGCCTTCCCGCTCCGGCTCCGCGACGGGGACGGGTCGCCGGTGCGGGCGGTCGCGGAGTGGGAGAAGTAAGACGGACGCGGACCGCCGCGCGCGCCGGCCCTCGGGCGCCCCAGACCAAACCCGTTTTAAGCGTCGGCGACGAACCGCGCCATAAGGTCGATATCCATGGAAATGCCACGCCGCTTCAACACGTACTGCCCACACTGTGACTCCCATCACGAGCACGAGGTGGAGAAGGTTCGATCGGGTCGCGCGACCGGAATGAAGCGCGACGCGCGGCAGCGGCGCCGCGCGCTCGCGACCATCGGCAACGCCGGCGGGTACTCGAAGGTGCCCGGTGGCGACAAGCCGACCAAGAAGACCCACCTGAAGTACCGCTGCGGCGACTGCGGGAAGGCCCACATGCGCGAGGGATGGCGCGCCGGCCGTCTCACGTTCCAGGAGTAATCATGGCGGGAGACTTCCACCGCGTCGCCTGCGGCGACTGCGAGAACGAACAGGTCGTCTTCGGCAAGGCTTCCTCGACGGTGTCGTGCGCGGTCTGCGGCACGACGCTCGCGACCCCGACCGGGGGAGAGGCCGAGCTCCACGGCGAGATCGTCGAAACCGTTGAGGCGCGGTAACAGCCTCACCGCTCCGTCATGAAGTACAGCGGCTGGCCCGAACCCGGCGAGTTGGTGGTCGGCGACGTCGACGAGATCGCCGACTTCGGCGTGTTCGTCGATCTGGACGAGTACGAGGACAAGCGCGGCCTCTGTCACATCAGCGAGGTCGCCTCCGGCTGGATCAAGAACGTCCGCGACCACGTCCGCGAGGGACAGACGGTCGTCGCGAAGGTGCTGGAGGTCGATAAGTCGTCGAACCAGATCGACCTGTCGATCAAAGACGTCAACGAGCACCAGCGCAAGGAGACGATCCAGGACTGGAAGAACGCGCAGAAGGCCGACAACTGGATGCTCATCGCGCTCGGCGAGGACGTCGACGACGACCGCTACACCTCGGTTGCCAACGCCCTCCTCGCGGAGTACGAGAGCCTCTACGACGCCTTCGAGGCCGCCGCCATCAGCGGCGACGAGGCCCTCGAGGACGTCGACGTCGACGCCGACACCGTCGACGCGGTCGTCACGGCCGCCCGCGACAACGTCTCCGTCCCGTACGTCGACGTGACCGGCTACGTCGACCTCGAGTCGGCGGCCCCGGACGGCGTCGACGACGTGCGCGACGCGCTCGCCGCCGCCGGGGGGAACGGCGAGGTCCCGGACGGCGTCGAGCTCGACGTCGGCTACGTGGGCTCGCCCGAGTACCGCATCAAGGTCCGCGCCCCGGACTACAAGACGGCGGAGTCGCAGCTGGAGTCCGCCGCCGAGCGCGCCCGCGAGTCGATCGAGGCCGCCGGCGGCGCCGGCGAGTTCCACCGCGAGCGGCGCGAAGACGACGAGTAACCGCGGCCGACTCGACCGCACACGACCCCTTTTCAACCGTGAAATCAGACATCCGCGTCTGCGCGAACTGGGAGGCCGCCCACGACCGGCCGGTGTACGCGCTCGGCGACCGCTGCCCCGAGTGCGACGGGCCGACCGAGAACAGCGCGCCGGCCCCGTTCGGCCCGGAGGACCCGTACGGCGAGTATCGCCGGCGGGCGCGGCGACGGTCGGAGTAGCCGCACGCGCGGCCGCGCCGGCGATCCGACGCGGGAATAGCCACGCTCTTGTGACCGCCGACCCGACGGTCGGGGTATGGAGGACATCGAGATCGACGAGGTGGCGACGCCGGCGCTGGAGGACCCGGTGTTGATCGAGGGGCTGCCGGGCGTCGGCCACGTGGGGAAGCTCGCGGCCGAACACCTGTTGGAGGAGTTCGACGGCGAGCTGGTCCGCCGCGTGTACGCGACGGAGTTCCCGCCGCAGGTGAACGTCGACGACGAGGGGGTCGCTGAGCTCACCTGCGCCGAGTTCCACGCGGTCGAGACCGACGGGGCGGACCTGCTCGTGTTGACCGGCGACCACCAGGCTGGGTCGAACGAGGGTCACTACCGGCTCACGTCGACGTTCCTCGACGTCGCCGAGGAGTTCGGCGCCCAGCGGGCGTTCGCGCTCGGCGGCGTCCCCACCGGCGAACTCGTCGAGGAGTACACCGTCCTCGGCGCGGTCTCCGACGGCGACCTCACCGCCGACCTCGAGGACGCGGGCGTGGAGTTCCGCGCGGACGAGCCGGCCGGCGGCATCGTCGGCGTCTCCGGGTTGGTGCTCGGGCTCGGCGGCCGCCGCGGGTTCGACGCCGCCTGCCTCATGGGGGAGACGAGCGGCTACCTCGTCGACCCGAAGAGCGCGCGCGCCGTGCTGGAGACGCTGGAGACCGTCCTCGGAATGTCCGTCGACTACGAGAGCCTGGAGGACCGCGCCGAGGAGATGGAGGAGGTCGTCGGCAAGATCCGCGAGATGCAGGAGGGCCCCGCCGTGCCGGACGACGACCTGCGGTACATCGGCTGAGCGCGCACGGACCGTCGACGCCGTACCGCGATTCGTTCCTTCTCACTTACGCGCCGCGCGCCTGTCGACCGACCGGGACCCCGGCTTTCGGCAGAGATAAACCGTATCCCCGATCATCGTTCGTGTATGACAGACGTACGCGTCGCCGGGGTCGGGCTCACTCCCTTCGGCAGCCACCCGGAGCGGACCGGCCGCGACCTGTTCGCGGAGGCCGCGCTCCGGGCGTTCGAGGACGCCGCCGTGGACCGGGCCGACGTCGAGGAACTGAACTACGGGAACTTCATGGGCGCGCTCGCCGAGCACCAGGGCCACCAGGCGCCGCTGATGGCCGAGGCCGCCGGCGTCCGCTGTCCGGCGACGCGCTACGAGTCGGCGTGCGCGTCGGCCGGGGTCGCGGTCCGCGAGGCGGTGCGGACGGTGGCGGCGGGCGACGCCGACGTGGTCCTCGCGGGCGGCATGGAGCGCATGACGAACCTCCCGACCGACGAGGTGACGGAGGGGCTCGCCATCGCCGCAGACGACCTCTTCGAGGCCCGGGCGGGGGTCACGTTCCCGGGGGCCTACGCGCTCATGGCGACCGCCTACTTCGACGCGTACGGCGGGACGCGGGCCGACCTCGCGCACGTCGCGTCGAAGAACCACGCCAACGCCGTCCCGAACGAGTACGCCCAGTACCGGAAGGAGGTGTCCGTCGACGAGGCGCTCGACGCGCCGCCGGTCGCGGAGCCGCTCCACCTCTACGACGCCTGCCCGATAACCGACGGCGCGAGCGCGCTCGTGTTAGTCTCCGAGGAGTACGCGGCCGAGCACGACCTCGACGCCCCGGTCGCGGTGACCGGGACCGGGCAGGGGACCGACCGGATGGCGCTGGGCGACCGCGAGCACCTCGCGCGGACGCCCGCCGCGGACGCCGCCGCCGACGCGGCCTACGCCGACGCGGGGGTGGAGCCGGGCGACGTCGACGTCGCGGAGGTCCACGACTGCTTCACCATCGCCGAGGTGCTGGCGCTCGAGTCGCTGGGGCTGTTCGAGCCCGGCGAGGGGATCGCCGCGGCCCGCGAGGGGGTCACGACCGCCGACGGCGACCTCCCCGTGAACCTCTCCGGCGGCCTGAAGGCGAAGGGCCACCCCGTCGGCGCGACCGGGGGGTCTCAGATCGCGGAGCTGACGCGCCTGCTCCGGGGCGACCACCCCAACAGCGGCCACGTCTCTGACGCCGAGGTCGGCGTCACCCACAACGCGGGCGGCACCGTCGCCAGCGCCGTCGTCCACGTGCTGGAGGTGGCGGAATGAGCGACGACGGCGCGGACGCCGCGCCGCCGCCGGACCGCGCCCACGCCGAGTGGCTCGACGCGCTGGCCGCCGGCGAGGGGTTCGCGCTCGTCTGTCCGCGCGGCCACGGCTCGCTCCCGCCGCGGCGCGTCTGCCCCGAGTGCGGGTCGTCAGACCTCTCGCGGGAAGCGCTCGACGAGACGGGGACCGTCGAGACGTACAGCGTGGTCCACGTCCCGTCGCCGCGGTTCGCCGACGACGCGCCGTACGTGTCCGCGGTGGTCGACTTCGGCCCCACGCGGCTGACGGGGGTCCTCCGCGGCGGCGACGAGACGGACGGACCGCCGGCCGTCGACACCGGAGACGCGGTCGCGGCCGACGTCGGCGAGCGCGCCACCGACGGCGAGCGGCTCGTCGTCTTCCGACCCGCGGGCGGCGACTGACGGGCCCGGACGAGCGGGTCCGGCGTCCGGTGACGGCAATCGGCGCGTCGGAACGGCCGACGAACGCCGCAACCATTATAGTCAGTTCGTTGGTATTCGGCACGTATGTCCGACCGCATCCCGGTCCTGCTCGTCGACGACGATCCGGACCTCCGCGCGGTCACCGCCTCGTACCTGGAGCGCGAGGCCGACCGGATCGCGGTCGAGACGGCGGCCGAGCCCGCGGGCGGCCTCGACGTCCTCGCCGAGCGCGACGTCGAGTGCGTCGTCTCCGACTACGAGATGCCCGAACGCGACGGGCTCGAGTTCCTCGACGAGGTCCGCGAGCGACACCCCGACCTCCCCTTCATCCTCTTCACCGGCCGGGGGAGCGAGGAGGTCGCGAGCGAGGCGATCTCCGCCGGCGTCACCGACTACCTCCAGAAGCGCGGCGGCACGGAGCGGTACGAGCGGCTGGCGAACCGGATCGTCGAGGCCGTCGAGAAGCGGCGGGCCGAGCTGGAGGCCGAGCAGGCGGTCGAGCAGTTCCGCGCGGTCGCGAACGGCGCCTCCGACGCGATCCTGTCGGTCGACACCGACGGCGAGATCCGGTTCGCGAACCCGGCGGTCGAGTCGGTGTTCGGGTACGATCCCGCCGAGCTCGAAGGCGAGCCACTGACGAGGCTGATCCCCGAGCGGCGGCGGACGGAGCACGACGAGGCGGTCGAGCGCTACCTCGCCACCGGCGAACGCGGCATCGACTGGTCCGACGTTCGGTTCAACGCGCTCCACCGCGAGGGCCACGAGGTCCCCGTCTCGGTGTCGTACGGCGAGTTCGTCGCCGACGGGGAGCGTCAGTTCGTCGGCGTGGTCCGCGACGACAGCGAGCGCGACCGCCACCGGGCGTTCATCGAACACGCCAGCGACGTGGTCGCGGTGCTGTCTCGGGACTGGCGGCTCCGGTATCTGAGCCCCTCCTGCGAGCGCGTGACCGGCTACACCCCGTCGGACCTGCTCGGCGACCGGGCGCTGGACTACGTCCACCCGGAGGACCGAGCGGCGGTCGAGGCGGCGTTCAGCGACGTCGACGAGGCCGACGGGCCGCCGTCCGTCGAGTACCGGTTCCGGACGGCCGACGGCGATTACCGGTGGCTCGAGTCCGTTGGCAGCGACGAGCTGGAGACGGACGGCGTCGAGGGGTACGTCGTCACCACGCGCGACGTCTCCGAGCGGAAGGAGCGCGAGCGGACGCTCTCGCACCTCCGGAACTGGACCCGGGAGCTCAACTACACCCGCACCACCGAGGAGGCGGCCGACCTCGCGGTGAAGGCGGTCGACGACCTCGTCGACGCCGGACTGAGCGGGATCCACCTGCTGTCGGCGGACGGCGAGAGCCTCCGGCCGGCCGCGCTCGGCGACTCCGTGCCGACGATGTTCGAGGAGCAGCCGTCGTACGACCGCGACGCGCCGCCCGGCTCCCGCGCGGCGCTGGCGTGGGACGCCTTCCGGACCGAGGAGTCGGTCGTCATCGACGAGCTCTCGTCGTCCGGCCGGCTCGACGAGTCCTCGCCCGCGGAGAGCCTGGTGTTGCGCCCGATCGGCGACCACGGGCTGTTCGTCGTCTCCTCCCCGAACCCGCACGAGTTCACCGACACCGACGTCCTCGTGGCGGAGATCCTCTCCGGGCACCTCGAGGCGGCGCTCGACCGGATCGAGCGGGAGAGTCGCGTCGAGCGGCTCCACGGCGCGACGCGGACTCTCGTCCGCGCGGAGTCGCGGGAGGAGATCGCCGAGCGGGCGGTCGAGGCCGCGACCGACGTCTTGGAGTTCTCGATCGTCACCGTCCGGCTCCACGACGAGGAGGCCGGCGGGCTGGTGCCGGTCGCGGTCTCCGACTCCGCGGCCGAGATACTGCCGGAGCGCCCGACGTTCACGCCGGACGGCGGGAGCCTCAACTGGGCGGCGTTCGAGTCGGGCGAGCCGCGGAAGTTCGACGACATCCGGACGACGGACGCGTTCGACGCCGACACGGCGCTGCGGAGCCTGCTCGTCGTCCCCATCGGCGAGTACGGGACGATCTCGATCGGCGAGACGGAGCCGGGGGTGTTCGGCGGCGGCGACGAGTACCTCGCCGGCATCCTCGCGACCGCGGCCGAGACGGCGTTCCAGACCGAGGCGCGCACGCGCCGGCTCGCCGAGCGGACCGCCGAGTTGGAGCGGCAGAACGACCGGCTAGAGGAGTTCGCCGGCGTGGTGTCACACGACCTCCGGAACCCCCTCGAGGTCGCCCGGGGGCGGACCGAGCTCGCTCTCGAGGAGTGCGACAGCGATCACCTGCCCGCGGTCGAGCGGGCCCACGACCGGATGGCGGCACTGATAGACGACCTGCTCACGCTCGCCCGCGAGGGCGACCCCGTGACCGACGCCGAGCCGGTCGACCTGGGGCAGGTCGTCGGCTCCTGTTGGCGGACCGTCGACACCCGGGACGCGACGCTCCGCGCCGAGGCCGAGGGGATGATCGTCGCGGACGAGGGGCGGCTCAGGCAGCTGTTGGAGAACCTGATCCGGAACGCCGTCGAACACGCCGGCGACGACGTGACGGTCACGGTCGGGAGCCTGCCGGACGGCTTCTACGTGGCCGACGACGGGTCGGGGATCGACCCGGACCGCCGCGAGGACGCGTTCGACGCCGGCTACTCGACCACGCAGTCGGGCACCGGGTTCGGGCTGCGGATCGTCGAGCAGGTGGCCGACGCCCACGGGTGGTCGGTGCGCGCGGTCGAGAGCGACGCCGGCGGCGCTCGCTTCGAGGTCACGGGCGTCGAGTCGACGGACTGATCGGGTCGAGCGCGAGCGAGAAGGCGGCCGCAGTCGGTATCTCGTCCGGACCGGTCGATCAGTTCCGCGTGACCAGTTCGACTTCGTGACCGTCTTGATCCTTCGTGAACGCGTAGTTGTGGTCGCAGGACTCGGGGTCGCGGTAGTCGGGCGCCTCGCGGGTCAGCAGGTCGTCCCAGGCGTCGTCGAGGTCGTCGACGCGCACCGCGACGTGGCCCCAGCCGTCGCCCATCGTGTACTCGCGGCCGTCGTAGTTGTAGGTGAGCTCGAGCTTCATCGCCTCCTCCGGCGCGTCCTCGGGGGCCACGAAGTAGTTCGAGAAGGTGTCGGCTTCCCAGCGGCCGCTCGGCTGCTCCGTGTACTCGAACTTCCGGGTCCAGTAGCCGAGCGCCTCGTCGGCGTCCTCGACGCGGATCATCGTGTGGTCGATGCTCCACTTCGCGCCCTGGTCGCGCTTGACGATCTCGATCTCGTGGCCGTCGGGGTCCTTCACGAACGCGTAGCGGTTCCCGCACGACTCGGGGTCGCGGTAGTCGTCGACGCCCTCAGCCATCAGCTGGTCGTACGACTCCTGGAGCGCGTCCTCGGGGACGCGGACCGCGATGTGGCCCCACGCGTCGCCGAGCTCGTAGCTCCGGCCGTCGTGGTTGTACGTGAGCTCGAGGAGCGCGCCGTCCTCGTGAACGTCCTCGGGGCCGAGGAACACGTTGGTGAACGTGTCGGCCTCCCAGCGGCCCTTCTCCTCGTAGTTCAGGTGCGTCTGGTACCAGTCGAGGCTCTCTTCGAGGTCCTCGACGCGGATCATCACGTGATCGAAAGTTCCGTCCATACGCGAGGGATCGGCCGCTCGGGTCAAAAGCGTACTGAACCCCGAAGCCGTCTCTCGCCGGCGGACCGTGCGGAATGATACCACGATCGCTCGCGTTTTATTAACACCGTACGGCGTGGATAGATACGGATCGATCCCCCATGACGGACGTCCGTCGCCGGCCGGCGGCGGACGACACTATGGCAAACGGACCGATCAGGCCGTCGACGTCGGACGGCACGGCAGAGCAGTCTCGTTCACACGCAACCACCGCCGCCGCGGGGACCCGCAGACGGGTCGGCGCGTTCGCGACGGCGGCCCCGTTCACCGCGGTCGTCGCGGCCGTCGAGGTCGCCATCGCGACGGCCGCGCTCGGCGTCCCGCTGTCGACCGCGCCGGTCGCGGTCGGACTCGTCGCGTTCTCGGTGTACGCCGCGGACCACGTCGCGGACGCCGAGGGCGACGTCGGGTCGACCCCGGCTCGGGCGCAGTTCGCGTTACGCTACGGCGATCAGCTCATGGTCGCCGCCGCCCTGAGCTACGGCCTCGCGGTCGCGCTCGCGGTCGGCGCGGGTCCCGCGGCGCTCGCGCTCGTCCTCGTCCCGGGCGCGGTGTGGGTCGGCTACGCGACCGACTGGCTGCCGACCGTCGGCGGCCTCGTCGCGCCGCTCGGCGACCGCGTCCCGCGGCTCGGAGGGGTCTCGGTCCCGCGGCTGAAGGACGTGTTCCTCCTCAACTCCGCGGCGGTCGCGCTCGCGTGGGCGGTCGCGGTGGTCGCCGCGCCGCTGGCGTTCGCCCGCGTCCCCGTCGAACCGGCGCACGCGCCGACCGTCGCGCTGCTGTTCGCGTACGTCGCGGCCCGCTCGTTCGTCGACGTCGAGGTGCCGAACGTCAGAGACGTCGCGGCCGACGCCGCGCAGGGCGTGTCGACGCTTCCGGTCGTGTACGGGGTCGCCGAGACGCGTCGGATCCTGTTCGCAGTCGACGGGGTCGCCGCGGGACTCCTCGTCGCCCTCGTCGCGACCGACGCCGCGTCGGGGAGCGTCGTCGCCGCGCTCGCCGCCGGTCTCGGCGTCTCCGTGGCCGTCACCGCGCTCGCGGACCGACTCGACGGCTCGACGCTCGGCGTCGCGCCCGACTGTAGCTACCTCGTCGCCGGCGCGGTGCTCCTCGCGCTGGGTCCCTGAGACGGCGGCGAATCCGGATCAGCGCCGCTCAGCGGTCGGTTTTTTAGATGAGATAATTCGACCAGATGAGTTATAAATCAAATGCGCGTAAAAAATCACAATGGCCGCGCTGAGTCCGCTGTCCGTCGCCCTCCTCGTCGCGGTGAGCGTCGGGTTGGCGGCGGCGATACTCGCGTGGCGCGAGCGTCCGGAACCGGGCGCGACGTGGCTCGCCGTGCTGCTGGTCGGGCAAGTGTGGTGGGCGACGTTCCTCGTCTTCGAACTCGAGGCGGCGACGCTGCCGGCGAAGGCGCTGTGGTACGACGTCCAGTGGGTCGGGGTCGTCGCCGTCCCGGTCGGCTGGCTCTTCTTCGCGCTGGCGTACACCGGCTACGACCGCTACGTGACCCCCTTCACCGTCGCCGCGGTCTCCATCGTCCCCGCGGCCACCGTCGCGGTCGCCGCCGCCGGCGACCCGGGGAACCTCCTCGCGACCGAACGGGTCGTGCGGGAGACCGCCGTCGGGACGTTCCTCGAAGTCGTCCCCGGCCCGCTGTACTACATCATCGCCGGCTACACCTACCTCCTCGGCGCGGTCGGGTCGGTCCCGTTGCTCCAGCTGATCCGCGACGACGCGCGGCCGTTCCGGGGGCAGAGCGCGGCTCTGCTCGTCGGGACCGCGGCCCCGTGGGCCGGCAGCGTCGCCTACATTACCGGCGCGATCCCGATCGCCGGGCTCGACCCCACGCCGCTGGTGTTCGTGGTCTCCGGGGTGGCGTACCTCCTCGCGCTCTCGCGGTTCCGCCTGCTCACGCTCGCGCCGGCGCCGCGGCGGCGCGCCCGCCAGCTCGTCTTCGAGCAGCTCCACGACCCGGTCTTCGTCGTCGGGACGGAGGGGCTCCTCGTCGACCTGAACGAGAGCGCGGCCGAGGCGTTCGGCATCGACCGCCGCGAGGCCATCGGGAAACCCGCGTCGTCGACCGTCCCGCGGTACGACGCGGTCAGGGACCTCGCCGACGGCGACGACAAGCCCCGGGCGATCCCGATCGTCGGCCGCGACGGGCGACGGCCGTACGAGGCGACGGTGCGGGACGTGGTCGACGACCACGACCGCACCAGCGCCAGCGTCATCACCTTCCACGACGTCGGCGCGTACCTCGGCCAACAGCAGCGGCTCAGCGTGCTCAACCGCGTGTTCCGTCACGACGTCCGGACGGAGACGAACCTCATCCAGGGGTACGCCGAACAGCTGTGCGCGGAGTCGAGCGACGAGCGCGCCGTGTCGGTGATCGAAGAGAGCGCGGGGCGGATACTCGAGCTCAGCGAGCGCACCCGGACCGCCGGGGAGCTGTTCGATCCGACGCAGGAGTACGCGTCGTCGCCGCTGCCGGACGTCGTCGACGAGGCCGTCGCCGACGCCCGCGAGATCGACTCCGGGGCCCGGGTCGAGGTCGGCCGGGTGCCGGAGGTCACGGTCTCCGTCGTGTTGCGCGTCGTGCTGGAGAACCTCTGCTCGAACGCGATCCGCCACAACGACCGGGCGTCGCCGTGGGTAGAGATCGACGCGACCGTCGCGGACGCCTGGGTCGACGTCACCGTGGCGGACGACGGTCCCGGGATCGACCCGGCCGAGTACGACGTGCTGGACCGCGGCGCGGAGACGCCGCTGCGCCACGGCAGCGGGATCGGCCTCTGGATCGTCAAGTGGGGCGTCGACCACCTCGGCGGGCGGATCAGCTTCGAGGAGCGCGAGCCTCGCGGGACGCTCGTTACGGTCTCCGTGCCGGTCGAGCGGTCGGGAGTGCCCGGCACCGACCGCTGAACGGTCCTCGACCGGACCGCCGCCAACCGACGGAGGGGCGGGGACTCCGGGTCGACAGGCACTTGCCGTCGGCCGTCGACGCCGAAGTATGGACGCCTCGGCCACGACGTATCTCCCGTTCGCGCTGCTCGCCATGGGCGCGTACGCGCTCGTCTCTCCGCTGATGCGCGTCGCCACGACCGGACCGAACGCGATCCCGAGCGACGTCGCCGTCGTCGTCTCGAACACGCTGCTCGTCGCCATGGCGATCGGCGTGATCGCGTACACCGGACAGGGGTTCACCGCGCACCTCGGGTCGCCGAAGCTCGCGTACGTGCTCGCCGCGGGGGTGTTCCTCGGGATCGGGATCCTCGCGCTGTACCGCTCGCTGTCGCTCGGCCCGGTGAGCGTCGTGACGCCCATCTTCGCGATGTTCCTCGTCTTCTCCTCGGTGATCGGCTTCCTGTTCCTCGGCGAGTCGTTCACCGCCCGCAAGGGGGTCGGCATCCTCTTCGCCGCCGCGGCCGTCTACCTGGTCTCCGGGGCCTGATCCGCCCGGCCGCGCCCCGCCGATCCGGAACCGACTGCCGCGTGACGAAACGCCTTTAGCCGCCAGCAGAAAAGGAGCGCATCTGCCGTGTCTCGCCTGCCGAACCCCTTCCGTGCGCTGATCTTGTACATCGGCTTCGCCCTCGCGCGCGCCGGGCTGATCGACCGGCACCGTGTGATCAGGACCACCGACCTCGCGTGGCCGCGGATCGTCACCGGCATCGCCCGGATGTCGAAGAACGCGGTCGACGTCGCGATGGTCG